>DASVCF010000052.1:0-12872 GCA_036381735.1 Gemmatimonadaceae bacterium | reverse complement strand
GCCCAGCGCCTTTGCCTCGAGGAGTTGCACGGGATGGACGTGGAAGTCCTTCTTGAGGATGGGAATCGCGACACGCGACCGCGCATCCTCGAGGTCCTCGCCGGAGCCGCCGAAGTGGACGGGCTCGGTGAGAATCGAGATCGCGGACGCGCCGCCCGACGCGTAGGCGAGAGCCTGCTGGCCAGCCGACAACCCGGAGTTGATCGTCCCTTTGGATGGCGAGCGCCGTTTCACTTCGGCGATGATCGCCACGGACGTCCCACGGAGTCCCTGGTGGAGCGACGGCGCGGCGGGCGCGGCGTGCGCGGCGGTGCGAAGCGCGGCTTCACGCTCACGCAACTGCGCGGCGCGCGCCTCGGCTTCGTGTACGATCCCTCCCAGCACGCCTGCGGGCGGGGTCCATTGTGCGGACGATGCTTGCACTTCGGGGGCTATTCGGCTATAGTGAATTCGGCATTCTTTCGGGAATGCGGGACGGACCCCGTAACCTACTCAACACTCTCCCATCAGGGACAGGGTATGCCGCTCACCAAGCGCCAACGGGAAATCCTCAGTTACCTCGGCGAATACGCCGAGGAGAACGGGTACGCACCGAGCTTCGACGAAATCGCGCGCCGGTTCGACTACAAATCGCTCGCGACGGTGCACGAGCATCTCAGCAACCTCGAGCGCAAGGGGTACATCAAGCGGTCGTACAACGAGAGCCGCGCGATCGAGATCCTCCCCTCGGATGTGTTCCCGAAAGCGGTCGAGCTCCCGCTTCTCGGCGCGGTGGCGGCTGGTGTCCCCATCGAGGCCGTGACCACGGACGAGACATTGTGCGTCCCGCACGACTTCGTGCGGCCCGGTGCCAACCACTACGTGCTGCGCGTGCGCGGAAACTCGATGATCGATGAGCAGATTCGCGACGGCGACTTTGTGGTCGTCAGCGAGCGCCGCACGGCGAGCAACGGGGAGACCGTCATCGCGCTGGTGGACAATGCCTCCGCGACGGTCAAGAAGTTCTATCGCGAGCACGATGGGCGCATCCGCCTCCAACCCGCCAACGATACCATGAGCCCCATCTTCGTGCACGAGAACGACGTCACGATCCAGGGCGTGGTGGTTGGCGTGATGCGGCGGTACTAGCCGCCTCCCGGAGTCTCTCCAGTGCCGCGAGTCCGGCGCCTGCACCGAGCGCGTCGTCCGCGCGGCGCAGGGCGGCCGGGTAATCGGACACTTCCCCACCCACATACAGCGCCGCCGCCGCATTCAACACGACGGCGGCACGCGCGCCGCCGTGCACCTCGTTTCGGAGCACACGGAGGATGATGTTCGCGTTCTCCTCCGGTGTCGATCCAGCCAGCTCCGCGGCATCCGCGGCGCGGAGTCCGAACTGCGCCGCGTCGATGGCCCACTCGCGCACGGTCCCCGCGCACACCTCGAGCACGCGCGTCGTTCCGAGCGGCGAGATCTCGTCCATCCCGGGTTCGCCGTGGACGACCAGCGCATGCACGCTTCCGAGCGCCGCGAGCGCACCGGCGAGCACGGGAAGCCGTGCTTCCTCCGCGACGCCCATCACCTGACGTCCCGCGCTCGCCGGATTGGCGAGGGGACCGAGGATGTTCATGATCGTCGGTACGCCGATCTCGCCCCGAACCGGTCCGACATGTCGCATCGCTGGATGCATCAGCGGCGCGAACATGAAGACGATGCCCGCGCGTTCCAGCGTCTCGCGCATCGCCTCGACCGGCATGTCGATGCGGACGCCGAGGGCTTCGAGCACGTCGGCGCTGCCGCACTTGGTGGTGAACGATCGGTTGCCGTGTTTCGCGATGCGGACGCCAGCGCCAGCCGCGAGCAGCGCGGCGGCCGTGGAGATGTTGAACGTCCGCACCGTGCCGCCACCGGTGCCACACGTGTCGACGAGCGTATCGGGATCGTGAGCGGACAGCTGCACCATGGCGTGCCGCATGGCGCGCGCACCGCCGGCCACCTCCTCCGCGGTCTCCCCTTTCACGCGGAGCGCCATGAGCAGCGCGGCAACCTGTGCGGGCGTCCCCTCGCCGCGCATCACCACGTCGAACGCGTCGGCCGTCTCATCCGCGGACAGCGAGCCGCCGTTCGCGAGACGGCGAATCGCGTCCCGCAAGCGCTCAGCGGACACCGATCGTTTCGAGGAGCCGCTCCGGAAGCGCGGCGTGCGAGGCGACGAGCGAGATGACGAGCGCGAGCAGACGCACGCGCTCAATGTCCTCTTCCACGAACACGCCGCGCCGAGCGCGATTGGTGAGGTTCACGACACCCACGAGCTGTTCGTGATACACGAGCGGAAAGCTAATGAACGAGCCCGACGTGAAGTACTCGTCGCGCAGCAGCGGATGCGTTCCCGCTTCGGCGACGTCCGTGACGAGCAGCGGCTGACGGCTCGCCGCCACTTTTCCGGCGACACCGCGGCCGATCGGCACACGCGTGCCATCGGCGATCTCCGGCGCGAGTCCCTTCGCCGCGGCGATGTAGAGCTCGTTGGTGTCGGGAACGCGCAGCATGAGCGAGCAGCGGTGGGCTTGCATGTCGTCGCCCACCAGCGCGAGCAGCCCTTCGGCGAGTTGACGCGGCTCCGCCGTCACCGCGTCGAGCGACAGCACGCGATCGATGAGATACAGCGTGCGCGTCTTCTGGCGCAGCGCTTCGCTCCGCCGATGCAGCTCGACGTGCGCCTGTTCGAGTTGGCCGATCGCCGCGCCCATCTGCTGCTCGACGGCTTCCGCACGCCGGGTCGCGCGGCGCGCCTCCTCCCGCGCGCGCGCGGCAACGCTTTCCAATGCGACGAGACGCCCAGGGTCGACGCGCGGGGTGCCCTGGGACGGTGTCTCGCGCGCGGCCGCGAGCTCGCGCTCGAGACCGGCGAGCTTCTTCACATACTCGCCGTGCACCCGCTGCGTGACGTCCTCCAGCGTATGCACCGCCTCCGCGCGCGCGTCGCGCTCCGCGAAGCGCGCGAACGCCAGCTCGAAGAGCGCGAGGTACGGCGCGAAGCGCTCCATGACACGCGTGCCGAAGAAGCGCCGCGGCTCATAGAGGGCGACGGCGGCCGCGAGGTAGCCATCGGTCTGTATCCCGCGCAGCGCGAGCAGTCCGCTCTCCTGCAGCATGCCCTCGAGCCCAAGGAGGCGCGCGAATTCGTCCGACCGATCGGCCAGGTCCGCGAACTGCCCACCGCTCATGATCAACGCACGCACATCGGGCGGCAGATGATCGACCGTCGTATCCGCTGACCCGCGCTCGATCGCGCCGCCGATCGGACTCAGTCGCTCACGAAAAAGCTGGCGTCGCCCATCGTACGAGAAGAGCACCACGCGCGCGGACCGATCCACCTCGGCGAGCGCTTCGCCAAGCGCAACGAGGGCCACGTCCAAATCTGACGCAGCGCCAAGCGCGTGCGCGAGTGAGGCGAGAGTTCGTGGTGGCATGCAGCGGGTGGAGGGCGGCCGACGGAGCCGGTGTGGGCCCGTGAATGTAGAGGCGTAGGTGTTGCGCTGTCAATCGCTTCGCCGCGCTCGGCGTTGCTTGACAGTGATGCCCCGCCGGGTAAGTTCCGCTCATGCGGGAGCGCACCCTGCAATTGGTCTTGCACTATGACGGAGCGGGATTCGCGGGGTGGCAGCGGCAACCACGAGAGCGCACGGTGCAGAGCGAGTTGGAGGCGGCGCTCGCTCGGCTCACCGGGCAGCCCGTGGCCGCGCTCGGCTCGGGGCGCACCGATGCCGGCGTGCATGCGCGAGGACAGGCGGTGGGGGTGCGCGTGCCGGAGAAGTGGGAGCCGATGGCGATGCGGCGGGCGCTCAACGCGGTGCTCCCGGCCGACATCTGGGTGGCGGCGGCGTACGAGATGCGGCCCGAGTTCCACGCGCGCTACAGCGCACGGTCGCGCGGATACAGCTATTATGTGGGCACCGATGACGGCGCACGTTCACCATTCCGGCGGCGTTGGGAATGGCCGGTCGCGCGTGCGCTGTCGAAGGAACTGCTCGACGCACAGGCCGAGGCGCTCCGCGGCGAGCATTGCTTTCGTGCCTTCGCGGTGCGCGGTACGGCACCGGCCGGCGACGAGCACCGCTGCACCATCCTGCGCGCCGCATGGCTCGACCGGCCGGGTGGGCTGGTCTTGGAAATCGCGGCGAACCGCTTTCTGCACCACATGGTTCGATTTCTGGTGGGGACAATGATCGACGGGGCCAGTGCCCGGCGCGATGCGGATGACTTGCGCCGGCTCCTCGCCGCGCCGGACAACAGCGAGACATCGCCCCCCGCGCCCGCCAGTGCACTGTTCCTGGATCGCGTGGAGTATCCGCTGGACCTCTACCTCACACCGCCATGAGACTCATCCTGGAGACGGCCGATCTCGGGGAAATCCGTTGGGCGCTCGCCATGGGGCTCGCCGACGGCGTCACGACGAACGCATCGCTGATGGAGCCCGGAATGACGGACGGCGATGTGTTGGCGCACATCGCCGACATCTGTCGCGTGGTGACCGGCCCGGTGATGGTGGATGTCATGTCGGTGCAGGCCGACGACATGTATCGCGAGGGACGCGACCTCGCGAAGCTGGGCGACAACGTCGTGGTGAACGTCCCGATGATCGAGGAGGGACTGCTCGCCATGCGCCGGCTCGCCCGCGACGGCATTCGCGTCAACACGACGCTCGTCTTCAGCGCCGCGCAGGCGCTTCTCGCCGCGAAGGCCGGCGCGACCTCTGTCAGTCCTTCCGTCCGCGGTCTGGACGAGACGGGGAACGATGGCCTGGGCCTCGTTCGCCGTATCCGTGAGATCTTCGACAATTACGTACTCGAGTGCGAAATCCTGGTGGCGTCCATCACGGACGCGTCTCACTTCATCGAAGCAGCACACATCGGCGCGGACCTCGCGGCCGTATCGCCCACCCTGCTCCGCTCGTTGCTCCTGCATCCCCTCACCGATCGCGCCATCGATCAGTCCCTGAACGCCTGGAGCAAGCACATCGCGCAGACTCGCACCGGCGTGTGATCGCGCGGGCATGGCCGGCGCTCCTCCTGCTCGGTGCGCTCGCATGCCGCGGCGCGCCGCACGATGCGCGCGCGGAGGTGACGACGGCGGCGGCGAACGCGGACGTCCAGTCACCGCTGGAGCAGCCTGCGACGGCGAGACAATCGCCGTCGCTCGCCTCCTCATCGGACAGCGCCACTCGTCCACAGCTGGGTGCGGACGCTCTCGCGACCGTCTCGGATGAGACGACGGCGTCGCGCCGCACGGCGCTGACGGACGCGGTCGCGCGAGTCGCGCCGTCCGTCGTCACCGTACAGACCGAAGTCGAGGAGACGAACCCCGTCGACCCCTTCGACGCGATGTTCGGTCAGCAGCCGACCAAGCGGGTACTCCCCGGACTCGGGTCGGGATTCATCGTTCGGTCCGACGGCGTGATCGTCACCAACGCACACGTGGTCGCTGGCGCGAGCACGATCTCGGTGGCATTGCGCGACGGTACGACGTACCCCGCGAAGCTGCTCGGCAAGGACGAGATCAACGATCTGGCCGTGATCAAGATCGACGCGTCCAATCTGCCCGTCGCTCGGCTGGGGAACTCCGACTCGCTGCTCATCGGGGAGTGGGCCATCGCCATCGGCAATCCGTACGGCTTCCTCCTCGGCAACAGCGAGCCCAGTGTGACGGCGGGCGTGATCAGCGGAACGGGGCGCAACCTCGCGGCGCAGTCCGAGGGGAACGCGCTCTACGTGGACATGATCCAGACGGATGCCGCGATCAATCCAGGGAACTCCGGCGGACCGCTGGTAGACGCGCTGGGCGAGGTGATCGGCGTCAACAGCTCCATCTACACGCCGAGCGGCGGCTCGGTGGGGTTGGGCTTCGCGATCCCGATCAATCGTGTGAAGCGCGTGACCGAGGACCTGCTCGCGCATGGCGCCATCCGGCGGCCATGGGTCGGGGTGAAGATCGAGCTGCCCGAGACCTTCAATGCGCGGCAGGCGTTGCGCTCGGGGGTCCGCATCCGCTCCGTGGCGCCCGGCTCTCCGGCCGCACGTGCTGGGCTCCGGCCGGGCGACGAAATTCTGCGCGCCGGGACGCGCGTGCTGCACAACCCCTTCGATTGGGAGGCGGCGCAGCTCGACTTCCGCGTGGGCGATCAAGTGTCGCTCGTCATCCGCCGGGGGAGCAGACAATTCTCGGTGCAGGTGGCGGTCTCCGATCTCCCGGAGGTGAGCGCGCCGAAGGTGCAGGTGCTCAAGGAGCTCGAGCTGGTCACCCTCACGCCGGCCATTCGCGCCGAGCGTGGGATTCGCAGCCAGCACGGCGCGCTCATCTACAACGTCACGCAGCGCGTCGCCGATGAGCTCGGACTGGAGAAGGGCGACGTGATCGTGCAGATCAATCAGACCCCGATCGAGAACGCCCAGGAGGTCGCGAAGGCGCTAGACTTCTATGGCGGCCGTGGAATCATCCGGATGTACTTCGAGCGCGCCGGTCGGATCTATCCCACAGACTTCATGGTGCGATGAGCACGTCACACACCTATTCGTCACCACTCGCGGAGCGTTACGCCTCGCGGGCCATGCTCGAGCTCTGGTCGCCGCAGGTGCGGCACGGCCTGTGGCGACGCCTCTGGCTCGCGCTGGCCGAGGCGGAGCGCGAGCTGGGCGTCGACATCCCCGAGGAAGCGATCCGCCGGATGCGCGCGCATCTGGACGACATCGACTTCGAGAAGGTCGCGACGTACGAGCGCCGGTTCCGGCACGACGTGATGGCGCACGTCCACGCGTTCGGCGATGTGGCGCCTGCCGCGCGCCCGTTCATTCATCTCGGCGCGACGAGCGCGTTCGTCACGGACAACGCCGACCTGATCCTCCTGCGCCGCGCGATGGAGCTGCTGCGCGCGAAGGTCGTCGAGGTGCTGCGCGTCCTCGCCACGTTCGCCCGGACGTGGCGCGCCGAGCCGACACTCGCCTACACGCACCTGCAACCCGCGCAGCTCACGACGGTGGGCAAGCGTGCCACGCTGTGGATGGAAGATCTGGTGCTCGACTTGATGGACCTCGATCACCGGATCGCCACGCTTCCGATGCGCGGCGTGAAGGGGACGACGGGCACCCAGGCCAGCTTTCTCGAGCTCTTCGATGGCGACCACGCCAAGGTGCAGCGGCTCGATGAGCTCGTGACGCGCGCGATGGGGTTCGAGCATTCACTGCCCGTGACCGGTCAGACCTATTCGCGCAAGCTGGATGCGCAGGTGCTCTCGGTGGTGGCGGGGATCGCGACCAGCGCCTCCAAATTCAGCGGCGACGTGCGGCTGCTGCAGTCGTTCGGCGAGCTCGAGGAACCCTTCGAGCGCGAGCAGATCGGGTCGTCCGCGATGGCGTACAAGCGCAACCCGATGCGCTCCGAGCGCATTGCGTCGCTCGCGCGCTTCGTAATCTCGCTGGAGGAGAACGCGAACCTCACGCACAGCGTGCAGTACTTCGAGCGGACGCTGGACGACAGCGCGAACCGGCGGCTGGTGCTGCCGGAATCGTTCCTGGCCACCGATGCGATCCTCATCCTCACGGGGAACGTCGCGGGCGGGCTCGAGGTGCACCCCTCGCGCATCCGGCGGCGGATCGACGAGGAGCTGCCGTTCATGGCGACCGAGAAGCTCATCGTCCGCGCCGTGCGGGCCGGCGGCGATCGCCAGGAGGTGCACGAAGTCATCCGCCGGCACAGCATCGAGGCGGCCCATGCGCTCAAGGAGGGTGCTTCGCGGAACGATATGCTCGATCGACTCGCCGCGGACCCCGCTTTCCCGATCGCGCTGGCGGACATGCGGGACGTCACCGATCCGTCGCAGTTCATTGGACGCGCGCCGGAGCAGGTGGATGACTTTCTGCGCGCGGTGGTCGAGCCGTTGCTCGCCGCCGCTCCAACCACAACCCCTGAACGAGAGACCCCACGAGTATGACGGAGGTATCGGCGTGACCGTGATGGTTCAGAGCGCGCTCCCCCTGAAGCGGCTGGGGCGCGGAAAAGTCCGTGACATCTACGAGGTGGACCGCGACCGGCTGCTCCTCGTCACCACCGACCGCATCAGCGCGTTCGACGTGGTGATGCACGAGCCGATCCCTTACAAGGGGGCGGTGCTCACGCAGCTCAGCGCCTGGTGGTTCCGGCAGCTCGAGGGGAAGGTCGAGCACCACATGATCACCGCGGATGCCGACGAGATCATTGCCCAGGTGCCGGCGCTGGCCGACCATCGCGGCGCGATCGCGGGACGCGCGATGCTGGTGCGCCGCGTGACCATCGTCCCGATCGAGTGCGTCATCCGCGGCTATATTACGGGATCGGCGTGGAAGGAATACGCGAAGCACGGCACGCTCGCCGGCGAGCCCCTGCCGAAGGGACTCAAGGAGAGCGACCGGCTCGAGCCGCCGGTATTCAGCCCCGCGACCAAAGCGGAAACCGGACACGATGAGAACATCACCATCTCGCGTATGCGCGAGCTCGTCGGCGCCGACACGGCGACGGAGCTCGAGCGGTTGACGCGCTTCGTGTACACCTTCGGCCGCGATGTCGCGGAGCCCAAGGGGATCATCATCGCCGACACGAAGTTCGAGTTCGGACGCGACGCGCAGGGGCACATCCTGCTGGCCGACGAGGTGTTGACGCCCGACAGCTCGCGTTTCTGGCCCGCCGCGAGCTACGCGCCCGGCCGGGGGCAGCCGAGCTTCGACAAGCAGCCGCTGCGTGACTACCTCGACGGCGAGCGCAAAGCCGGGCGTTGGAACGGTGATGCGCCAGCGCCATCACTCCCGGCCGATGTCGTGCAGGCCACGAGCGATCGGTACCTGGATGCGTACCGCCGCCTGACCGGAACCGCATTGGACGTGTCGAAGTTGACGTGAGGTTCGCACGCGAAGGGTTGATCTTCATCCTCATTGCCGCGCTGCTCGCGCTCGGCGCGATCGCGGTCGCCGCCGGGCGCGGCGCGTGGGGATTGTGGGTGCTGGCGATCGTGCTCGTGGTGGCGGCGCTCTGGGTCGGCTACTTCTTTCGCGACCCGGAGCGCACGGGGGATCGCGGCGAGCGGCTCGTCGTCTCCCCCGCCGATGGGCGGGTGGTAATGATCACGGAGGTGGACGAGCCGGCGTTCGTCCACGGGCGCGCGCTCCGCGTGTCGATTTTCATGAACATCTTCAACGTCCACGTGAATCGGTATCCCGTGGATGGGGTGGTCGAATACGTCCACTACAACCCGGGGAAGTTCATGAACGCCGCCAAGGACAAGGCCAGCCTCGAAAACGAGCAGATGTCCGTGGGGATCCAGAGCGGGGACAACCGGATTCTCGTCCGTCAGATCGCCGGGCTCATCGCGCGGCGCATCGTCAATTATGCGCACGTGGGCGACCAGTGCGCGCAGGGGGCGCGGATGGGAATCATCCGCTTCGGCTCGCGCGTGGACGTCTTCATGCCGGTGACCGCGCGAGTGTGTGTCGCGATCGGCGACCGCCCGCTGGCCGGCACCACGGTGCTGGCGGAGCTGCCCGCATGAGACCCACGATCGCCCGGCCGTCGATGCGACGCGCCGTCGTGCTGCTGCCCAACGGCTTCACCCTGGGCAACCTGTTCTTCGGCGTCTTCGCCATCGTCTCCGCGGCCCGCGGCGAATTCCGGTCGGCTGGATGGTTCGTGGTGATGAGCGGCGTCATGGATCTGCTCGATGGACGCGTCGCGCGCATGACGCGCACCGGGAGCCGCTTCGGCGTCGAGCTCGACTCACTGGTGGATGCGGTGAGCTTCGGCGTGGCGCCGGCGCTCATCATGTATTTCGCCGTGCTGAATCGCGATGGCTGGGGCTGGCTCTTCTCCTTCATCTTCATCGCCTGCGCGGTCATGCGCCTCGCGCGCTTCAACATCGAGCAGGGCGGGCACGCGAAGACGCACTTCCACGGGCTGCCGAGTCCCGCGGCGGGGATGACGCTCGCGACGTACTACTGGTTCAGTCAGACCTCGCTGTTCATGCAGACGAACGTGGGCGGCTGGCCGTGGCACACGATCGTGCCCGGCGTGATGCTCGTGCTGAGCTTCCTCATGATCAGCCACGTGCTCTACCCCGCCCTGCCGATGATCAGTGTGCGGAACATCGGCCGAACGGCAGCCACGGTCGCGCTGGCCATCGTGGTGGTCGGCATCCTGTTCCGACCGTACGCGTTCGCGTTCCCGGCGCTCGTCGCCTACGTCAGCTTCGGGCTGGCGAAGACGTTCTTTCTCGGATTGCTCGAGCGGGTGCCGACGGGCGATCCGTTGTTCGATTCCGGTGACGACGAGGACGGCGAGCCGAGCCGGCTGGTGGAGATCGCGGAGCTGCCGGTCGGCGAGCGCCGCCGCCATCGTCGCGGGCGCCGCGCGGGCGACCACTCACCCATCTTTCGCAGGCACATTGACGAGGGAACTGAATGACGCACTTCCGCGTGTCCGTTCGCATCCTCCCGCGCCGCGGGATTCTCGATCCGCAGGGCAAGGCGGTCGCCCATGCGCTGCAATCGCTCGGCTTCGCCGACGTCGCCGACGTCCGCGTGGGGAAAAACATCGTGCTCGATGTCGCCGCGCCCAATGCAGCGAGCGCTGACACGGCGGTGCGCGACATGTGCGAGCGGTTGCTCGCGAATCCGGTGACCGAGGACTTCGAGATCGCGGGGATCGACGCGCTATGAAGTTCGGGATCGTCACCTTCCCCGGCTCGAACTGCGACTACGACGCCTTCCGTGCCGTGATCGATGTGCTCGGCGAAGAGGCGGTGTACCTGTGGCACAAGGCGCACGACCTGGAGGGCGCGGATGTCGTCATCCTGCCGGGCGGATTCAGCTATGGGGACTACCTTCGCGCCGGCGCGATCGCGCGCTTCAGTCCGATCATGCGTGAGGTCGTGGCTCACGCCAATCGCGGCGGTCCGGTGCTCGGCATCTGCAACGGCTTCCAGATCGCCTGCGAGGCGGACCTCCTGCCGGGCGCGCTGATGCGCAACGCCGACCTCAAGTTCATCTCGCGACCGGTGCGTATTCGGGTGGAGCGCACGGACACCCTCTTCACGAACCTGTACCGGCCCGGACAGTTGCTGCAGATCCCCGTCGCCCATGGTGAAGGGCGCTACGTCGCAGACGATGACGTGCTCGCGCGACTCGAGGGCGAGGAGCAGGTCGTCTTCCGCTACGTGAACGCGGCCGGCGAGCCGGATGCCGCGTCGAACTGCAACGGCTCCATGCACAACATTGCCGGTATCATTAGTGCAAGAGGGAATGTCCTCGGACTGATGCCGCACCCTGAGCGCGCGGTCGAAGCGCTGCTTGGCTCGGCCGACGGACTGCCACTGTTCGAGTCCATGCTGGCGGAGGTCTCCGCATGAGTCGTCGCACGATCGCATCCCCACTCCCCTTCCCGTACGAGGTCGCATGACCGTCCAGCCGCGTCCCGGCGATCCGGCCATCACTCCGGCGCTCGTCGCCGAGCACGGTCTCACGGAGAACGAGTACCAGCGCCTCGAGCGGTTGCTCGGCCGCGCGCCGACGTTCACCGAGCTCGGGATCGTCAGCGCGCTCTGGAGCGAGCACTGCTCGTACAAGCATTCGCGTCCCATCCTGAAGACGCTGCCGACCGAGGCGCCGTACGTGCTGCAGGGTCCGGGTGAGAACGCGGGCGTGATCGCGGTGGGGCACGGACTCGCCGTCGCGTTCAAGATCGAATCGCACAACCATCCGTCGGCGGTCGAGCCGTACCAGGGTGCGGCCACTGGTGTCGGCGGCATTCTGCGCGACGTGTTCACGATGGGCGCGCGGCCCATCGCGATGCTCAACTCGCTCCGCTTCGGCCCGCTCACGAGCCCGCGCGTGCGCTACCTCTTCGGCGGCGTCGTGAAGGGGATCGGCGACTACGGCAACTGCGTGGGCATCCCGACGGTCGCCGGCGACGTGATGTTCGATCCGTCGTACGAGGGGAACCCGCTGGTGAACGCGATGTGTGTCGGCGTGATGCGCGAGGAGGAGCTGATCCGCGCGAAGGCGGAAGGGGTCGGCAATCCGATCATGGCCGTCGGTGCGCGCACGGGGCGCGACGGCATCCACGGCGCCTCGTTCGCCTCCGAAGATCTCTCGGCCGCCAGCGAGGCCAAGCGCCCGCAAGTACAGGTGGGCGATCCCTTCACGGAGAAGCTGCTCCTCGAGGCGAGTCTCGAGCTTATTCGCAGCGGACATATCGTCGCCATTCAGGACATGGGCGCGGCGGGGCTCACCTCATCGTCCGCAGAGATGGCGGCACGTGGGGATGTCGGCGTCACGATCGACGTGACGAAGGTCCCGGTGCGCGAGGAGGGGATGACGCCGTACGAGATCCTGCTCAGCGAATCGCAGGAGCGCATGCTCGTCGTCGCCAAGCGCGGGCACGAGGACGCGGTCCGCGACATTCTCGCGAAGTGGGACCTCACCGCCGCGGTGATCGGCGAAGTCATCGCCGAGCCGGTGTATCGCGTGACGGAGGGCGACCGCGTGGTCGCGGAATTCCCGGGCGCGCGTCTCGTCACCGAATGCCCCGTGTACGCGCCGACCGCGCGCGAGTCCGACGAAGTGCGGGCGCTGCGCGAGACGGACGTGCTGGCGATCCCCGAGCGTCCGGAGGAGCGCGACCCGGTGTGGACGCTCACTCAGCTCCTCGCTTCTCCCACCATCGCGAGCAAGCGGTGGGTGTACGAGCAGTACGACTCGACCGTGCGGACGAACACGGTGGTCGGCCCGGGTGCGGGCGACGCCGCGGTGGTCCGCTTGCGCGGTACCGATCGCGCGATCGCGATGAAGACCGATTGCAACGCGCGCTACGTGTAC
>DASVCF010000051.1:0-11246 GCA_036381735.1 Gemmatimonadaceae bacterium | reverse complement strand
GCAGGTAGACGATCGGCGCAAGCTCGTCCTCATCGGCACTCCGAAGCAGGCCGGCCACCAGCGCCTCCATCGTGCGTCGGGCGCTGGTGGCCTCGAGTTGCTCGAACACCTCCGCCATCGCGTGCAGCTGCATGGGTCGCGTCTCCCGTATGGCGCCGGTGCACCCCCATGCAACACGAGGTGTCGTGTGGCCGCGCGCGTTCGTGCCGCGGCGCGATCAGCGTGCGCCGGTGTTCGCCGTCTGCTCCGCGATACGCGATTCCGATGCCGCGGCGACTCCTGCCTGCACCCCCGTCGGCCGCACCACGAGCACGGAGCACGTGGCCAACCGCAGTACCTTGGACGCCACGCTGCCGAGCATGAAGCGCTTCCACATTCCGTACCCGTGGCTGCCCAATGCGATCAGGTCCGCATGCTCGCGCTCCGCGAAATCCAGCAGGGCCCGCGCCGGATCGCCGCTGAGCTCGACGGGTGTCACCGTGACACCGCTGGGGACAGGCAGCTCCTTCGCGACGTCGGGCAGCCGATGCGGCGCGGACTCGGCGGCGCTTCGTGCCCCTGCATCGTCACGCGCGGCGCGGCGCGACGTAGGCGGGGCAACGTGTGCGAGCAGCAGCACGTCACCCGCGGTGAGCCAGCTCGCGGCCAGCCTTGCCGCCTCGATGCTCGTCGGGCTGAAATCGATCGCGGCGACCACGCGATGCGGGACCTCCGCCGCGCCGGCGGGAACGGCGAGCACCGGCACATCGGCCACCTGCGCGAGGCGCAGCGCGGTTTCGCCGCCAAGCGCGCGATCCACGAAGTGGTGCGGTCCGAGGCCGACGACAATGAGATCGGCATGGCGCGCGCGCGTCTCCTCGAGAATCATCTGCGTGGGTGGACCCTCGATGCACGTCGAGCCCGTGGTGTTCGTCCATCCACAGCTCTGCAACTGCGCGTCGGCATCCGCGCGGAGCTGCTCGCGCGCTTCGCGCTCCATTGTTTCATCCAGCACGAATACCGGCCCGTAGCCCGCGTCGAGCACCGGCGGGGGCGCGAGCACGGCGATGACATCGATGGGCGCATGGAGGCGCTGGGCGAGCTGCACGGCCACGCGCGCAGCACCAGCCGCGCTTTCACCACCGTGCGTCGCGAGAAGAATATGGCTGCTCATGGAGTCCCTCCATTCGATTCAGTAGTCGCGTGATGCGCGCAAGATCACATGCGCAAAATGTCGCACGCGGCGATCGGCGACTGTATCGGGCGATCCTCCCCGCGCTGTAGGGGAATTCCCCTGCCGCCAGCATATGTGTGCGACGTGAGGGCGGACATGATGACCCTTCGATGTGCAGGCGAGCATCATGCGGCTTCGACGTGCTGGCGACCATCAGGTGGCTTCGACGCGCTGACGTCGCGGTCCCGCTGCCGGCTCGCTGGGCGACCATCGCCAGTTCTGGATCTCGGGCATGTCCTCGTCGCGCTCGCGGATGTAGCGCCGGTGCTCCGCGAGCTTCCGCTCGAACACCGCCGTGTGATCGGTGCGACCCGTGCGCCGCAGCGCCTCGATGGCGAGATCGTACCGGCTCATCCGATTGAGCACCGTCATGTCGAACGGCGTCGTCGTGGTCCCCTCCTCGACGTACCCGCGCACGTGGAATCGTTGCGGGTCGGGGCGATGATGGATCAGCTCGTGGATCACGTTGGGGTAGCCATGGAAGGCGAACACGACGTCGGTGTTGCGGCCGAACAGCTCGACGAAGCGGTCGTCCGGCAGTCCGTGCGGATGATCGCGCGGCGACTGCAGTGCGTAGAGATCGACGACGTTCACGACGCGCACGCGGAGATCCGGCGCCTCGCGGCGCAGCAGCCACGCCGCCGCCACCGTCTCGCGCGTGGGCACATCGCCCGCGGCCGCGAGCACGACATCCACGCGGCCATCGTCGGTGCTCGCCCACCTCCAGGTAGAGGCGCCCTCCGCGCAGTGCCGCCGCGCGGCATCCATCGAGAGCCACTGCGGCATGGGCTTCTTGGACGCCACGATCAGATTGATGTAGCCGCGACTCCGTAAGCAGTGGTCGGCCATCGACAGCAGGCAGTTCGCATCGGGCGGCAGGTAGATGCGCGTGATCGCCGCCTTCTTCGTGAGCAGCATGTTGATGAAGCTCGGCCCTTGATGGCTGTAGCCGTTGTGGTCCTGCTCCCACACGTGGCTCGTGACCAGGTAGTTGAGCGAGGCGACCGGGCGGCGCCACGATGTCTCGGCCGCCATCTTCAGCCACTTCGCGTACTGCTGCATCATCGAGTCCACGATGGTGAGGAACGCCTCGTAGCACGCGAACACCCCGTGCCGTCCAGAGAGCAGATAGCCCTCGAGCCACCCCTCGCAGCAGTGCTCGCTCAGGATCTCCATCACGCGCCCGTCGTGCGCGAGATGTTCGTCGCTGGGGATGATGGGGAGCATCCACGCGCGCGCGGTCGCCTCGAACACGGCCTGCAGCCGGTTCGAGGATGTCTCATCGGGGCAGAAGAGCCGGAACGTGTGCGCCTCGCGGTCGTTGACGAACACGTCGCGCAGGTAGCGGCCGAGCACCTTCGTGTTCTCGGTGCGCGCGGCGCCGGGCGCGGGGACATCGACGGCGTAGCGCTCGTACTCGGGGAGCGCGAGCGGCGTGAGGAGCGCGCCGCCGTTCGCCTGCGGAGTCTCGCCGAGCCGCAGCTCGCGCGGCGGGAAGATCGCCGTCACCGCATCGCGCGGGCGTCCCTCGGCGTCGAACAGCGCATTCGGATCGTAGCTCCGCAGCCACTCCTCGAGTACCGCGAGATGTCGCGGATTCGCGGCCGGGTCCTCGATGGGGACCTGGTGCGCGTGGAAGGTGCCTTCGAGCGGCGCGCCATCCAGCGTTGCGGGCGCCGTCCATCCCTTGGGCGTGCGCAGCGCGATGAGCGGCCAGCGCGGGCGGATCGGGAAGCGTCCGCTGCGCGCGTTCACCTGCTGCTCGCGGATGGCGGCGTACGCCCAGTCGAGCGCGGCCCACATCTCCTGATGCACGGTGTCGGGGTCGTCGCCGGCGACTTCGCGCAGCACGTACCCCATCCCCGCGAAGTAGTCGTGCAGCTCGTGCGGTGACAAGCGGGCGAGGATCGTCGGGCCCGACAGCTTGTAGCCGTTGAGATGCAGGATCGGCAGCACGGCGCCATCGGTGGCGGGATCGAGGACGGCCGTCGATTGCCACGCTGCGGCCAGCGGCCCGGTCTCCGCTTCGCCATCGCCCACGAGACAGGCGACGATGAGCCGCGGGTTGTCGAACGCCGCGCCGAACGCGTGCGCGAGCGAGTAGCCGAGCTCGCCGCCCTCGTGAATCGTCCCCGGTGTGCGCGCGGTCAGATGACTCGGCCAGCCGCCCGGCCACGAGAAGTCGCGCACCAATCGAGACAGCCCGGCGAGGTCGCGCGAGAGCTCCGGGTAGTACGCGCCGAGCGTGCCCTCCAGGAACAGCTCGGCCAGAACGCCGGGCGCCCCGTGTCCCGTTCCGACGATGTAGAGGATGCTGGCCGCCGTGTCCTGAATGAGCCGACTCAGATGACCGTAGACGAGGTTGATCCCCGGCACGGTTCCCCAGTGGCCGAGCAGCCGCGGCTTGATGTGCTCCGGGCGGAGCGGCTCGCGCAGCAGAGGGTTGTCGCACAGATACAGCTGCGCGAGTGAGAGATAGTTCGCGGCTCGGAAGTTCGCCTGCAGTTCGGCGAGGCGGTCAGTGCGATCCATCATGATCCTCTCCGGGTACAGCGTGTTGCAGAACGTGGGCGGTGTGGCTGGCGATCATGCGCTCTTCGTTCGTCGGCATCACGTGGATGGTCACCGGCGCGCCGCCCGGCGAGATGACGGCCGCGTTGGCCGTGTTGGCGGACGTATCGATGCGGACGCCGATGCACGCGAGCCCGTCGCAGATGCGCGAACGGACCTCGGCGGCGTGCTCGCCGATGCCGCCCGTGAAGACGAGCGTGTCCAGCCCGCCGAGTGCAGCAACGTACGCGCCGACGAACTTGCGCACCTGATAGCAGAAGACGGCGATCGCCTGCGCGGCGTGCTCGTCCGTAGACGATCGTGCGAGCAGGTCGCGCATGTCGGCGCTGGTGCCCGAGAGACCGAGCAATCCACCCGAGGTGGTGACCATCGCATCCACCTCATCCAGCGACAGCGATCGCTCGCGCAGCAGGTAGAGCAGAATCCCCGGGTCGAGATCGCCCGAGCGCGTGCTCATCACGAAGCCTCCGCGCGGCGTGAAGCCCATGCTCGTGTCGATGCTCCGGCCGTCGCGAATGGCCGCCATGCTCGCGCCGTTGCCCAGGTGCGCGATGATGGTCCGCATCCCGAGCGCTCCCTGTCGGCGCAGCTCGCGCACGATGTACTCGTACGAGAGTCCGTGGAATCCGTACCGGATCACGCCGTCGTCAGCGAGCGCGCGGGGGAGGCCGTACCATCGCGCCTCGAGCGGGAGGTCGCGGTGAAAGGCGGTGTCGAAGCACGCGACCTGCGTCAGGTGCGGCGCACGGTTCGCCAGTGCATCCACCGCGTGCAGCTCGTCGCGCAGGTGCTCGGGAGCAAGCGGGATCAGCGCTTCGAGGGCATCGCGCACGGAGGTCGTGATGCACACGGGCTCGCGGTAAAGCGACCCGCCGTGCACGATGCGATGCCCGACGGCCGCGAGCCCCGACCACAGGTGCTCGCAGTGCAGGTCATCGGTGATCAGTTCGAGCGCCGCCGTCTGATCGGGGACGGGCATCTCCGTGACGTGCGGGCCTCGATCGCTGTCCAGGCGCACGCGGCTCCGATCGCTGCCGATCCCATCGACTCCACCGGACCGCAGGAGCTCGAGCGTATCCGGTTGCGTGCCCGTCGCATCGTACACTGCGTACTTGAGACTCGAGGACCCGGTGTTCAGGGCGAGGATGTACACGTCGTGGGTTCTCCGTGGGCGAGAGTGTGAGCGCCGCGACGTGCGAGCGGGCGCGATGGAGCGACGACGGGTCGGTTGTCTATGCCGCGGGTCCCGCAGACACGGACACGCCGCGCCTGGGAAGCTGGTGCTGCAGAAATGCGACCAATGGGAAGCCGCTGAGCGTGGGCAGCCAGAACGAGAGCACGCGGTACGCCAGGACAATGTGCGCGCCTCAATGCCCGCGCCCTATCGGAGATGGCCTCATCGGATGGGAGGGATTCTCCTACACGCTGCGGGCGCATCCCCGATAACGCCCGCACTTGGACCGGGACATCGTTCGAGTGCCACCGTCACGGAGCGTCTGCGTCTCATGCGAACGCCGGTCGAACGGACACCGGTCGAACCCGAAGCTCCTGCGTCTCGACGCACGCCGGAGTCGAACGCACGCGTAAGCGTCGTCCCTCGCGGTGGCGGCGGCCAGGCGGCGCCGAACGGTACCGCGCCGACGCCGTTCTGGAGCGTACCCATCGACCGTCTGCTCGACGAGCTGCACAGCTCCGCCAGCGGGTTGACGGAACGCGACGCGGAAGAGCGCCTCGCGCGACTCGGCGCGAACGCCGCGGCGCCATCCCGACGGGGTGGAGCGCTCCGGCTGTTCGTGCGGCAGTTCACGAACCCCATCACGGCGCTCCTGAGTGTGGCGACGCTGCTGTCGATCGCCGTCGGCGAAGTGCGCGACGGCGAGATCATTCTCGGCATTCTCGCCGCGAGTGGCGTGCTCGGATTCTGGCAAGAGCATCGCGCGGCCGGCGTCATCGCGCGGCTGCTCGCGCTGGTGCAGTTCAAGGCCAGCGTCGTTCGCGATGGATGCGTGCGCGAGGTGCCGGTGGATGCGGTCGTCCCCGGCGACGTCGTGCAGCTGCGCGCGGGCTCCAGCGTGCCGGCCGACGCACGGCTGCTCGCCGCGAAGGATCTGTTCGTCGACGAAGCGGCGTTGACGGGCGAGTCGTATCCGAGCGAAAAGGCCGTCGGGGCGACGCCGGCCGATGCGCCCGTCTCCCAGCGGAGCAACGCCGTCTTCCTCGGCACGCACGTCGTGAGCGGGATGGCGAGCGCGGTGGTCGTGCGCACCGGACCCGCCACCGAGTTCGGCGGCATCGCGCATCGGCTCGCGGTGCGGCCGCCCGAAACGGAGTTCGAGCGCGGCGTGCGGCATTTCGGGTACCTGCTGCTCTACATCGCCATGGTGATGGCGATCGTCCTCTTCGCCATCAACGTCGCGCTGCACCGTCCGGTGCTCGAGGCGCTGCTGTTCACGCTCGCGCTCACGGTCGGGCTCACGCCGCAGCTGCTTCCGGCCATCGTCTCCGTGACGCTCGCGCAGGGTGCGCGCCGGATGGCGCGCGAGCGGGTCATCGTACGCCGGCTCGCCTCGATCGAAGATCTGGGCGGCATGGAGATCCTCTGCACCGACAAGACGGGCACGATCACGGAGGGCGTCGTCGGCGTGCACGCCGCGCAGGATTGGACCGGTGCGGCGAGCGACGCGGTGGCGCGCTACGCCTACCTGAACGCCGCCTTCGCCACCGGCTTCGTGAATCCGATAGACGAAGCGCTGCGTGCCGTGCGCCCAGCAGGCACGGAGCAGTACGAGAAAGCCGACGAGGTGCCGTACGACTTCGTGCGGAAGCGGCTCAGCGTCGCGGTGGTGTGCGGGACGGAGCGGCTCCTGCTCACGAAGGGGGCGCTGACGAGTGTGCTCGACATCTGCAGCACCGCTGAAAGCGCATCGGGCGACCGGTGCCCGCTGGCGGAGGTACGCGCCGCGATCGAGGCGCAGTACGCGGTGCTGAGCCGGCAGGGCTACCGATGCCTGGGCGTCGCGTACCGCGCGCTCGCAACGGATGCGCCGGTGACACGAGCCGACGAATGCGACCTCACCTTCGTCGGCATGCTGAGCGTCGCCGATCCGCTCAAGCCGGGCGCGGACGACGCGCTGCGCGAGCTCGCGCGGTTGCACGTGCAGGTGAAGGTGATCAGCGGCGACAGTCCCCAGGTCGCGGTGCGCGTGGCCGAAGAGGCGGGGCTCGACGCGAGTCACGTGCTCACGGGCGGCGATCTGCATCGGATGACGGAGCCGGCGCTCGTCAACGCGGCGCCGCGCGTCGGCGTGTTCGCGGAGGTGGAGCCGTATCAGAAGGAGCGTATCATCCGCGCGCTCGAGCAGGCGGGGTACGCGACGGGCTTCCTCGGCGATGGGATCAACGATGCCGCGGCGCTGCACGCGGCGGATGTCGGGATCAGCGTCGACTCGGCGGCGGATGTCACCAAGCAAGCGGCCGACGTGCTGCTGCTGGAGAAGGATCTCCGCGTGCTCGCGCGCGGCGTGCGCGAAGGGCGACAGGCGTTCGCCAACACACTCAAGTACGTGTTCATCTCCACCAGCGCGAACTTCGGCAACATGTTCAGCATGGCGGGCGCGTCGTTGATCGTCGCGTTTCTGCCGCTCCTCCCCAAGCAGATTCTGCTCGTCAACGTGCTCAGCGATCTCCCCGCGATGGCGATCGCCACCGACCGGCTCGATCCGGAGCTCGTGGAGCAGCCGCGCCGTTGGGACAATCGGCGGATCCGGCGCTTCATGCTCGTGTTCGGGCTCGTGAGCTCGGTGTTCGACTACGTCACGTTCGGATCGCTGCTCGCGCTTGGCGCATCGGCGGCAGCATTCCGGACCGCGTGGTTCACGGAGTCCGTGCTGTCGGAGATCCTCATTCTGCTGGTGATCCGCACGCGGCGCGCGTTCTTTCGGAGCCGCCTCGGCGTGGGGTTGCTCTGGGGAAGTGTGACGGTCGCCGTGGCGACGCTGGTGCTTCCGTTTCTGCCCTTCGCGCTGGATCTGGGCTTCACGCCGCTCCCGCCGCGGCTCGCCCTCCTCATGCTCGGGATCGTCGGCGTCTACGGCCTGACCGCCGAGGGGATGAAGCGACTCTTCGCGCGGTACGTCTCGATCGGTTGATCCGCTCTGCTCGTCCGGTTGGCGTGCGAACTCGCGCCACAGCCGAATCCGGCGCTCGTGGTCGGGGGCACGACGTCTGCGGAATAGGGGGCGCCCCCAGCCGATGTCGATTGAGGACTGATGTGACGGAGAGTCGGAGGAAAATGGTGGATCCGAGTGCGGCGCGTGCACTCGCGCTGAGTCGCGAGCTGCGCGAGGGGGACGCGCCCGCGCTGCGCCGGCGGCGAGGGATCGTCGGGCTCACGTTGTGCGCCGCCGGCGCGATGGGGCTCATGTCGCTCTATCAGATGGGCGTCATCGAGCACGTTCCCGAGCCCGGCCTGCCGAAGGTGGACTCCGATCGGGTGAACGCATCCGCCCAGGCCTACGAGCATTTCTCCACGCCGGACGCGGTGCTCGGCTTCGGCAGCTACGCCGCGACGATGACACTGGCGGCGATGGGCGGCGCGGATCGTGCGCGCACGCGGCCGTGGATTCCACTCGCGCTCGCGGCGAAGGTCGGGTTCGACGTCGTGCAGGCGACGCGGCTCACCGTCTCGGAGTGGCGCTCGTTCCGCGCGTTCTGTTTCTGGTGTCTCACGGCGACGGCAGCGACGTTCGCGACGGTGCCGCTGGTCGTCCCCGAGGCCCGCGCGGCGTGGCGACAGCTCGCTGGGACGGGATTCGATGTCGCGGCGCATCACCCCCGATAGCGCCGCGCACTCGACATGGACGGGGCGGCGATGCGTGAGTGGCGCGAGGAGCACGAGGCGATGGAGGACACGCGGCAGCGAACGAGCGAAGAGCCGCTGCGGCATGTCGTGCACGAGCTCGCCGGCGCCATCGACCTCCCCGAGATCACGCGGCTGACGGCCGAGGCGGCGGTGAAGATGACGCGAGCCTTCGGGGCGTACGTCGAGCGAGCCGTCTACACGAATCATGGAGACACGGAGCGACGTGAAGTGGAAGTCGTGGCGACGGCGGGGGAGGGCGTACCTCCGTTGGGTACGCGGGCTCCGTATCCCGGGTCGCTCACCGACGCGCTGATTCGGCGGGGGGTACCGTCGCTGCTCACCGGAACCGAGGCGATCGGCGAGCAGATGGCCCCGTATCTCGTTAAGAGCTGCAAGGGATGCTCCGGTATCGTCGTGCCGCTGAACCCCGAGGGCCACGTGCTCGGGGCACTCGTGTTGCTGCGGTCGAAGGCGCAGGGAGCATTCGGTGAGACGGAGCTCGACCGCGCGCGTACGCTGGGCGACCTCGCATCGATCGCGCTTCGCCGTGTGACGACGCTCGAGCGGGAGAGTCGAGCGGTGGAGGCGCTTCGCAAGAGCGAGCGTGAGCAGCGCATCCTCGCCGATACCGGCCGTCTGCTGTCCACCGCGCTCAACGTGGAGAGCACGTTGAACAGTCTCGCCCAGTTGCTCGTGGAGCAGCTGTGCGACTGGTGCGCCATCTACGTTCCCGTGCCGGACGGCGCGCGACGAGCGGCGCTCGCGGGGCGCGCACCCGACGCAGCGGCGCTGGTCAGCGACGTGGTCGGCGAGGTCGTGCCGAATACATCGACCGCGCCCGTGATGCGCGTGCTGCAGACGGGCGAGGCCGTGCTGCTCCCCGATGTTCCGGCGCAGGTGCTCGAAGCGGCGGCGCGGATGAGTCCCGGCTACGCGCGCGTCATGCGCGAGATCACGCCGCGATCCATCATCGTCGCGCCGCTCGTTGCGCGAGGAAGCATTCTCGGGGCGATCGGGCTGGTCTCGACCGATTCCGCACGTCGCTTCGACGAGAGCGATCTGACGCTGGTCCGTGAGGTGGCGGATCGTGCGGCGCTTACCCTCGATACCGCGCGCCTCTATGAGGAAGCCGAGCGGCGCGCGCGCGAGGAATCGGCGCTGCGACAGGCGACCGAAGCGGTATCGGCCAGCTTCACGCTCGAGGAGATCATCCAGGAGATCGCGCGGAGCTCGCTCGTCGCGACGGGTGCCACGGGCGCATTCGTCGAGCGGCTGGACCTCGATCACCAGGAGCTGGAGGTCGTGGCCGCTGCTGGTGACCACGTCCCAGCCGTCGGCGTGCGGGTCCCGTACGCCGGGTCATCCGCGGCGTGGGTCATCGAACACAGTCAGGCGGCGATCATCTCCGACCTCGCCGCATCGGAGCGCCTGCGTCCCAGGGCGCTGCAGGAAGCGTGTGCCGGATGCCCGGCCGTCGTGGTGCCGCTCGTCGATGCCGGCCAGGCGATCGGCGCGCTGTTTCTGCTCCGTCCGCCGACCGCCGGAGGGTTCAGCGAGGCCGAGGCCGAACGCGCGCTCACCTTCGCGAAGCTCGCGGCGCTGGCCTTCCGCAAGGTGGATCTCCTGCACACCGCGGAGCAGCGGCATGCGGAGCTGGCGCGCGTCATGGAGAGCCGTGCGCGATTGATGCGCGGCTTCAGTCACGACTTGAAGAACCCGCTTGGCGCCGCCGACGGCTTCCTGCAGCTCCTCGAGGAAGGGATCATGGGAACGCTCACGGAGCAGCAGGTGGGCAGCGTGCGCCGTTCGCGCCAGCTCATTCACGCGGCGATCGATCTCATCACCGACCTGCTGGGTCTTGCCCAGGCGGAGGCGGGGCAGGTCGATCTCGACCTCCAGCCGGTGGACGTACGCGACGCCGCGGATGAGCTCGCCGGGTTGTATCGGGCGCAGGCCGAAGCGAAGGGCCTCACTCTCGAGGCACGCATCCCGAACGATTTCCCCGTCACGCAATCGGACTCGAGCCGCATTCGCCAGATTCTCGGCAATCTGCTCTCGAACGCGGTGAAGTACACCGCCACGGGGCGCATCGGGATCACGCTCGGCGTCCGCTCGGGAGGCGATGCGCCGGGGCCGGGACGCTGGATCGCGGTGGACGTCTCCGACACCGGGCCCGGCATCCCGCGAGACATGCGGTCGCACATCTTCGAGGAATTCACCCGCCTCAATCCGGAGACCGAGCTCGGCGCCGGGATCGGCCTCGCGATCAGCCAGCGCATCGCGCACGCGTTGGGCGGTACGATCACGGTGCTGAGCGAGGAGGGGGCGGGGAGCACGTTCACGCTGTGGCTTCCGTTGACGGAAGCGTGACGGAGCGTCGCCGCCAAGCGCGCCGGGCTGCGCGAGTCCCCGGGCACGCACGGTGCAGCCCGTCAACCTCCCCTGGCGAATACGCGTTCTGCACATCACCGGCGATACGCACCTGCTGCAGCCGTACGGCGTTACGGAAGACGCACGGCGCTGGGTGTCGTGCTCGCACTCCTCGGCGGCTGCGGTTCCCGCGCGCACGCGCCGGCAGTACCGCCGACTCCGGCTGCCTCC
>DASVCF010000050.1:0-13046 GCA_036381735.1 Gemmatimonadaceae bacterium | reverse complement strand
GTCCACGAGCGCGCGGCGCTGCCGCTTGAGGAGCGCCAGCTTCCGCACGCGCTCTTCGCTCGCCTGCGTTTCGAGCGGATTCGCCTGCGCCTCGAGCTCGCTGATCTGCGACTCGATCTGCTCGGACGCGTGGGGCGTGGCCGAGCGCTCGACATCGGCCAACGACCGCGCGAGCGACTGGATGCGCGAGAACAGCGCGTCGGCCGCCGGCGCGACATCGTGCACGAGCTGCTGGTCGCTGCGCGGGAGCGAGCCCACCAGCGACTGGATTTCGGCGCGCTGCTGCGCGGCGTCGCGGACCTGCGACGCATGCGCGCCGAGCACGTGCGCATCGAGCGGCGCGTCCGGCGAGGCGGATGCCGGAACGGGCGCGGGCGGTGCGGGGAGCCGCCGTCGCTCGCGCCGCTTCTCACGCCGGTTGCGATCGAACACGGCGCGCACTTCGTCTACGGTCTCGCTCGCCACGTCAGTCAGCCGACGGTCGCGCGGCTGACGGAAGACATCACGCCAATCGTACCCGGCCGCCCACAGCTTGGAGTACTTGAGCGCCATGAAGATGCCCCAGATGACCGTGACGCCGAGCAGATTCACGTTCGTCAGAATCGCGGCCAGCACGATGACGCTGTTCACGAACACGAACGGAATGAACTTGCGACGGAAGCGCTGCACCTCCGGGGCGTTCCA
Organism: Gemmatimonadaceae bacterium; assembly: GCA_036381735.1. Taxonomy (GTDB): domain Bacteria; phylum Gemmatimonadota; class Gemmatimonadetes; order Gemmatimonadales; family Gemmatimonadaceae; genus DASSNR01. The sequence continues at coordinate 12,362 of DASVCF010000050.1, read as the reverse complement.
GCGCGCCCACTGATCCGGGAGCGCGGACTCGGTGCCGTGTGTCGGCGGCGCCGGCAGTGTGTACGGGGCCGCGTACGGCTCCGTGCGCTGCGTCGCCGTGCGCGACGCGGTCACGCCACGCGGCGTGCTCACCGTCATGCGGCCGTCGAGCGCCTGGAGCAGCTCCCCCGCATTCGTGAAACGCTGATCGGGCTCCTTCTCGAGCAGCGTCATCACCGTCGCGGCCAGAGGCTTCGGAATGTCCGGGCGATGCTGCTCCACGGGGATCGGCCGCTCGGCGATGTGCTTCATCAGCATCGCCGGTGTGCTCGACGCGTTGAACGGCAACTCGCCCGTGAGCATCTGATAGCCGACGACACCGAGGGAATACAGATCGCTCCGGCCGTCGATCTCGCGGTCGCCCGCCGCCTGCTCGGGACTCATGTACGCGGGTGTGCCGATCGCCATTCCCGTCGCCGTGAGACGCGACCCGGTGGTGTCCTGCACCGCGCGCGCGATGCCGAAGTCGGTCACCATGGCGCGCCCGCTCTCGGCGTCGAGCAGGATGTTGTCCGGCTTGATGTCCCGGTGCACGACGCCGCGCGCATGCGCGTACGAGAGCGCCTCGGCCACCTCGCGCAGGATCCGCCGCGCTTCGTCGATGTCGAACCGGTGCACGTCGGCCATGCGTTTGGCGAGCGTGCTCCCATCCACGCACGCCATCACGAAGAAGACGAGCCCCTCGCGCTCATCGACCGTGTAGATGGGCACGACGTTCGGATGGTTGAGCTGCGCGGCCGTTTCCGCCTCGCGCAGGAAGCGTGACTTGATCTCGCGCCGGTAGGCGAGCTCGGGCGGGAGGAGCTTGACGGCCACCGTGCGCTTGAGCCGGCGGTCCTTGGCGCGGTAGACGATTCCCATGCCCCCACGCCCGATCTCACGATCGATCTCGTAGCTCGCCGAGAGCGCACGTTCCACGACTGCGCGAAGCTCGGCGTCAGATGACAGGGCAATGGGGTCCGGCACAGGCATGTCCTGGGGCTAAGGCTGATCGGCGCAGATGTGAAGTGTACCACTCGCGCGCGGATCTGAAAAGGCGACGGGGCGAGAGGGGGTGTCATTCCGAGCGCCAACATTGTCATTCCGAGCGCCAGCGAGGAATCGCGGGCAGCCAGCGAGATCCCTCGCGTTCGCTCGGGACGACACCGCCAGCGAGATCCCTCGCTCACGCTCGGGATGACAGCCACCTCGGGATGAAATCCGCAGTGCCACGCTGACAGCATCCACTACGCCAAAGTCACCACGGAAAGTTGCGAACGCTGCCCGGGTGGCGTAACTCAGAGGCTCGGTACGAGCACGGAACGTCGCTTCCAGCGGAGGAATTCACCGGATAGCGAGACGGCCCAGCGCCGCGCGCGTTTGGACGCGAGCGACAAGTGATCCGGGCGCACGGTGCTGACTGGAATGGAGCGTGCGGAAGACCATAGTTCCGACGCGTGCCGTCTGAACCACGACATCATCAACAGGTTGAAACAACATGGCGCAACGTCAGACACTCCCGGTGCTCCCACTCCGCGGGACCGTCATCTTCCCGGGGCTGACCGCACCCATCGCTGCCGGCCGGCCCGGCACCCTGCGCGCGATCGAGGCGGCGCTCAAGGCGGACCGACTGGTCTTCGCCGTGGCGCAGCGCGACAACGCCGACGAGCCCAGCCCAGAGATCCTCTACTCGATGGGCGTCATCGCCCGCATCGGGCAGATCCAGCGCGGGCTGGGCGGCGTGCAGCTGCTGCTGCAGGGCGAGCAGCGCGCGACGGCACTGCAGTACGTGATGACCGAAGGCTTCCTGAGCGCGGTCGTCGTCCCGGTGGAAGAGATGAATCCGGTGGACGAGCACAACCCGGCGTTCGAGGCGCTCTACAAGGAAACACGCGAGCGCGCCGCCGAGCTGGGTGAGAAGCGCGGCCTCCCCGAGGAGGTCGTGCACCAGGTGCTCGACTCGGTCACCGAGGCCGGGAAGTTCGCCGACCTCGTGGCCGGCTACATCGAGCTCAGTGTCCCCGAGAAGCAGGGGCTGCTCGAAACCTTGAGCGTGGAGGAGCGACTCCGCCGCGTGCTCGTGCACGTGCAGCGGCAGATCGGTCAGCTCGAGGCGCAGGAAGAGATCAAGTCGCAGGTACAGGAAGAGCTGGGTCAGCGCCAGCGTGAGATGTACCTGCGCGAGCAACTGAAGGCGATCCAGAAGGAGCTCGGCGAGGGCGACCAGAACCGCGAGATCGAAGAGCTGCGCGAGAAGCTCACCAAGCTCGAGTTGCCCAAGGATGCGCGTCAGGAAGTGGAGCGCGAGCTGGGCCGCCTGGAGCGCACCGGCCGCGAGTCCATGGAAGGCCAGGTGATCCGCACGTACCTCGAGTGGATCGCCGAGCTGCCGTGGAACACGCGCTCCGACGACAACCTCGACCTCAAGCACGCCGAGACGGTGCTCGATGAGGACCACTACGGGCTCCCCGATGTGAAGAACCGGGTGCTCGAGTTCCTGGCCGTGCGTCAGCTCCGCGCGCAGCAGCTGAGCGAGGAAGTGGAGAAGACGGGGGAGGTTCCCGCGGCGAAGCTCAAGTCGGACCTCGACGTCGCGAACCCGACGCTCGGTTCCACGGAGCACGACGAGCGGCACATCACCGACTCGAAGGAGGCGAAGGCGCGGGCGATGGCCAAGGGTCCGATCCTCCTCTTCGTCGGCCCTCCGGGCGTCGGCAAGACGAGCATCGCGAAGTCGATCGCGCGTTCGCTGGGCCGCGAGTACGTGCGCGCGTCGCTCGGCGGCGTGCGCGATGAAGCGGACATCCGCGGACACCGGCGCACGTACGTCGGGGCGATGCCCGGGCGCATCATCCAGGGGATGAAGCAGGCGGGAACGAAGAACCCCGTCTTCCTGCTCGACGAGGTGGACAAGCTCGGCGTCTCGTTCCAGGGCGATCCCGCAAGCGCGCTGCTGGAGGTGCTGGACCCCGCGCAGAACGACACGTTCACCGATCACTACCTCGGTGTGCCGTTCGATCTGAGCGAGGTGCTGTTCATCGCGACGGCGAACTTCATCCAGAACATCCCCGGTCCGCTGCTCGACCGCATGGAGGTCGTGGACTTCTCGGGGTACACGGAGCACGAGAAGGCGGAGATCGCGAAGCGCTATCTGATCCCGCGTCAGATCGACGAGGCGGGGCTCGCCGGCAAGGGGATCGGCTTCACCGACGACGCGATCACGACCGTGGTGACGAAGTACACGCGCGAGGCCGGCGTGCGGCAGCTCGAGCGACAGATTGGCGCGGTGGCCCGCAAGGTCGCGCGCAAGATCGCCTCGGGTGAAGGGGCCGTCCAGGAGATCACGCCGGAGGATGTGCGCGAGCTGCTCGGCCGTCCACGTGTGCACCCGGAGCGCGCCGCCGAGGAGAACGAGGTGGGCGTGTCGACCGGGATGTTCTACACGCCGGCGGGCGGCGACATCATGTTCGTCGAGGCCGCGATCCGTCGGCTGTACGGCGCGCCGGCGCCGGAGTCGAGCGCGAGCGTGCCTGTCACCGGGTGGGGGAACGTCTCGCTCATTCTCACCGGACAGCTGGGTGATGTGATGAAGGAGTCCGCGCGTGCGGCACTCACGTACGCGGCCACGCACGCCTCCACGCTGTGCATCCCCGAGGATCGACTCGGCTCGATCGAGGTGCACATCCACGTGCCGGCAGGCGCCATCCCGAAGGATGGTCCGTCAGCAGGCGTGACGATGGCGACGGCGCTCACGTCGGCGATGTCGGGCCGCCCGGTACGGCGCGATGTGGCGATGACGGGCGAGATCACGCTCCGCGGCCGCGTGCTTCCGATCGGCGGCCTGAAGGAGAAGGTCCTGGGCGCGCACCGCGCGGGGATCACGGACATCGTTCTCCCCAAGGAGAACGAAGCCGACATGGAGGACATCCCCGAGGAGGTACGGAAGACGCTTACCTTCCACCCCGTCACCACGCTCGATGAGGTGTTCCAGATCGCGCTCCTCCCCGAGCAGTGCGAGGTACGCGAGCCCGAGACGATGATGGAAGAGGCGGAGCACGCCGCGCACGCGGGAGCGGGAAGATAGTGAGTGAGGAACGACAGAGAGCAGAAAGCAGAGAGCGGAAAGCAGGAACCGCCCTCTGCTTTCTGCTTTCTGCTTTCTGCTCTCTGTTTTCTGCTCTCTGCTTCCCGTTCTTCCCTACTTCACCTTCTCGAACGCTGCCGCGAGCTCGTATCGCTCGCCATCGGGTGGACGGTCGACTGCGGTGAGCAGCATCGACCGGCCATCGACGCGGGCGAGAACGCGCGTGGCGAGTCGCCTGGTGAGCCAATCGGCTGGGGAGAGCACGACCGACGAACCGGAAGCGGTGTAGCTGCCCGTGCTGTGAAAGACGCGATCGCTGCTTCCGGTGGAGAACCCGGGGATCGGGAGCGCATCGCCCAGGTCCATGCGGACTTTGACGTCGCTGGCGTAGTCGCCGTTCGGGCCCAACACGAGGGTGGCGCCCAGGACCTGGCCGTGGACCGTGCGGCCCATATCGATTGAAAATGCGTACGGCAGGTGATCCCCCGCCGCCTTCGTGAGGACGTACTCGCCGGTCACCGGTGCCGCGCGCGTCGCACGCAGCAGGCTCCTACGCGGCACGGCGTGACCGGGGATGCCGACCACCGCGCACACGGCGGCGAGCGACATGGCACGACTGCGCCAAGCCTCGCCGCCGATCGTCCGTTCCCATACCTGCTTCATCGACTGCTGTACCTCAGTGTGGGATGACGTTCACCGCCTGCTAGTCATCTCCGTACCACGCGCAGGTCGTCGTGTTCCCCCACCCCCGTGCTCCGTGTTCCGACACACTCCTTCGCACGCCGCGAGCCGCAGCGCGTCAACGGGGCGAAATGATCGCGGTCAGAACGCGATCGGGCCCCAGGTGAACACGCGCCACGGATTGAGGCGCAGGGCGTCGGGCTCCGTCCCTTCGATGAAGTACTCGGTGTAGCGCTTGTCGGGGGGCGTCGAGTCGTTGGCGATCAGGCCGCTGTCGCGATCGAGCGTCCCGACGACGAGCCCGCCGGGTGCGCGCCACACACCTGATGGATTGCGGTCACCGTAGTACTTGGCGACCATCTCCCCCCAGATCGGCGCGGCGAACGAGCCGCCGTATGCATGTGATGTGATCGGCGTCGGATTGTCGAAGCCGAGCCACACGCCGGCGACGAGGTCGGGCGTCATCCCGATGAACCAGACGTCGGTGTTGTCGTTCGTCGTCCCCGTCTTGCCGGCGACCGGAATGCGCTCGGGGACGTAGCGCCGTACCGCGGTCGCCGTCCCCCGCGCCACCACGTCGCGCATCATGTTGCGCACGATGAACGCGACGCGCGGATCCATGACGAACGACGGCGCCTTCGCCGGTGCGGTGTACACCACGCGCCCCGCGCGATCCTCGATCTTCGTCATGAAGTGCGGACTGACGACCGCGCCGAGATTGTCGAAGACGGTGTACGCCGACACGAGGTCGATCGGGTGCACGGCCGATGCGCCGATCGCGCTCGAGGGATACGGCGCGATCGGCGTCCGGATTCCGAGCCGCTTGGCGAGGGCGATGACGGAATCCATCCCGATCTGCTGCGCGAGCTCCACCGCGACGACGTTGCGCGAGAGCGCGAGCGCGGTGCGCAGCGTGATCGGCCCCATGAACTCGCCATCATCGTTGCTCGGCTGATAGACGTCGCCGTTGTCGAGCGGGATGGAGATGGCCGTGTCGGGGAGCACCTCGTTGGCCGGAAGGCTGTCGGCGATCGCCGCCGCGTAGACGATCGGCTTGAACGCGGAGCCCGGCTGTCGCAGACCATCGATCGCGCGGTCGAACGGCGCCTCGTCGTGATCGCGTCCGCCGACGAGCGCCAGCACGTCGCCGTTCATCGGATCCAGCGCGACGGCCATCCCCTCGAGATAGTCGGTGCTCCCCTTCGCGTGCTTCGCGAAGGTGGGATGGTTGTACCCCTTCAGCTGCTCGACGCGCGTGGTCCCGTCGCGCAGCGCCTCCACCGCATCGCGCTGCAGCGCGGGATCGATGGTCGTGTAGATGCGATAGCCGCCGTTCTCGACGGGGATGCCATCGCGATCCGCTTCCTCGCGCACCGCGTCCACCACGTACGCCGCGGGCGCGCTCAATCCCTCATCGGGTGCGGTAACGAGCGGCTCCCGCTCGGCGGCCTTCGCTTCCTTCTCGGTGATGTAGTGCTGCTCCGCCATCAACGAGAGCACGAGGTTGCGCCGCGCCTTGGCCCGGTCGGGATGCCGAATCGGATCGTAGATGGCCGGCCCTTTCGGGAGCGCGGCAAGCGTCGCGGCCTCGGCGAGAGTGAGCCGCGACGCGGGCTTTCCGAAGTAGTGCAGCGATGCCGTTTCGATCCCGTACCACCCGTGCCCGAGGTCGATCTGGTTGAGGTAGGCCTCGAGAATCTGCTGCTTGTTGTAGTGCCGCTCCATCTCGCGCGCCGCGGCCTGCTCGCGCAGCTTGCGCCCGATGCTGCGATCGCTCCGGTCGATGAGGTCGGGGTGCATGTTCCCGACGAGCTGCTGCGTGATGGTGCTCGCGCCGCGCACGTGTCCACCGAGGGCATCCTTGATCGCGCCGGCCACTCCGATCACGTCCACGCCGTCGTGCTCGTAGAAGCGCTGGTCCTCGACGGCGATGAACGCCTGCGGCACGTACGCGGGGACGGTGGTGATCGAGATGCTCGTGCGCATCTGCTTGCCGATCTCGCCGATGAGCGACCCGTCGCGCGCCAGGACGAGCGTGGCCTGCGGCGGCTGGATGAGCTGCCACGCCTGCTCTTCCGGTTGTTGAGGCTGACTCTCCTGGGCGGCGAGCGATGGGACCGCGACCGGCGTGACGAGCGCCATCGCGGTCATGAGACCGACAGCGGACCGCCAGCGACGTGCACGACCTGGCGGTGTGGACCGTACGAACACCGTGCAAACTCCTCGCGCGCGGCGCGCGCTCAAGATGCGGCTCGGGAGACTCCTGATGCGGCTCGAGTGTGGAAGGTAACGAGTCGTACTACCCACGATCGGACGAAAAGAACCGCGGATAGACCGACGGTCATTCCGCGCGCCGGCCCGTGTCATCCCGAGCGCAGCGAGGGATCTCGCTCGGAGGCCGAGATCCCTCGCTGCGCTCGGGATGACAATCCCCGACGCGTCCGCCGTTGCTCTCCCGTCGCCGAAACGCGAACTTTCCCGCATGCCTCCTCTCGTCCAGCTCGCGATCGCGCAGTTCATGCCGCGCAAGGGCGATTACCGGGCCAACCTCGACCGGCTGCGCACGATCCTGGCGCAGGTCGATGCGCTCGAGCCGCGCCCCGATGTGCTGCACCTCTCCGAGACCGCGCTCACCGGCTACTTCGTGGAGGGCGGCGTCCGCGAGCTGGCGGTGACGGCGGGCACGCTGGCGCGCGACCTCAACACCGTCTACCAGAGCGTCGCGCAGAGCGGCCGACCACTCGATGTGATCGTCGGCTTCTACGAGCTGTTTCACAACACGCTCTACAACAGCGCGATGTGCGTGCAGCTCGGCGGCGAGGAACCGCTCGTGCGCCACGTGCATCGCAAGAATTTCCTCCCCACGTACGGATTGTTCGACGAGGAGCGCTTCGTCGAGCGCGGCCACGACGTGCGCGCGTTCGACACGCCATGGGGGCGCGCGGCGATCCTCGTGTGTGAGGACGCGTGGCACAGCCTCACCGGCACGCTCGCCGCGCTCGACGGCGCGCAGATCGTCTTCGTCTCGTCCGCCGCTCCGGCACGCGGGATCGGGGGCGCGCGAGGCGAGAGACGGGAGGCGACAGACGGAAAGTCGGGCGCGTGGCTGGATGGTTCGTCGGCGCCCGACAGCCTCGGCCGTTGGGAGCGGCTCATCCGCGACATCGCGGAGGAGCACGGCGTCTTCGTGTCGCTCGCGAACCTCGTGGGGAGCGAGGGCGGGAAGACGTTCGCCGGGGGCTCGATGCTGTGCGGGCCCGCAGGCGACATCCGGGTGCGCGGCCCACTCTGGCAGGATGCGATCCTCATGCTCCCCGCGGACCTCGCCGATCTCACGCGCGCCCGCGCCGACATGCCGCTCCTGGCCGATCTCCGCACCGCGCTCCCGCATCTCCTCCACACACTCGACCGCATCCGCGCATCGCGCACAGCGACACTCGCGTTCGATGCACCGATGGAGCGCGGCGAGATGCCCGTCGCGCCGAGTGCGCCGCCGGAGAACGTGCGCGCGCCGCTGCGCGTCGTGACACCGTGCAAGCCGGACGGTCCGCCGCCGCTCGACATCGATGGCGCGCTCGTCGAAGCGTGGCTCACGCACTTTCTCGAAGAGGAGATGCACCAGCGCGGCTACGAGAAGGGGATCGTCGCGCTCTCGGGCGGCGTCGACTCCGCCGTCACGGCGTATCTTGCCGCCCGCGCGGTCGGCCCCGAGAACGTGATCGGCGTGCGACTCCCCTACCGCACGTCGAGCCCGGAGAGCCTCGAGCACGCGCAGCTCGTCATCGATGCGCTCGGCATCGAAGCGTGCACGGTCGACATCTCACAGGCCGTGGATGGCTATCTCGCGCACGAACCCGATGCCGATGCCACTCGGCGCGGCAACGTCATGGCGCGCACGCGCATGATCGCACTCTTCGATCTCTCGGCCAAGCACCGCGCGATCCCGCTCGGCACGGGGAACAAGACCGAGCGCCTGCTCGGCTACTTCACCTGGCACGCCGACGATTCCCCACCCATCAACCCGCTCGGCGATCTCTACAAGACGCAGGTGTGGGCGCTCGCCCGCCACCTCGGCGTTCCGTCAGCGATCGTCGACAAACCCGCCACCGCCGACCTCGTGCGCGGCCAGACGGATGAAGCCGACCTCGGTATCAGCTACCCGACGGCCGACCAGATCCTGCACTGGCTCCTGAGCGGCTACTCCGCCGAAGATCTCGTCTCACACGGTGTCTCGCAGGACGAGGTGCTCGTCGTGTTGCGTCGTCTCGAGGGCACGCACTGGAAGCGGCGACTCCCCACCGTTGCGCTGCTGAGCGCGACGGCGATCGGGGAGAGCTATTTGCGGCCGGTGGACTACTGAGGGATGTGGGATGCGTTATGCGGGATGCGGTACAGCCTCGGCGGAGAGGACATTCTCCCACGAGCCGGTCGCATCCCGCATAACGCATCCCGCATCCCGCATCCCGCATAGCGCACTACGCGGCGAGCGCGAGGCTCACCGCCCTCCTCGCCCCGCGTTTCAAGGCGCGGTGCGCCACGCGGGCGTACGTCAGGAAGTTGAGGCCGGCGGACGGATAGCGGATGAAGAATTCCTGCGGGAGCATATCGCCCTTGAGGCGGTTACAGGGGGCGCAGGCGACGACGAGGTTCCCCGGGGCGTTGGCGCCGCCCTTGGCGAGCGGATGGACGTGATCGATGGTGGCGAGATCGAGATCGAGGAGGGCGCCGCAGTAGACACACCGGCGGCAGCAGTCGCGCATCATCGCGCGTTTGACGGCCCGCTTCTGGTCGCCCCGAAACATCGGGCGTTCCTTCCGACGGCGGGCGAGCCCGCGAGGAGCGCGGGCGAGAGCGTTTCGGTGAAAGCTCTGTCGGGACATTGCACCTCGCCAGAAAGCAGCGACGCCCATGAGCGGGAGGAGACCCGCTGCATGGGCGTCGCTTGGGGAACTGATCGGGGAGCGAGAGGCGAGAGACGAGAGTCGGTGTCATCCCGAGCGCGGCGCTTGTCATCCCGAGCGGAGCGAGGGATCCCGGACTGGCGATGAGATCCCTCGCTGCGCTCGGGATGACAGCCAGTCCGGGATTCCGCATCGCGCCCGGGATGACGGGCTCCGGGCGGTTCCGCCTCGCGACTTTCGCCTTTTGCCTCTCGCGTAAGTCTCATAGTCCTCCGTCCAACGTGACGCCGCACCTGCTCCATGCGTCACACGATTGCACCGCGAGTGCCAGTTGCGCCACTCCTTGCACCCCCTTGTACCCCGCGACATGTTGATGATTCCCTCCGTTCGGCCACCGGCACCACTCGGCGCGCCGCGCTTCGACGGGTAACTCCGACTATGGCTGCTGCCACTGGACCAGTGCCGGTGCAGGCCGCCGTCCCCGTGCGTCGCCGCACTTGGGCGAGCGATGAAGCAGTACGGCGTGCGGTGGTCTCCGTCGCCGCGTTCGCCATCCCGGTCGGCATCGCCCTGCATCAGTACGTGCGCCCCGTGCCATGGCTCGGCGCGCTCCTGCTGCTGATGAGCGTGACGGCCACGCGCGCCTTCGGCATCCCACTCCCCGGAAAAGGGTTCACCAGCTTCGCCGCCGGCGTGGGGATCGCGTCGATCATCGCGCTCGGGTGGGCGGGCGGCGCGCTGGCGTGCAGCATCGGTCTGCTCATCGGCGACGCGGGCGCCCGACGGCTCCCCGTCAGCAACGCCATCGCGAACGCCGCGCACTTCGCCACGGCGTGTCTGGTGAGCGGGCTCGCCTATCAGGCCGCGGGCGGCGAGATGGGCGCAGCGGCATTCGCAGCCGACAACGTCGGGCAGCTCGCGCTGTTGATCGTGCTCTTCCTCACCAGCATCAACGCGACGTTCTACCTCCAGCTCTCCCTCTCCCCCGCCATCGCCTGGGTGGATGCGCGTCTCACCGCGCGGTGGGAAGGGGTGATGTCCGGACTGGGGACGCTGCTCTCGCTCGGCATGCTGCGCCTCGCCTACGGCAGATGGAACGTCGTGTGGGGGTTCGCCGAGGCGGGGCTCTTCCTCCTCGCCGTGCTCGTGCACTGGCTCGTGCAGCGCGGCGCGACGGGTGACAGCCTGCTCCTCATCCAGCGGCTCAGTCGTGTCATCAGCGCGCGCCCCGAGCTGCGTCGAGCGTTCAGCGACATCCAACAGCTCACCCGCGCACTCGTTCCATGGGAGGAGATGGAGATCGCCGCATACGATCCCGATCCGCACGAGTTCGTGGTCGTGGCCGACACCTCACCCGAGGTCGAATACGGAACACGCTTCTCGGCGTCGGCCGGGATCCCGGGACGCGCGCTGCGGCACGGACATGCCGTCACCAACCCGCCGCTCACGCGCCGCCAGCGACGCGCGGCTGCGGGGCACGGCTCGCAGATCGCCGTCCCGCTCAAGCATGGCGATCGGCTCGTGGGGCTCTGGACGGTGCGTCACAGCCGCATCGACATGTACCGCCCGCACGATGCCGCGTTGCTCGAGTACATCGCGCCGCAGCTCGCGCTCTCGCTCTCGCTCGATGCGCTCATCCAGCCGGTACTTGCCGCCTCCGAGCAGACCGCGCAGCACGTGGACGCGATCACCTGCACCACGGAACAGATCTACGCCTCATCGCAGGAAGCCGCGGCGAGCGCGCGCCGCCTCGCGACGGCGGTCCGCGGCGTGGCCGCGACGCTCTCCAATGGCGCCGGCGAAGCACGCTCCGCGCAGATGACGGCGGAGCACACGGTGGCCGAGGGGAACGCGATGCAGCAGAGCGGCGAGACGATGGTCGCGAACGCGCAGAGCGTACGGCAGGCGACGCGCGAAGCGCTCACGCAGCTCACCGCCGCCCTGAACGTGGTGCAGGCCGGCGCGGAAGAAGTCGGTCGCCTGCAGGAGATCTCGGATGCGGTGCAGCGCTTCGGTCAGACGATCACCGCCCTCGCCGACCAGACCGGCCTCCTGGCGCTGAACGCCGCCGTCGAAGCGGCGCGCGCCGGCGTGCACGGCCGGGGCTTCGCAGTGGTCGCGCAAGAGGTGGGCTCGCTCGCCGAACGCAGCGCCGCGGAAGCCGAGGGGATGGAGCGGGCGGTGCGCGACATTCGCGCCGCTCTCGATCGCGCCATCGCGCTCATGCAGCGCACGGGAGATGAAGTCCGCTCCGTGGCCGATTCGAGCCGTACCTGGGTGCACGAGCTCAATCGCATCGTGGTCGCCTCGGAGGATGTCGCCGCAGCCGGCAACCGCATCATGGACGCCGCCCGCGAGAGTGCCCATCGCTCCGCCGCCCTGGCCGTCGCGCTCTCCTCAGCTCAGGACGACGCGATGCGTGCCGCGATCGACACCGAGACCGTCGCCAGCGCGAGCACCGAGCAGGAAGGCGCCATCCAGGCGCTGAATGCCTCGGCCCAGCAGCTCAGCGAGACCGGGCATCGGTTGGGGGAGGCGGTGGCGAAGGTCAGGAAGTGAGAACGACAGTCGCCAGTCGTCGGTCGTCAGTCGTCGGTAACTGCTCCGGGCAGCTGCTACCCGCTCGATCAAAGGGGGTCAGGTTCGATTGATCGGGCCGATCAATCGAACCTGACCCC
>DASVCF010000049.1:0-5653 GCA_036381735.1 Gemmatimonadaceae bacterium | reverse complement strand
TTCGCATCGCTCTGGGCCGACCATCCCGCCACGGTCAGCCCACTGCCGGACGTCCGCGCCTTTCGCGAGCTCGCGCACAACTACCCGCGCCGACTGAACGAGGCCGCATGGGACCACCGGCAGCGTGAGATCAGCCGCGTGAGCCTGCTGCGCCACCGGCCGGTCAAATGGGACCGGGGCATGCGCCTCGTTCACATGGCGGGCGCGTTGATCGGGAGCCTTCATCTCGAGGGCGCCCTGGAGGATGCGCTCGAGCGTCGGCTCATGGGTTACGAGCGCTCTCCCGAAGCGACGGCGCGCTTCCGTTCCGCTCCCCCGACCGTTCTGCTGACCACCGGCCCCTTCCAGTTCGAGCAGCCGGCGATCGCCGCCTCCGCGTTCCGTGCAGGCGTGAAGACGCTCGCGCTCATCCCCTCGTGGGACAATATCTCGACCAAGAAGCGGATGCTGTTCAAGTACGACGGCTACCTGGTCTGGTCCGAGACGCAGCGTCGCCAACTACTCGAGCGCTACCCACATACGCGCGACTGCCCCGTCTACGTGATCGGGGCGCCGCAGTTCGATGTCTTCTTCCAGCCTCGCTTCCGGCAGACCCGACAGGAATTCTGCGCGGCGCAGGAGCTCGACCCTTCGAGACCGGTCATCGTCTACGCGCTTGGCTCCCCGAACTTCCTGCGCGGCGAGCCATACGGCGCCGAGGAGATGGCGCGCGCCATCGCGGGCGGTGAGCTGGGCGACGCGCAGCTCCTCATCCGTCCGCATCCCATCCACGACAACGCCGAGCTCGACCACCGCTTCAGCGTGTTCGGTCCATCGGTGCGCGTGCAACGGACGTCCGCGCCGGGCACGCCGCTCACGGCGCGCTCGCAGGACGAGAACGCCATTGTCGAATGGGTCAACACGATGCGCCACGCGAACGTCGTCGTGAATCTCTCGTCGACGGTGACGGTGGACGCCGCACTGTGCGACACGCCGGTCGTGAACCTCGACTACGATCCGGGTCCCGACCACGCGGACGATCAGCTCATCAAGGAGATCAACCACACCTGGACGCACTTCAGTCCGGTCGCCGAATCGGAGGGAGTGTGGCTGGTGAACGATCGCGCGGAGATGATCCACGCGGTTCGCACGTACCTGCAGCAGCCCGAGCTGCACCAGCAGGGGCGGCGCTGGATCGTCGAGCACGTGTGCCAGTACGCCGACGGCCGATGCGGCGAGCGCATGGCGGACGCCGTGCTCGACTTCGCGGACCGGGTCGCTCGGCGATCGGAGCCGTCGAAATGAGCGCGACCTTCACTGCGGTCGTGGACCCCGCCATCCCGGCTCGCGCCGAGCATGCCGCCATCCCGCTGATGCCGACGCACACCGGCCACGTGGTCGCGATCCTCCCCCGCGGCGAAGCCATCCGCAACTTCGTGCACACGGGCACGCTCGACACGCTCGATCGCGCCGGCGAGCTCACCGTGCTCTCCGTGCTCCCCAGCGACGACGTGCTCGCGTCTCTGTCCGCGCGCTACCCGCGGGTGCGGCCGCTCGAGGAGATCCCCGAGCGCTACCCCGTGCGCATCCTCCGCGAGCTGCTCGACATGGCGCACGGCCGCCACCTCTGGTCCGCGGCGGCGCGCGAGCGGTGGCGGCTGCGCGATGTGGAGGCCGTCACCCCGGCGCAGCGCATCAAGCGACTCGGCCGGAAGCTCGCCTGCTACCCGTTCGCGAGTCGGCGTGGCGTCGCCGTGCTCGAGCGCATCGAGCGCACGGCGAGCCGCGTGTTCTCGACCACCGATCAGTTCCAGAAGCTCTACCGCGAGACGCGCCCCACGCTCGTCTTCAATGGCTCGCACGTCCACAGCCGCATCGCCATCCCCGCCGTGCAGGCCGCGCAATGGCTCGGCATCCCGACCGCGACGTTCCTCTTCTCGTGGGACAACCTCACGTCGCAGGGACGCGTGATGCCCGCGTACGACTACTACCTGGTCTGGAACGAGGACATCAAGCGGCAGCTGCTCGAGATCTACCCGTCCGTTCGCCCGGAGCAGGTATTCGTCACGGGCACGCCGCAGTTCGACTTCCACTTCCACCCGGAGTCGTACTGGACGCGCGAGGAGTTCTGCCGCCGGGTCGGTGCGGATCCGGGTAGACCGATGGTCCTCTACAGCACGGGCATGGCCGAGCACATGCCCGGCGAGCCGCGCATCGTGGAGCAGATCGCCGACATGCTGCGCGAGATGACCGACCTCGGCTCGCCGCAGCTCCTCGTGCGCGTGTACCCCAAGGACCGCACAGGTCGCTTCGAGGAGCTGCAGCAGCGACGCGCCGACATCCTCTTCCCCGAGGCGAAGTGGGTGGAGGCGTGGCTCACGCCCACCGAGGACGACACGCGCCTCCTCACCAACACGCTGCGCCACGTGGACGCGGGGGTCAACGTCGCATCCACGGTTTCTCTGGAGCTGTGCATGTTCGACAAGCCCGTCGTGAACGTCGGCTACGATCCGCCGGGCGGCGAGCCGGTTCGCGTGCCCTACGCGCGCTACTACGAGTTCGACCACTACCGCCCGCTCGTCGAGTGCGGCGCCGTCCAGCTCGCGCGCTCGCCTCACGACATGCGCGCGATGTTGCGCGAGGCGTTGACCGCGCCGGCCACGCATCGCGCCGAGCGACGCGGCCTCATGCAGCGCATGTTCGGCAACACGCTCGATGGACGCTCGGCGGAGCGCGTCGCGCAGGTTCTTCTCCAACTCGCGAACCGCGGAGCTCCACCGCATGCGTGAGAACCGCCAACCGCTTCCTCGCTCGATCTCCGTGGTGACGCCCACGCTCGACCGTCCCGACGAGGTGCGTCAGCTGCTGCAGAACCTGAGCACGCAGCGGCATCTGCCGCTCGAGATCATCCTCGTCGACGGCGGCCCACCGGAGATGCGCGAGACGGAGCGCGTGGTCCGGGCGGTCATGGACACGCTCCCCTTTCGCTGTGTCTACATCCGGCACGGCGGCGGCACCGCCATCCAGCGCAACGTCGGGATCGACGTCGCACAGGGCGAGTTCATCGCGTTCATCGATGACGACATGCTCCTGGAACCGGACTTCTTCGAGATCATCCTCGATCAGTTCGCGCAGGACACGACCGGCCGCGTGGGTGCGGTCGCGGGCTACATCACGAATCAGTATCTCGATCCCGCGAAGTCGCCGCGGTGGCAGTGGTACCGGCGTCTCGGGCTCTTCACCACGTACGAACCCGGACGGTTCGACTTCGAGACGGGCTACCCCATCAACCGGTACATGCAGCCGCCGCACGATGGCGTACGCGAGATCGACATCACCGGCACCAACTGCGCCGTGTGGCGCAGCGAGGTGTTCGCGAGCGGTCTTCGCCTCTCACCGTTCTTCGTCGGCTTCGGCGTGGTCGAGGATGCGCACCTCGCGCTGTGCGCGCGCCGACAGTGGACCATCTGGGAGTGCGGCCGCGCGCACTGCGTGCACATGCACTCGCCGCGCGGGCGCACGGACAAGCGCCGTGTCGCACGGAAGACCGCCGTCAACTACCGCTTCCTCTTCGTCGACATCGTGCGCGAGCGGACGCTGCGTCAGGAGTTCCGATTCTGGCGCGTGCAGTTCGTCGACCTCGTGCGCCAGGCAGCCTACGCGATACGTCACGGCAGCGCCGAGGAATGGTCGGCGGTGCTCGGCAAGATCGAGGGGATCATTGCCGCCACGCGCGTGAAAGCATCCCCGGCCACACCGTCCTGAGGAGGCGGCATGCGTCTCGTCGTCGTCTCCCATAAAGTCTGCTGGCCGAGCGCGGAATCCCCCACCGGATACGCGACCGATGGCGGCTTCGCCTTTCAGATGCGTGCGCTCTCCGAGCTGTTCGACGCGACGACGCTCGTGGTGCCGTGCAATCCATCCTCGGCGCGAAGCGGCGAGATCCCGCTGAGCGGCCACGCACTGTCGGTCGTTCCGCTCACGGTACCGACCGGCCGCGAGCTCATGCGCAAGCTGCGCCTCCCCGGGTGGCTGCTCCGGAACATCCCGGTGCTGACCCGCGAGATCCGGCGCGCGGATGCGGTACACGCGCCCATCCCCGGCGACATCGGCACCATCGGCCTCCTGCTGGCCATGGCGCTCGGCAAGCCGCTCTTCGTTCGGCACTGCGGCAACTGGTTCGAGCAGCGCACCGTGGCCGAGCACTTCTGGAAGTGGTTGCTCGAGCGGTGCGCCGGCGGCAAGAACGTCGTGCTGACCACGGGCGGCGCGCCCACGCCGCCCTCTGCGCGCAATCCGCACGTGCGCTGGATCTTCTCGACCAGTCTGACGGAAGGCGAGCTGCGCGAGTGCGCGACGCCGCGCACGACCCTGCCCCACGCGGGCCCGCGGCTGATCATCGTCTGTCGGCAGGATCCGGAAAAGGGCACGGGCGTCGTGATCGAGAGCCTGCCGCGGCTCGCCGAGCAGTTTCCCGATGTGCGATTCGACGTCGTCGGCGATGGGCCCGCGCTCGATGACTTCAAGGCGCTCGCCGCATCACTCGGCGTCGCCGATCGCGTCGTCTTCCACGGACGCGTGAATCACGACGGCGTGGTCTCGCTGCTGCGCCAGGCCGATGTGTTCTGCTATCCGACCGCGGCGTCGGAGGGATTTCCGAAGGTCGTGCTCGAGGCCATCGCCTGTGGGCTCCCGGTGGTGACGACACGCGTCTCCGTGCTCGCGCAGCTCATCGGCGGGGGCGGCGGCGTGCTCGTGGACCGCGCGGATGCCGAGCACGTTGCCGATGCCGTGCGGTGGTGCCTCGCCGATGCGTCGCGCTACAGCGCGATGTCGACGGCGGCGATTCACACCGCGCGCGAGTACTCGCTCGAGCGATGGCGCGATGCGATTGGCGGATTCCTCTCCTCGGGCTGGGGCCCGCTTCGCACCCATGCGTGATCTCGCCGGGCTGAAGATCTGCTTCGTCGCGGGCACGCTCGGGCAGGGTGGCTCCGAGCGGCAGCTCTACTACATGCTGCAGGCGCTGCTGCACGAGGGCGCCCAGCCGCGCGTGCTGTGCCTCACCAGCGGCGAGTACTGGGAACAGCCGATCCGCGAGCTGGGGGTCGCCGTCACATGGGTGGGGCAGAGCCACTCGAGAATCCGCCGGCTGCGGCGGATCATCGACGCGCTGCGCGAGGATCCGCCGCGGATCGTCCAGAGCCAGCACTTCTACACGAACATCTACGTCACCGCCGCCGCGCGATGGCTCGGGCTCGAGGAGATCGGCGCGCTGCGGAGCAACGGGATCAGCGAGATCGGTGCGAACCAGGCGGTGTTCGGCCGGGTGAGCCTCCACACGCCGCGGATGATCGCGGCGAACTCACGAGCGGGGATCGACAACGCGGTCACGCTCGGCGTGCACCGCTCCCGCATGCACTTCCTGCCGAACGTGGTGGACACCGCGCGCTTCAGCACACCTTCACGCTCGGCGAACGGCGCGGTGCACCTCCTCACCGTCGGCCGCATGGTCCCCGCGAAGCGCTTCGATCGGTTCATCAGGGTGCTCGCCGATGTGCGACAGCGCTCGCGAACGCCCGTGAAAGGAACGATCGTCGGCGACGGCGAGGAGCGCGCGCAGCTGGAGCTGCTGGCGCAACGGGCCGAGCTGCTGCCGGACGGCCTGGAGTTC
>DASVCF010000048.1:0-10810 GCA_036381735.1 Gemmatimonadaceae bacterium | reverse complement strand
GTTCGATTGATCGGCCCGATCAATCGAACCTGACCCCATTGATCGCCTCAGAGCCCGGCCACGATGTCCGTGAGCGTCGCCCCGAGCGGCGCATCGATACGGATCGTCGCCTCCGCGTCGCCGCGCGTCACGCCGCGCGTCACGATCGCCACGGGGAGCCCGAGCTCCGCCGCGCGCAGCACGAACCGGTAGCCGGACATCACCTGCAGCGAGGAGCCGAGTACGAGCAGCCCCGACGAGCGCTCCACTTCGTCGTAGCACCGCGTGACGGTCGGCTTGGGCACCGACTCGCCGAAGAAGACGACGTCGGGCTTGAGGAGATCGGAGCCACACACCTCACAGCACACGAGGTGGAACGTACGGACCTCGTCGTCGGAGATCACGACGTCCCCATCGGGACGGATCTCGCGCGCCGTCGCCACGAAGGTTGGATTCGCCGCGCGCAGTCGCGCGTCGAGCGCCTCGCGGCTGGAGCGCGCCCCGCACTGCAGACACACCACGCGATCCAGCGCGCCGTGCAGCTCGATCACATCGCGCGTGCCGGATTTCTGGTGCAGCCCGTCCACGTTCTGCGTGATGATGGTGCGCAGGAGCCCGCGCTGCTGCAGCGCGGTGACGGCGCGATGCCCATCGTTCGGCTCGGCCGCGGCGAAGCGCCGCCACCCCGCGAAGCTCCGCGCCCAGTAGCGCTGTCGATTGTCCGCCGAGCCCACGAACTCGAGGTACGTCATCGGGCTCACGCGCCGCTTGCCGTCGGGGCCACGGTAGTCGGGGATCCCCGACTCGGTGGAGAGCCCCGCACCGCTCAGCACCGCGATGTTGCCGCCACGCAGGAGCGCGACCAGCCGCTCGCTCATTCCATTGGTGTTGATCACGCCGAAAGCTACGCGCGTCGCGGCACGCTCGCGCGATAGATCGCGTAGATCAGAACGAGCATCATCAGCACGCCCGGCCACACCAGATCGCGCACGCCGGCGAACGCCAGCACATCGGACCGCCCGGAGATCACGATCGGGATGGCCATCGCGATGCCGAGCAGCGCTTCGCCGGTGATGAGCCCCGACGCGATGAGCACGCCGCGTTGCTCCACCTCCTTCCGCGCCTCTTCCGCCGCCTCGTCGCTCGCCCACGGCACCTGCCGCTGCGCGCGCTTCACCGCCCAGGCGATCAACCCGCCGATGAAGATCGATGCATCGAGGGCGAAGGGCAGGTAGATCCCCACCGCCACCGCCAGCACCGGCGCGCGGAACGTGCTCCCCCGCTTCTCCAGCCGGAGATCGAACACGATGACCGCCACCGCGATCAACATGCCGATGATGACCATCGTCCACGGCAGCCCGCCGCGGAACACGCCCTCGGCCACCGATTGCATGAGCGTCGCCTGCGGCGCGGTGAGCGACTGCGGATGCGCGGGCGTCGCCGGCCCGATGCCGTACGCGTTGAGCAGCAGGTTGAGCACCGGCGCCATCACCAGCGCCGACACCAGCGTCCCGACGATGAGCATCACCTGCTGCTTCCACGGCGTGGCGCCCACCAGGTAGCCGGTCTTCAGATCGTGCAGGTTGTCGCCGGCGATCGCCGCCGCGCACGCGACCACCGCCGCGATGAGGATCGCGGCGGCCGGCCCGTGTCCTCCCGCATCCCCGAACAGCCCGAGAATGAGCAGCGCCGAGAAGAGCAGCGTGGCGATCGTCACGCCGGACACCGGATTGTTCGATGAGCCGACCAGCCCCGTCATGTACCCGGAGACGGCCGAGAAGAGGAATCCGGCGACCACCATGATGATGGCCATCGTCAAGCTCATCGCCACACGGCCGATGAGAAAGTGGTACAGGAAGTAGAGCGGGACGATGGACACCACGACCGCGATCAGCACCCACTGCATCGGCAGGTCCCGGTCGAGCCGGTCGCGTGCGCGCCCCTCGCGCATCTCGCGGTAGGCGGCGAGCCCGGAGCGAACGCCCGAGAGGACGCTGCCCCGCATGCGCAAGAGCGCCCACAACCCGCCGACGATCATCGCGCCCACGCCCAGATAGCGCGTCTGCGTGGACCAGAGCTGGCTCGCGTACGTCGCGGCCGTCACGTTCGCCGGCGCGCCATGGAGCCACACGAGGGCCGGGATCGCGATCAGCCAGTTCATCACGCTCCCCGCGAAGATCAGCACCGCGATGTTGAGCCCGACGATGTATCCCACGCCGATGAGCGCCGGCGACAGGTCCGCGCCGAGGTATCCGATGGCGCGGCGCCCGAACAGATACGTGGCACCCTCCGCCGTTCCCGCGACCAGGCGCAGGCCGGTCTGCGAGAACTTGATGAGCGCCGCCGCGATCGCGGCCCACGCGACGAACTTCACGCTGCCGCCGCCCTTCTCCCCCGTCTCCAACACCTCGGCGCACGCCACACCTTCGGGGAACTGCAACGGCTGCTCGACGATGAGCGCGCGACGCAGCGGCACCGTGAACAGCACGCCGAGCACGCCGCCGAACCCCGCGATGAGAAACGTCTGCCAGAAATCGAACTGCGCCCACCGCCCCAACAGCACGAGCGCGGGGAGCGTGAAGATCACGCCCGCCGCGAGACTCTCGCCCGCCGAGGCGCACGTCTGCACGATGTTGTTCTCGAGGATGTTCGAACGACGGAAGAGCCGCAGCACACCCATCGAGATCACCGCCGCCGGGATCGATGCGGACACCGTCATCCCGGCGAACAACCCCAGATACGCGTTGGCCCCGGCGAGAACCACGGCGAGAATCACCCCGAGGATCACCGCCTTGACGGTGATCTCGGGGAGACTTTGCGAAGCAGGGACGTACGACGTCCTGCGCGTCGCGGTCGCAGGTGCTGTGGGCATGGTCGCTCCTCGAAGGGGAATGGAACCAGGTACTACCCCGCCGCCCCGCTTACCGGCCGCCGCCGTTGTCCGCCGCGGTCGCCGCGCTCCTGGGCCACACATTGTCGCTCGCGTCACGATCGGGGAAGCGCCCGTCGGGATCGAGCGTGATCTTCTCGATCTTCCGCCCGCCGAAGTCGAGCGTCGCCGCGAAGGTGCGATTCCCGCTGAACCACACATCCACCGGATAGGTGACGATCGCAGTCACGCTGTCGCGCATGGTGCTGTTCTTCATCGGACGGATCTTCGGACCGGCGGGCGCGAACTGCACCGCGAGGACCACGGGCGATGGCATCTGGCCATCCTGCCGTACGGTGACCGTCGTCTTCCGCCCCGCGGTCGTCACGCGCTGAATGGAGCCGTCCACCGCGTCGGTGGTGAAGAGCCAGGAGTACCAGAACCAATCGAGGTTCCGGTGCAATGCGTGGTCCATGAAGAACGCGTAGTCCCACGGCGACGGGTGCTTGAAGCGCCAGGCTTTCGCGTACTCGCTCATCGCGCGCCACACCGCGCTGTCGCCCACCACGCCGCCCAGCGCCGAGAGCATCTCCGGCGCCTTGCCGTACGCCTGGAACGAGTACATCGGGCCGCCGTAGTTCGCGTCCCACATGAGCGGGGCTTCGCGCTCATTACCGCTCGTGCGGCCGTAGCTCTCCCCGCGCCCGTTCAGGTTCGGCACCTCGTGCCGCCGGTCCGCGGCGGAGAGGATGTTCATGTACTGATTGAACCCCTCATCCATGAAGCCGTACCACGTCTCGTTCGTCCCGACCATCATCGGCCACCACTGGTGTCCGATTTCGTGGTCCGCCGCGCCCGCGCTCGACATGATGAACGACGGGTATTCCATCCCGAGCTCCGGGCCATCCACCATCGTGAGCCCCGGGAAGGTGTACGGCATCCACAGCTTGGAGTAGAACTCGAGCGCATGCCGCGCGATCTCGCCGGCCTGCGCGTACTGCTGCGCGTGGCCCGGGAGGTACATGATGTACACCGGGATCATCCCCTTCCCCGGGACGTCGGCGCGCGTGGCGTCCCACACGAACTGGTTCGACGTCGCCCACGCGAAGTCGCCCGCGGTATCGACCACGAAGTGCCACTTGAGACGGCCGCCCTCCGTGCCGGCGGTCGCGACGCCCGCGCCGCGCTCGCTCGGGCCCACGATGGTCTGCTGTGAATCGGACTGGAGCACGTGCGACAGCCGCTCGCGCTCGGTAGACGTGAGCACCTGCTCGGGGTTCTGCAGCACGCCCGTCGCGCCGACGATCCAGCCGGCCGGCATGTCGAGCGTCACGTCGAAGTGGCCGAAGTTGTTGTAGAACTCCGACGGCCCGAGATACGGATCGGTGTCCCATCCGCCCTGGCGCAGATCGTCGTACACGGCGACGCGCGGATACCACTGCCCCACCTGATAGAGCGTGTCGCCCCACCGCCCCATGCGAATCCCGCGCGTGGGCGACACCACCTTCGGCACCTGGAAGCTCCACTCGGCGCCGAGCGTGGCGCTGTCGTGCGCGGCGATCGGATTCGGCAGCTCGATGCGCGCCGAGGTCTGATCGAGGTCGCGCGCGGCGAGCGTGACGGGTGGCTGCGGCTCGCCGCGGCGGCGGCGCATGCGCGGCGGCGGATTGAGATCGACCGTGTCACCGTTGACGGTGAGCCGCGTGACGTTCATCCCGCTCGTGATGTCGGTGACGACCTCGGCGCGCGGCACGTTCGCCGCGAAGAGATTCTGATCGAGGCGCAGCACGATCGCGTGCATCGCCGAGTCGCTGTTGTTGTGGATGACCGTGGTCTCGCGCCCCGTGATCGTGGATGTCGCGGGGTCGAAGCTCGCGTCGATCGTGTAGTCCATCCACAGCTGCCAGTAGTGCGGCCCCGGACGCCCCGTGGAGTCGCGCGTGCCGGCGGCGAAGGCGCGCCGGATCATGTCCGTCATCGGGAGATCGCGCCGCACGGCGCGCTCGGGGTAGTGCGGCCTGGCGGCGCTCGCCGTCTGCGCATGAGCGGTCGCCGTCATGGCGACGGTGCACGCCAGGATCGTGAGCGTGGTGGGGAATCGCTTGAGCATGTGAGTTCCGGATTGGGTCGTGTGCGTCGACTCGGCGGGTGGTGATGCCGGCGAGATCGCGCCCGTGCAGGCAGCCGCGAGTGGGCGCGGCTAAGAGATACTACATCGTCCAGGGTGTGGCGAGGGCGATGGTCGAGATTGCGGCGAGGCCGCGCGCATCGTGGCGCGATGCGCGCTCACGCTCCGGGTCGTGCGCGCACACGCCCCGAAGCGCACGCCCCCGAGTCGCTCGCGCTCCGAGTCGTGTATGGATGATGCGACCGCTCGGATGATCCGTCAGTCAGCGCGCGGCGGCACCACGCGCTCGCGCGGCGGCACGAGGCGCTCGATGGTGAAGCGGGCCATGTGATTGATCGCGTGCCCGCCGTGCTCGCGCAGGATCTGGGTCGCGCGCTGCTTCCGCTCTTCGGAGGGCGCCAGCACCTCGATCACGTAGTGGCCGCGGCGCAGCTCGCCCTCGTAGTACGACTTGACCGCCATCTCTTCGTTCTCAACGCCGAGCGCTTCGGCAATCCGGATCACGAGGTGGGCGAGGCCGGTGCGCCCGGTGGTCGCGCGCACGCGATCGGCGGACGCTGGCCCGGTGTCGATGGTGATCTCGGAGTCGAGAAACCCGCCGCGCGTCAGCGCCTCGACGGCCGCCGCGAGCTGCTCGTCCGTGTCGATCACTCCCACGACGTGATCGGTCGGGTAGCTGTCGTCCGGCTCGGAGCGCAGCGGAACGGCCGGCTGATCGCCGGCCCGCGCGGCCGCGTCCCGATCCCTGGGAGCGCTGGGCATGGAAGCCTCCATGGAGAGAGTCCGACGTGCGGGCGGAGCCGCGTCTCTCACTGCGGGTTTTGTACCCGCGAGCGCCGCCGGCACCGAACAAAATCCTTCCATACTGAACCAAATTGCCGCTTCTCTTTACTCCGTGACCCTGAGGTTGCTATAATCGTCTGGGGAGAGTGTGTGGCAGGTCCCACCGGCGATACGCCCCACGGCTCGATTCGCTCTCCCACGGGATCGCGTCTGCCGTGATCTCCTCCGTCACCCACCTGCACGTTCCGGAGTGGTTCGACCTCCAAAACTGAACTCTGACGATGGCGCCCTCGTCGTGGAGGGCATTTGCGCGTGCCGACGCCGGCCGCTCTGCATTGTGTCTCGCAGCCCCGTTTCGCCATGAAGCGTTCCGATCTCCTTCCAGTTGCTCTCCTCGTCCCGGTCTTCGGGTTCGTCGCCTTTCAGGCGATCCGCACGCAGACATCGCACCTGACGGCGATGTCGCAGGCCGCCGTGCTCGCGCCGAGCGCGTCGGCGAAGGAGAAGGCGGCTACGCACTCAGCGCGGCGGAGCACGCGCACGGCCGACCACGAGACGGAGCGCGGCGCCGTCACGACGACGGCGAATGCATCGCCAGGGCGCGATGTCGCCGACGTCCGGCGCCGGCTCGAGCTCGGTTCGCGCGGCACCTACATCGATGAGATTCTGCTCGAGCGCGACTCCGCGCTTGCGCGTTGGCCGGACCGCCTGTCGAACCCGATCCGCGTCTGGATCGGCAACGGCGCGGGACTCGCCGATTGGGACCCGAGCTTCCCCGCCAAGGTGCGCTCGGCGTTCGACGAATGGTCGCAGCTCGGCATCCCCGTGCGCTTCACCTTCGTCGTCGATTCCAGCGCGGCCGATGTGCACGTGAACTGGATCGACCACTTCGACGAGCCGATCAGTGGGAAGACGCTGTGGGCGCGCGACAAGAGCTACTGGATCATCGACGCCAACATCACGCTCGCGCTGCACCACAACGGCGGCGAGGTGCTCGATCCGCTGGCGATGAAGGCGATCACGCTCCATGAGGTGGGGCACCTGCTGGGGCTCGACCACACGCAGGACACGCTCGACATCATGACGCCGCGCGTCAGGGTGCGCGATCTCTCCGAGGCCGACCGCGCGACGATGCTCCTCCTCTACTCGCTCCCGCCCGGCTCGATCAAGTAGCGACTGACGTCGCCCACTCGATGCTCGATCTCGAACGCCCGCGCACTTCTTGCAGCGCGGGCGTTCATTATGATGTCACCCTCGATCATCGACGTCGCCATCGTCGGCGGCGGACCCGCCGGCCTCTCCGCCGCCGTCTGGCTCGGACGCTATCTGCACTCCGTGGTTCTCGTCGACTCCGGCGATCCGCGCAACTGGGAAACGCGCGGGATCCACGGCTACCTCGGCCTCCCCGACATCACGCCCGCGGAGCTGCGGGGGCGCGGACGCGATGAGGCGCGCGCCTACGGCGCTCGACTCATCGATGGATGCGTGAACACGGTGGAGCGCGTGAGCGACGAGCACTTCCGACTCACGCTCGAGGACGAAACGGTGATCGAGTCGCGCCGGCTGCTGCTCGCGATCGGCATCAAGGACTACTGGCCGCAGGTGCCCGGGCTCTCACAGTGCTACGGCGTGACGGCGCACCACTGTCCCGACTGTGACGGCTTCGAGGCGCGTGGGCAGAAGACGGTGGTCATCGCGTCAGGGCGCTCCGCGGTGGGGATGGCTCTCTCGCTCGCCACGTGGACCCGGCAGATCGTGATCTGCACGAACGGCCACGCGCCCGACATCAACGATGACAACCTCGACAAGCTCGACGCGCTCGACATCCCGGTGCTCACCGAGTCGATCGCGCGCGCGCTGGTGGACGCAAACGGCACCGTGACCGGTCTCGAGCTCGCGAACGGCTTCGTGCTCGACTGCCAGCAGATCTTCTTTTCGCTGGGCCACTACCCGGCCGATGACCTCGCCGCACAGCTCGGCTGCGAGCGCGACGACGAGCAGCTCGTCATCATCGACGCGCGCTATCACACCTCGGTGCCGAACGTCTTCGCCGCCGGCGACATCGTCCCCGGTCCGCACCTCGCCATCGCCGCCGCCTCCGATGGCGCCATGGCGGCGCTGTCGATCCATCACTCGCTGCTCCCCGAAGGGCTGCAGCTCGATCCGCCGGCGAGGAGGTACGCGGCGCGGGAGCCGGGACTCGAGGTGCGGGGCTGAGAACGACGAGGGAGGAGGGAGAAGGGAGAAGGGAGGAGGGAGAAGGGAGAAGGGAGAAGGGAGGAGGGAGAAGGGAAAAGGAAGGACGAACGACGGTACTGTCATCCCGAGCGGAGCGAGGGATCTCACTCTGTCAGCGAGATCCCTCGCTCCGCTCGGGATGACACCTGCTTTCTGCTTTCTGCTCTCTGCTTTCTGCCGTTCACCACTTCAGCCCCACCCCCATCCGCTTCCCCTTCCGCACGACGTCGAGCTGCACGGTGTGGACGCCGGAGCGTTCGTCGGCGGCTTCCAGGGCGTGCTCGAGCGAGTGGATCGAAGTCATCGCGCGGCCATCGGAGCTTACGATCACGTCACCACTTCGCAGACCGGCGCGGTCGGCCGGCGTACCCGGCAGGACGCGCAGCACGAGCAGGCCGTCGCTCACATGGAAGTAGTCCTTGAGCTGATCGACGTCCCACAGCTGCGCGCCGGCGATCGTCGCAATCCCGTTGAAGTAGAAGCTGCCGAGTGACGGGGCTGGCGCGAGTGCGGCGAGCGGCGCCGATGGCGCGGCTGGCACCGCCGAGGGTCTCGGCGCTGGGGACATCGGCGGCATTGGCGGCATTGATGGCATCGGCGTCCAGTCCATGTCGGGGATGTGCACGTCCATGCTGTCGGCGTTGAAGCGGAAGAAGAGGCTCGCCGGGCGCCGGCCGACGAGCACGCGCACCGTCTTCGTCTCATCGCCGCGCTGGATGCTGACCGGGATCCGCGTGCCGGGCTTCAGCAGCCGTTCGAACGACGACGTGCCCTTCCGCAGACTGTGGCCATCCACCGCCACGAGCACGTCGCCCGCTTCCAGCCCCGCGCGCTCGGCGGGCGAGCCGGGATCGACCGCCACGATGACCGGCAGGTCGCGCGGTGCCCCTTGTTGGCCCGGGGCGGCCAGTGAGATGCCGAGCCAGCCGCGCTGGCTCTCCCGATCCCGCTCCACCGCGCGTGCGCGCTGCATGGCAACGCGAGTCTGCCGCGCCGCCTCCTGTGCCTCGGCACGCATCACTTCCATTGCCTGTACCTGATACGTGCGTTGCGCCATCGCGAGCTGACGCTCGGCCTGCCGCAGCGCATCGAGTGCCGCGTTCGACGTGTCGTTTTCGTAGAGCGCCATGCGCTTCTCCATCAGCGCCCTGTTCGCATCTTCGAGCGCCCGGCGCGCCTGCTCCAGCGCATCGCGGCGCGCGCCCCACGCGGCCGGCGCGCAGCTGTCGCACGACCACTGCCGCTGCGCTGCGAGCGGCGTGCCGAGCGCCGACGCCGCGAGCAGCGCCGCGCACGTCAAACCGAAGGGGACACGCATCGTCCCTCCCTGCACGCCACGCATCAGTAGCTCACCAGCTTCACGCCCGATGGGAGCGCGCGATCGAGCTGCCGCAGCGTCGCCTGGCGCGCGCTCACGGTGGACAGGTAGTACTGATTGATCACCGGATCGTGCGGCGCCTCGTTCACCGCGGCGAGCGCGGCGCCGGACATCCGGTCGAGGGCCGCGAGACGCGCGCGATACCGCGCCGGGTCAGGCTGCGCGTCCGCGCTCGTATCCTGCGCCGCGATGTACGCCATCGCGCCGCGGTACGTCCGCTCGGCCACACGCATCGTCTCGAGCGCTTCGTCCGTCGAATGGAACGAGAGCACCGAATCGGGCGACAGTGCGTTGCTGGTCAGCACTCCGCCGGTGCTTCCCGGCGTGCGCTGCGCGTTGGCCATCTGCGCGTCGCGATCCGGCGCGTTCGGCGACTGCACCGCGCCCGGTGTCGCCGCCCCTGCGTGTATGCCCGCGCTCCACCGCCCCACCGCCCCGCCACCCACGACGAGCAACACCGCCGCGGCAGCATTGAGCCACGGACGCGACCACAAACGCGTGATGCGCGACCGCGAGCCGCCCGAGGTGACGAGCCCTTCCTCGCGCAGCCGCGCGCTGAGCGCCGTCCACTCGACGAGCGATGGCGGGACGACGGCCGAGTGTTGGCGCGCGGCCAGTTCGATGATTGCGCGGGAGGCATCGCGCTCGCGCGCGCACTCCGCGCACTCCGACAGGTGTGCAGCCTCCGCGGCCGTCGGTTCATCGTCGGCCAGCGCGGCAAGCCGTTCAGGATCGAGGTGCAGCATGGATGTATCCCGGTGCCGGCAGTGAAGCGTCCACAAGGTGCGCGAGCAGCCGGCGAAGCTTCGCACGCGCCTTGAACAGTTGAGACTTCGATGCGCCGGGGGTGATCCCCAGCTCACGAGCGATGTCCTCGTGCGTGTAGCCTTCCACGTCGTGGAGGACGAAGACGGTGCGCGCGCCCTCGGGGAGCCGGGCGGCCGCCTCCTCGATGGACGCCGCGAGGAAGGCGCGGTCCACGTCGTCGATCACGGTGGCCGTGTCGTCCTCGATCTCGACCTCGAGCTTGGCGAGCCGTCGAGCGCGGCGCAGCGCGTTCAGCGTGCGGTTCACCGCGATACGGTGCGCCCACGTGCCGAACTGCGCGTCACCGCGAAACGAGGGAAGCGCGCGAAAGATCTGCATCCACACCTCCTGCGCGATGTCCGCCGCCAGGTCCGCATCGCCGACCAGCCGCCGCACCACGGCATCGATGTGCGGCGCGTACTGCGACCAGAGCTGTCGCAGCGCCCGCTCATCGCCACTGATGGCGCGCCGGATCAAGGAGTGATCGGTCTGCATACCGTCTGGGAGTTGGTCACGCGGGGAGGGAGAAGGGTTGCCGGCGAGAGCTGTGAGCTGTGGGCTGTGAGTAGCTGTGAGCGGGGTCGGGATCAATGGGGTCAGAGTCGATTGATCGCGTACGCGATCAATC
>DASVCF010000047.1:0-43083 GCA_036381735.1 Gemmatimonadaceae bacterium | reverse complement strand
CGCCGTGGGTCTGGGCGCGGAAATCGTAGCGCATGCGCGCGAGTCGCGGCGCGTCGCTCGTACACGCGGCGCGGATGGTGATGTTCGCTTCCATGATGGCGATCGCGGCAGAGGTGGGCGCGGAGGTGTCGAGACGCGCGTGTCGAGGTGCGCATGCCGAGGTGCGCGTAAAGGAGTAGCGCGTCCACACGGCGCACGCAACGGACAGCCCAACCGCTCCGGAGAGCCTACCGGTTCCCCTGACCCACCGGTGGCGGTGTGAACTGCGCGAGGTCGTAGATGCCGAGCTGTTTCTCCAGTCCGGCCACGGTGTCGACCGCCATGTCGAAGCCGTCGCCACCGAACATCTGCCGCTCGTTCTTCTCGAACTGCTCGCCGAGCGCGGCGTACTCGTTCTGCGATACCAGCTTCTTGAAGGCGGGGAAGAGCACGGTGTCCTCACGCGCCTCGTGCGGCTCGTACATGCGAATGAAGAGCGACATGTGCCGCACGAGCTGCGCACGTGCTGCGGCGTCCTTCATCCCGGCGGGCGTGGCGAGCTGGATGATCGCGTTCGTGCGCTCGCGCCCGCGCTGATGCTGGAGTCGCAGCGTATGCACGAGCTCCACGAGCTGCCCCGCCTTCTCGAAACGCGGAAAGAGGTAGTCCTCCTCCTGCTTCTCGTGATACTCCTCGATGAAGCGCTTGATGAGCTTCGCGGTGTTGGCGAGCGTGTCCGGCGGCACGTCCTGCTTCGCGTCGAGCCGGCGGATCACATCGCGATAGATGAGGAGCGAGCGCTTGAGCACGCCGTGCTCGCGCATGAGATCTTCGTTCGCGCTGACCTGCTCCTCGCCCTGCGCTCCGCCCGGCTGCGCGATGGCGCGCGTCCCCCAGCCGATGAGGGCGAAGCCGGCTGTGGATGCCGCGGCGCGCCGCAGGAACGCGCGGCGCGTATCGCGTGCGGCGCCGGTCGTCAGCGCCACGCCGCCTCGTTCTTGCGCTCGAAGTCCTGATAGGCCTTGCTCAATCCATTCAGTACTTCGGCCGTCGTCTCGAACAGCGCCTGGGCCTTCGGATCGGTCACCTTCGTGACGTCCTCGCGCACGTGCTGCGCGGTGTCGTCGAGCATGCGGCGGATGTTCGAGGTGTGATGCCGGGGGTCGCTCTCGGGAAAGTTGGGGTTCGCCATGGCTCGGCCTCGTCTCGCGGAGTGTGGACACCGATGGATCGCCGCCGCGCAGGGAATGGTGCCCCGCCGCGCAGCGCTCACGGTCATCCGCGGGACCTGCAACGCGCACGCCACTCGCACTATACTCCGTTCGCTCCCCGCAACGCTCTCACCCACGCCCCGCGCCACTCGTGCTCTTCCACCTCGTACTCGCCCTCGTTGCGGTCGTGGCCGGCGGGATCGCCGCGGTCTCGGGGTTCGGGATCGGCAGTCTGCTCACGCCCACGCTCGCGCTCGCGACCGGCACCAAGCTCGCCGTCGCCGCGATCGCGGTGCCGCACTTCGTCGCGACCGTGCAGCGCTTCTGGATTCTGCGGCGGCACGTCGATCGGCGCGTGCTGCTCGGGTTCGGCATCGCGAGCGCGGTGGGCGGCCTTGCGGGCGCGCTCGCGCACACGGACGTCTCGAGCCGATCGCTCACCGTCGTCTTCGGCGTCCTCCTCCTGCTCGCGGGCGCGTCGCAGCTCACGGGGTGGATGGAGCACGTGCGCTGGGGGCGCGCGAGTGCGTGGGTGGCGGGACTGCTCTCGGGCGTGCTCGGCGGACTGGTCGGGAACCAGGGCGGCATTCGATCGGCCGCGATGCTCGGCTTCGATGTGCCGAAGGAAGCGTTCGTAGCCACGGCGACGGCCGTCGGGATCTTCGTGGACGTGGCGCGGCTGCCGGTGTATGTCGCCACCGAAGGCCACGCGATCGCGAGCGTGTGGCCGTTCGTCCTCATCGCGACCATCGGCGCCGTGATCGGGACGGTGCTCGGCACGCGTCTGCTCGGCCATCTCCCGCCGCGCGCGTTCCGGCAGGTGATCGGCGTGCTGCTCGTGCTGCTGGGTGTGTACATGATCGTGGCGGGCGGCGCGCACTGGACGCCGCCCTCACTCTATTCAGGAGGTGTGCGTTCATGACGAACGTCGAGTCGCGGCACGCTACGCCACCGCGCGCCACATCACTCCGCGCCGCCGCGTTCCTGCTCGGCTCCGTGATCTTCGCCGGCGCGGCAGTCGCGCTCGGCGCGTGTACCCGCACGGCGCCCGCGGCGTCCGCCTCCGTGCCGCGCTACGCGCCGAGGACGCGCGAGATCACGGTGACCACGGTGCCGCTGCTCGTGAAGGAGGAGCAGAAGGTCCTCCCGTTTCTCCGCGCGGATTTCGCGAAGGGCGGCGTACTCGACGGCAAGGAGGTGTACGCGTTCTCGCCGAGCACCATCACGGTGGTGGAAGGGGACACGATCCACTTCACCTTCGTGAATCCGGAGGACGACGAGCATTCGTTCGTGCTGCCGGATCTCGCGGTGCAGCTCCCGGGGCAGCAGGTGAAGCACGCGACGTACGTGGCGAAGCGGGCGGGGATCTATCCGTTTCTGTGCAGCGTGCCGAGTCATCTGCCGATGATGTCGGGCGAGCTCGTGGTGCTGGCGCCGGAGGTCGTGCAGTAGCGCCCGGTGCGAACGCCGGCCGTCGATCGTCCATCGTCAGACGGTCCTCGTAGGTTCTTCGCCGAGACCAGCCACGACTTCGACCCCTCGCCCGCATGTCCTTCGCCCTCGGCCTCACCGCGCTCGCCGCGCTCCTCGCCGGCGCTCTCGTCACCTACCTCATCTGTCGCGCGCAGCTCGCCACCGCGCGTGCGGAGACGCGCGCCGCGAAAGCGTGGGGCGCCGATCTCGACCGTCGGCTGAACGCGCGCATCGCGCAGCAGGATGCCGAGCTCGCGACGCTGCGCGAGCGCGTGACCGCCGTCACCGCCGACGAAGCGACGCAGCGTGCCCGCGTCGAGGAATTGGAGAGCGTCCACCGGCAGCTGCAGGACGTCTTCACCTCGCTCTCCGCCGACGCGCTCAAGAGCAACAACGAGGCGTTCCTCCAGCTCGCGCGTACCGAGCTCGAGCGCGTGCGCGGCGAAGCGAAGGGCGACATCGAGAAGAGCGGGAAGGCCATCGAGGAGCTGCTCGCCCCCATTCGCGAGGGGCTCAAGACGTACGATGACAAGCTCGCGCACATCGAGAAGGAGCGCACACGCACGTTCGGCGAGCTGACGCAGCGGCTGCAGCAGGTGGGGGAGGCGAGCGACGCGCTCAAGGAGGAGACACAGAACCTGGTCGATGCGCTGCGCGCGCCCGCCGTACGCGGGCGGTGGGGCGAGATCCAGCTGCAGCGCGTGTGCGAGCTGGCGGGGATGCTCGAGTACTGCGACTTCGACACGCAGGCGAGCGTGGACACCGACGACGGGCGGCTGCGCCCCGATCTCGTGGTGCGGCTCGCGGGCGGGCGGAACATCGTCGTCGATGCGAAGGCGCCGCTCGCCGCGTACCTGGAGGCGATGTCGGCCCCGGACGACGACGCGCGCCGCGAGCTGCTGCGCAAGCATGCGTCGCAGATCCGCGCGCACGTCACGAGCCTGAGCCGCAAGGCCTACTGGGAGCAGTTCTCCCCCGCGCCCGGCTTCGTCGTGCTCTTCCTCCCCGGCGAAGTGTTCTTCAGCGCGGCGCTGGAGCACGACCCCGCGCTCCTCGAGTTCGGCGCGACGAGCAACGTCATCCTCGCCACGCCGACGACGCTCATCGCGATGCTGCGCACGGCAGCGCTCGGCTGGCAGCAGGAGAGCATCACGCGCAACGCCGAGGAGATCAGCCGGCTCGCGAAGGAGCTCTACGAGCGACTGGCGACGCTCGGCGGTCACTTCGACCGCGTGGGGCGCGGGCTCAAGAGCGCCGTCGAGGCGTACAACGCGGGCATCGGCTCGCTCGAGGCACGCGTGTTCGTCACGGCGCGGAAGCTTCATGCGCAGGGCGTGTTTCCGAGCGACGAGATCGCCGTCGTGTCCCCGGTCGAAGTCGCACCGCGCGCGCTGCAGGCGCCGGAGCTGGCGCCGAACGGGAAGGTGTCGTAGCGGACCGTAGTCATCCCGAGCGCCGGTGTCATCCCGAGCGCAGCGAGGGATCTCGGGCTGGGGCATGAACATCCACCACCGAGGCACAGAGACACGGAGAACGGCGGAGAACTGCAGAGATCGTGCTGTTCTCTGTGTCCTCCGTGTCTCGGTGGTGAATTGCCGTTCGGTTGCCCGGGCCGAGATCCCTCGCTGCACTCGGGATGACAAAGGCGCTCGGGTTTACACGGTCCTTCGCCCCGCCTCCCGCGCACGACTCTTGATGCGGGATGCCACTGTGCCGCCCGCGAAACGTCCCATCCACCTCGGCCGCCTCGAGCTCTACCTCCTCGACGACGGCACCCTGCCGTTTCCCGCGCACTTCTACTTCGCCAACGTCCCAGAGGACGTGTGGCGCCGCAGCGTGCGCACGGAGGCGAACGGGACGCTCGATGTCGGGCATACGTGCTGCCTCGTGCGCTCGGCACGAGAGTTGATCGCCATCGATACCGGCTACGGCGATGACACGCACGCGGGACGCACGGGTCATCTCCTGGCCGATCTCGCGCGCACGGGCTTCGAGCCTGAGCAGGTGACGATGGTGGTCAACACGCACGCGCACGGCGATCACACCAAGGGGAACACGCGCGTGCGCGATGGACGTCGCGTGCCAACCTTCCCGCGCGCGCGCTACCATCTCGGCCGCGCGGACTGGGACTGGTTCGACGGACCCGCCGGCCGCGTGCACGAGTTCGATGAACAGCTCGGCACGCTGCGTCGACTCGGTGTGCTCACGCTGGTAGAAGGCGGCGAGACACTGGCGCCCGGTGTGACGCTGTACGCGACGCCGGGGCACACGCCCGGCCATCTGAGCGTGGTGCTCGAGTCCGAGGGCGCGACGGCGATTGTCCTCGGCGATGTGTGCCATCTGACCGCGCACATCGAACACCCCGAGTGGGTGAGCACCTTCGACACGCATCCGGAACAGACGCCCTGCACGCGCGCCGATCTCTTTGGCTTCGCGCTCGAGCGCGGTGCGTTGCTCATCTGTCCGCACGTGCCGTGGCCGAGCACCGGGCGACTGCAACGGACAAGCGACGGCGTCCGCTGGCGGCCGATGGGAGGAGGACGATGACCGCACCGCTCGTGCTCGGAGTGAACCGCACGCAGGATGCGAGCATCTGCCTCATGCGCGGCTCGCGCGTGCTCGTCGCCATCCAGAAGGAGCGTCTCACGCGATGCAAGCACCACTGGGGGAAGCTCGACGACTTCCGGAATGTGTACGGTCCGCGTATCGCGGAGCTCGCGCAACCAGTCAATGCGATCGTCGAGTGCTATTCGTCAGATCCCGAAGCGGAGAAGCTGCCGCTCTATGAGCAGGAGCTGCTCGACACGCTGACGCTCGCGCCGCACTGCCGGCGCGTGCGCATATCGCACCATCTCTCGCACGTCTACAGCGTCTTCCACCCGTCGCCCTTCGACGATGCGGCGGTGATGATCATCGACGGCCAGGGGAGCGCGGTGCGCGATCTCACCGAGCCGTGGCGCGATCGCGATGGGACGCCCGCGCACTGGCGCGAGGTATCGTCGTTCTACCGCGTCACACGCGGCGGCAGCGAATGCCTCTCCAAGCAGCTCTGGGATTGCGACGACGATTGCCTGGTGGGACTGGGCATGTTCTATCTCCTGCTCACGCAGGCGATCTTCCCCGGCGAGGGGAACGAGGGGAAGGTGATGGGGCTCGCGCCGCACGGTGATCCGAATGCGCTTCATCTCCCGCCGCTCGACGTCGACGGCGCGACGGTGATGATCCCCGACGCGTGGCACCGCACGCTGCACGACCGCGGCCGGTTCCGCTACGCCCACGCGGGCGACGCGCACTTCGCCGACGTCGCCAACCTCGCGGCCGCGGGACAGCGCGCGTTCGAGGACGCGCTCGTCGAGGTCGCGTGCTGGCTGCACGCCCGCACGGGGAGCGACAATCTCTGTTACGCCGGCGGGTGCGCGCTCAACTGTTCGGCCAACGATCGGCTGCTGCGCGAGACACCGTTCCGCCGGCTCTTCATCCCGCCCGCGCCGAGCGATGCCGGCACGTCGCTCGGCTGCGCGGTGTACGGGCTCACCGAGCTGTTCGACGAGCCGTGTGCGTATCGCTGGACGCACGACTTCCTCGGCCCCGAGCCGCGCATCGCGGACATCGATGCCGCGCTCACCGGCGCCGACGATCTCCTCATCGAGGCCCCGCGCGATCTCGCCGCGCGCATGGCCGAGCTGCTCGCCGACACGAACGTCGTCGCGCTGTATCAGGGGCGGAGCGAGTTCGGACCGCGCGCGCTCGGACATCGGAGCATCCTCGCCGATCCGCGGCCGAGCGTGATGCGCGACTGGATCAACGGAAAGGTGAAGGAGCGCGAGTGGTTCCGTCCGCTCGCGCCGATCGTGCTGCTCGAGCGCGCCGGCGAATACTTCGACGTGCGCGGCGCGTCGCCGTTCATGCAGTTCGCGGCACCGGTGCGCCACGATGCCGCCGCGGTGATCCCGGCGGTGACGCACGTGGACGGCACCGCGCGGCTGCAGACGGTCGCGCGCGACGACGATCCGCTGTTGCGCGCGGTGCTCGAGGCGTTCGAGGCGCGCACGGGAGTGCCCGTGCTGCTCAACACGTCGTTCAACGGCAAGGCGGAGCCGATCGTCGAGTCGCCCGGTGAAGCAGTGGCGTTCTTCCGGCGCACGCCCATGCACGCGCTCGCGATGCCGCCGTATCTGGTGCGCAAGCGCGTCGAGCCTGAAGCGGTCGTGTAGCGGAGCGGGCGCGTTGAAGTGGAGGGGCGCGAGACGGCGCCATCATCGCGCGGCGTCGCCATCGAAGTCGAGGGGCGCGCATGATCCAGGGGTATCCCGAGCGCGCGAGTGTCACACCTGGTGAGACGCTCGTGCTCCACGTGTCCACGGACGCGACGCGCTTTCGCGTGCGCGTCGCGCGCTGGACCGACGGCTTCAGAGTGATGCACGAGACGCCGTGGCTTCCCGGTGTGCCGGCGGCGCCGAGCACGCCGGACGCGGACTGGGAGTGGCCGGCGTACGAGCTCGACGTGCCGCGCAATTGGCCGTCGGCGGTGTACATCGCGCAGCTGCAGGAGCCGGACACGGCCGCGCCGCTCTCGCTCGTCGATTCCTCATCGATGCTCTTCGTCGTGCGCGGTGCTGGGGAGAGCGGGCTCGTGTACAAGATCCCGCTCGCCACCTATCACGCGTACAACCGCACGGGCGGCGGATGCTTCTACATCAATCCGCCACGCTCGCAGTCACCGCCCGGGAGCAAGGTGTCGCTGCACCGTCCCGGCGGTGGCATCGGGGGCGAGGGCGCGCACGGCGCCGCCGACTACTACGACGCGAGCTCCACGCGTCAGACGTTCGCGCACTGGGACGCGCGGTTCATCCGCTGGCTCGTGACGAACGGCTACGCGCCCGAGCTGTGCACCGACTTCGACGTGCACGCCGATCCGCAACTGCTCGATCGCTATCGTCTCATGATCAGCGTGGGGCACGACGAATATTGGAGCGAGGCGATGCGCGAGGGCGTCGAGCGCTTCGTGGCGCGCGGCGGGAACGTCGCGTTCTTCAGCGCGAACGTCTGCTGGTGGCGCATCCATGTGATAGACGACGGCACCGCGATGGTGTGCCATCAGGGCGGCCCGACGGGGAAGCTCGATCAATGGTGGCCGGCGACGGGCGTGCATCGCCCCGAGGATTCCGTCACCGGCGTGAGCTATCGGCATGGCGGCGGCTGGTGGGACGGTCCGCGACGCACGCGCGGCTACGCGGTGCAGGCGCCGCAGCACTGGGCGTTCGCGGGCACGGGGCTGCGCGCGGGCGAGTACTTTGGGAGCGAGACGTGCCCGCCGCTCGTCGGCTACGAGTGCGATGGCGCGCCGCTCGACCACTTCGACGCGACGACGGGACGCGCGAGGCTCGCGTGCGAGTGCGCGCGATGCGGAACGCCGGATGGCTTCCGCATGCTCGCGGCCAGCGTGCTGGACGATGCGTGGAACGAGCTGCCGGAGCGTGAGTCGTACGCCTCTACCAGCGGAGTGCACGCGGCCGTGATGGGCATCTACTCGCGCGGCGGTACCGTATTCACGGCGGGCACCACCGACTGGGCGCAGGTGCTCGTGAGCGGTCAGGAGCCGCGCGTCGAGCGGATCACGCGGAACGTGGTGGAGCGGCTGGTGCGCGGGTAGCGCTGGCATCCCGAGCGGAGGCCTGTCATCCCGAGTGCAGCGAGGGATCTCGGCCCGGGCAGCTGAACGGCGATTCACCACAGAGACACGGAGGACACAGAGAACAGCACGATCTCTACAGTTCTCCGCCGTTCTCCGTGTCTCTGTGCCTCTGTGGTGGATGTTCATGCCCCAGCCCGAGATCCCTCGCTGCGCTCGGGATGACAAGGCTCCCTTTGCACGGCCCGCTCCCTCCTCGCCACCGTAACCTTTCCGTCGTATCTTCGCTTCGTGCCCGCGCCGATGCGCGCGCGGCGCCGACGTACGCTCCGCTCCACCGCTCCGCTCCACCGATCCCTCGCGCCACCCACCGCTCGATGCCCACCACCCATCCGGGGCCCGCAGCCCCGGAGCGCTCGCTCTTCGTCGCCGATGATCCCGCGATGGTCGCCGACTGGTGTCGCGATCATGCGATGCCCGGCGCCATTCTCGTGGCGCCATCCGCGAGCGCGCGCCGGCTCGCGCTGCGTCGTGTGGTCGATGCCCGCGGCGTCACGTTGGGGCTCGCCATCGCGTCGCGCGGCCGGCTGCTCGCGCTCCTCGAGGCGCGCGCGGGGCTCACCACGCCGAGACTCCTCCCGCCGGCGCTCGAGCGATTGCTGGTCGACGAAGCAGCGCGCGCGGCGCGCGTCCCGCTGTTCGACGACCACGACATCGATACCCCGGCCGGCGCGGTGGCCGCCGTCGCGCGGCTCATCGACACGCTCCGCCGCAACGGGATCACGCCCGCGCAATACGCCGCGGCCGGCGGCGACCGCACCGCGGCGGACGCCTATCACGCGTTCGAATCGCGGCGCACCGCGCTCGGCTTCGAGGATCACGCGGGCCGCGTCGCGCGCCTCGTCGCCCACGGCGTGCCGAGCGTGCCGCTCGTGCTCCAGGATCCCACCTTCCCCGATCGCGCCGCGTACGAGCTCTATCGCGCGGCAATCGACGCCGCGCCGTCGTGCCGCATCGGCATCGCGGAGCTCACGCCGCCCGGTGCGCCGTCGCCTGTCGTCGCACGACTCGAGACACTCGGCTTCTCGCCGGATCGCGCACGTGCGGACGCGACACGCCCGGCCATGCGCGCGATCGGCGGCGTTGGGATGCACGACGAGGTCGAGCTCGTCGCGCGGCACATGCTGGCGCTCCTCCGCTCGCGCGCCGAGGTGCGCGGCGATGACGCGGGCGCACGTCGCGCGCTC
This sequence comes from Gemmatimonadaceae bacterium, assembly GCA_036381735.1. Taxonomy (GTDB): domain Bacteria; phylum Gemmatimonadota; class Gemmatimonadetes; order Gemmatimonadales; family Gemmatimonadaceae; genus DASSNR01. The sequence goes on along the minus strand of DASVCF010000047.1, from coordinate 33,541 downwards.
CGCCCCGACGACCTCCTCGGCGTCGCGCCGACCGCGAGGTACCTCCAGCTCCTCGGCGAAACGTGCGTTCGCGTCGGCGTGCCGGTCGCGAGCCCGCGCCGCCTCGAGGTGCTCGACGTCCCGCTCGTACGTGCGCTCCTCGAGACGTTCCGCCTGCTCGCCGATGAAGCGGAGGACACGCCCGAGCGCGGGCTCGCGCTCCTCGCCACGCCGTACGTGGGGCTCCCGCTGCGCGAGCACGATCAGTTCGCGCGTGCGCTCACCTGTCGTGCTCGCGGTGCGGTGCGCGAATGGCGACGGTACGCGGTGAGCACGGGACGCGCGGCCTTCCAGCGATTCGCCGAGGCTGTTCCCGTGCTCGCTGCACGATTGCAGAGCGAGCGGCGGCCGCGCGAGCTCGCTGGCGTCCTCACGGCGCTCGCGCTCGAGCACGGCTTTCTCTCCGCGGGACGACGCGCGCATCTCGCGGCGGGAGAAGACGAGACCGTGCGCATCGATCAGCAGGGATGGGATGCGCTCGTCGCGGCAATGGAGGAGCTGAACGATGCGTTGCGCGCAATGCAGATCGAGCGCCTGCCGGCCGGTCGATGGCTTGCGGAGCTGGTCGAGCTCCTCGCCGGCGCCACCGTGCGCGTGGATGCCAAACCCATGAACGGCGTGCATCTCACCGTTGCCGGCGGCGGTCTGCCCTCGGCGGCGCACGTGTTCGCCGTCGGCTGGCGCGAAGGACTCGTGCCGCGCCGCGTGCGCGAGGAGCCGCTGCTTCCCGATCGCGTCAAGCGCGCCCTCAACGAGATGGGCGCGATGTTCCCGCTCGCCGCCGATCGCGCGGCACACGACCACGAGCGCCGCGAGCGCGTGGTGCGCGCCGCGCGCGAGACGCTCACCATCTCGTGGCCCGCCATCGATGACGATGGTGAGTCGATGCTGCCGTCCGTCTACCTCGACGAGCTCGGCGTCACGGAGCGCACGACGCGGGGGATCGGCGACATCACGTGGCCGCTCGATCTCGCGGCCTCGCGCGCCGAGCGTGTCACGCGCGCCATCGTCCTCGCTCGGCATCGTCCCGCGGCATCGCTCGGCGATGAGCTGCACGCCGTGCGCGCCACGCTGGCGACGCTCACCGACGACGAGCGCCGCGCGTACGACGGTGTGCGGCACGCGAACGCGAGCATCTCGCTCCCGCCGGAGATCCGCGCCGAGCTCGCCTCGCTCGCGGCCACGACGTCCGCAAGCCAGGCAAAGATGATCGCGCACTGCCTGTACGAGCACTTCGGCACCAGGCGGCTCGGTCTCGCGCCGCTCACCGCGCCGCGAATCGATCCGCGGTTCCTCGGCACGGTCGCGCACCGCGTGCTGCGCGACGTCGGACGCGCGGGGTTCGATCCCGCCGCGCTCCCCGCACACCTCGCGGCGCAGTGGGATGCCGAGCTCACCACTACCTTCGGTGCCGGTGCGGACGACGGGCATGATGCCGGCGCCCGCTTCGAGCGCGAGATGTTGTTGGAGCAGCTCGCCGCGCTCGTGCGCATGGAGCAGGAGCGCGTATGCGACTCCGCCGGCCGCCCCGCGTTCTTCGAGCTCGCCTTCGGGCTCGACGACGACGGGCGCGATCCCGCCTCGCGCACGGAGGGGTGCGTCGTCACTCTGCCCGCCGGTGCAGCGATTGCCGAGAGCACGCTGCGCGGCTCGATCGACCGCGTCGACACGCTCGTGCACGACGGCGTGACGTACGGCGTGGCGATCGACTACAAGCTCGGAAAGGGGGACCGCTACCTCGCCGAGCTGAAGGAGCTCGCCGACTTCCAGCTCCCCATCTACTGCCGCGCGCTGCGACTGTTCGACATCGAGCCGGTGGGCGCGTACTACCTCGGCATCTTCGACGGCGAGCGCCACGGCGTGGTGCGCGCCGACTTCGCGGATGCGTTCCTGCTTCGCGAGTGCAAGACGGTGACGGCGCTCTCTCCAGAGGACTTCGCATCGTTCATGCACGAGCGCGAGGAGACGCTCGTCGCCGAGCTGGCGCGCGTGTCGCGCGGCGAGCTCGAGGTGCGCCCGCGCAAGGACGACTGCGGCTATTGCGACCTGCGCCCGGTGTGCCGCATCGGCACCTTCGGCGTGGGAGGACAGTCGGCCGATGCCTGAGGACAGCCGGCCGATGCCTGACGCCGAGCATCGCGCCATGGAGCACCGGACGCGCGCCGTCGATTGGCTGACGCACGATCTCGCCGTCACGGCGGGCGCGGGCGCGGGGAAGACGACCGTGCTCGTCGATCGCTTCGTGAAGATCGCGCGCGACCCCGCGCTCGGGCCCGATCGCATCCTCGCCATCACCTTCACACGCAAGGCGGCGGTCGAGATGAAGGAGCGCGCCGTGCGCATCTTCGAGCGCGCGGGCGAGGTGCAGCTCCGCCGGAGCACGGAGGCCGCGTACATCTCGACCATCCACGGCTTCGCCGAGCGCGTGCTGCGCGAGCGCCCGTTCGACGCGCGCATCGACCCCGCGTTCTCGGTGCTGACGCCGTACGAGCAGGCGCTCTTCTTTCAGGACGCGCTGCAGCGAATGTACGCGCGCGACGATCTGCGCGCACTCGCGCTCCGGCTCAAGAAGGAGTTCCGCGGTGGCTGGCGCGTGTTCACGCTCGTCAGCGAGGTCGCGTCGCTGCTGCGCGAAGGGCCGGACGCGGCGCGCCGCGAGGCCGACGCGCTCGCCGCGGGCGAGGATGCGTGCGTCGAGCTCGCGATGGAACGCGCGCGTGCGTACCTGGATGCCCGCGAACGAGATGCACTCGCCGCACTGCGCGCGCTCGATTCGGTGCTCGAGGGCGCGACATTCAAGAGCTACAAGGGGTCGTACGAGTCCTCGCGCGCCTACCTCGCGGCCGCGCGCGACTGTGTGGCGCGCGGCTCGATCACCGATGCGCTCGGCGTGCTGCAGGAGACGCGCTTCACCGGCCAGATCGTCGCCGAGGAGCGCGAAGCGATCAAGGCGCTGCTGAAGCCGATCAAGGAGACGGCGCAACTCATCGAGCGCGCGGACTGGGCGGCCGAGGAAGCGCTGGAGCGCGAGCTCCTCCCCGTGCGCCGCGCCATCTACTCGGCGGCCGATGACATCGCGCGCGCCTACGCGGAGCACAAGCGGCGCATCGGGGCGCTCGACTTCCACGACCTGCAGGCGCGCGTCGCGCAACTCTTCGCGGATGTCGATGTGGTGCGCGCCGAGCTCGCGGAGCGCTTCCGCCACATCCTGCTCGACGAGGCGCAGGACACCGACGAGCTCCAGTACCGGATCATCCAGTCGCTGCGCACGAGCGACAACACGCTGTTCATCGTCGGCGATCCCAAGCAGGCGATCTACGAGTTCCGCGGCGCGAATCCCGAGGTCTTCCACACCGCGGTCAGGCAGTTGCGCGCAGAGCACCGCCTCGAACTGCGCGAGAACTTCCGCAGCCGCCCGGAGATCGTCTCGTTCGTCAACGGCATTGGCCCCGCACTGCTCGGCGAGCACTTCGCGCCCATCGATGCGCGCGCGGACTACGGCGGCGAGTGGTTGGAGGTTCCGGCGATCACCGCGCTGTACGCGATCCAGCACGAGTTGCCGAGCGAGGGAAGGCGGAAGCGCTACGAGCCGCTGAGCGATGTCCGCCCGCGCGAGGCGGACGCGGTGGCGGAGGAGATCGTGCGCCTGCTGCACGAGCGGCCGCGCGTGCGCGACCCCGAGTCGCGCGACGTGCAGTGGGTGCCGCTGCGCCCCAAGCACATCGCGCTGCTCTTCCGCACGCGCACGGCGATTCCGTACTTCGAGCACGCGCTCGCGGAGCGCGGCGTGCCGTACGTCACTGCCGCGGGGCAGGGGTTCTACGATCGCGCGGAGGTGCTTGACTGTCTGATGATGCTGCGCGTGCTGGCGCAGCCGCTGGACGATCTCGCGATGGCCGCGGTGCTCCGCTCGCCGTTCGTGGGCGCGACGGACGCGGATCTCTGGCGGCTGCATCGCGCGCGCGCGACGCGACAGGGGTCGGACCGCGAGGGCCGGTCGGCGCCGCGCGCGCTGTATCACGCGCTTCGCGACTGCGAGCCGAGCACGACGTCCGAGCACGAACCGAGTGGGGACGTCGAGCACACGCCGCTCGCCGAGTTTCGCCGTCGATTCCGCGCGCTGCGCCGTCGCACGCGCTCCGTGCCCGCGTGGCGCGCGCTCGAGGACGCGCTGCATACCTTCGGCTACGAGGCGGCGCTCGCCGGGCACGAGGATGGCCCCGCGATGCTCGCGAACCTGCGGAAGCTCCGTCGCCAGCTGCACGACCTCGGCGCGATCTCGGCCGGCGAAGCGTACGCCGAGTTGGAGCGCACGCGCGAGCTGATGACCGAGGAGCCGCTCGCGCCGCTCGTCGGCCCCGCGGACGATGTCGTCGTGCTCACGACCATCCATCAGGCCAAGGGACTCGAGTGGCCGGTCGTCTGTCTGCCGAACCTCCAGGCGAAGCCCCCGGGCTCGGCGCCGGATTTCAGCGCGCGGCACGGGGTGCTGCTCTGCGATGCGCTCGACGGCGATGGCGAACCGAAGAAGCCGCTGTCACTGTGCGGTGTGATCGAGGAGCTGCGCGCCCGCGCCGAGGCGGAGGAGCGCCGGCTGCTCTACGTCGCGCTCACGCGCGCGCGCGAGCGGCTCATCCTCTCGGCATCCGTGCAGCCCGTGGTGCTCGATGCAGCCGATGCGAGTGATGGAGCCGCGAGCGATGCACCCGAAGCGAGCGCCACGAGCGAGCGGTACGTTGCTCCGCTCGCGTTCCTGCTGCGGCACACCGAGCGCACGCTGGCGGTGGATGGAGAGCACGACTGCGCATCGTATCGCACGCGTGTGTGTCGCATCGACGGCCCGGTGGACGCGTGCAACATGTACCGGAGCGGCGAGACGCTGGCGGCGACGTTCGAGCCGGCGCCCGTTTCGGCGTCGAGTCCCGCGTCGGCGAGCTTTACGGCGGCGTCAGCTGAGTCGCGCCCCGCGGTGCTGCCGCTCGCGGTGAAGGTGACGGAGCTCCTCGCGTTCCGGCGGTGCCCGCAGGTCTACCGCTTCACGCACGATCTCGAGATCGACGAGCACCTGCCGCGCCGCGCGGCCGTGCGTGGCGCGGAGGTACGTGGTCTGTCCGCGGTCGAGCTCGGGACCATCGTGCACGCGCTCCTCGAGCGCGCGCGCTTCGATGCGCCGGATCTGAACGCGGAGGTCGCGCGGCTGTTGGAGACGCAACCCGTGGAGCGACACGCGGCGCTCCGTCGCATGCTCGAGCCCGTGCTCACCGGGGAGCTGGGCGCGGCAGTGCGCGCGGCGCGCCGCGTGGAGCGCGAATGGCCGTTCGCCACCGACGTGGGCGGCGTCCTGCTGGACGGCGTGATCGACCTCGCGATCCAGACGCACGACGGTCGATGGACGGTGGTCGACTACAAGTCGAACGACCTCAGTCGCGCCGGCCAGCTCGACTATCTCATCGATCGCTACACATCGCAGCTCGAGCTGTACGCGCTCGCGCTGTCACGCGCCGGCGTGGGCGACGTGGCGGAGTGCGCGCTCGTCTTCCTCGCCGGCCCGGTGGTGCATCGCTGGCGCTTCGATGTCGCGACGACGAACGTCGACGTGTGGCCGCGCGAGACGATCGCGCGCATCGCCGCGCGCGACTACGCGACCTCGGCGGGCCCCAAGTGCGAGCGGTGCGGCTACCGGAAGCGGAAGATCTGCGCGATCGGCCGCGAGTGGGCGGGGGAGGAGGGGATCGGTGCGAGCGAGCGCGTTCACGTCACCGAGTGACCGCGCATCATCCGCGCGGTTGTCATCCCGCGCGGTTGTCATCCCGCGCGGTTGTCATCCCGAGCGGAGCGAGGGATCTCGCGCCGGGGCGTGAACATCCACCACAGAGGCACAGAGACACGGAGAACTACAGAGAGCTCTTTCCATCGCTGTTCTCTGTGTCCTCCGTGCCTCTGTGGTGAACTGCTGTTCGGTTGAGCACCCCGAGATCCCTCGCTCCGCTCGGGATGACAATGCGCTCGGGATGACACGCGCCCATCATCCCCCCGCCGTCGCTCCCACCACGAGAAACGGCTCCTCGCCGTTCACGACGGCCTCCGGCAGCGGCGCGTCCGGCGAGTCGTGGGAGAGATCCTGCTCGCATGCGTAGAACCGGATGAACGGCCGGCGCCGCTGCGTCACGTGGTCGCGCAGCGTGCCGCGCAGCATCGGGTGCCGCGCCTCGAGCGCATCGAGCACGGAGCGCTGCGTCACGCGCCCCGCGACCTCGAGCACCACCTCGCGATCGACCTGATCGATGCGCGCGAGGGTGCACAGCGGCACCGGCAGCACCACGCGGATCATGCGAGCGTCTGCACCTCGACCGAGAGCACGCTCGGCAGGTCGCGCACGATCGGCGTCCAGCTGTCGCCGCCGTCGGGCGATCCGTACACCTGACCGCCCGTCGTGCCGAAGTACACGCCGCACGGATCGAGCGAGTCCACCGCCATCGCGTCGCGCAGCACGTTCACGTAGCAGTGCTGCTGCGGCAGTCCCTTCGTGAGCGGCTCCCACTCGTTGCCGCCCGTGCGGCTGCGGTAGACGCGCAGCTTCCCCTCGTGCACGTAGTGCTCCGAGTCGCTCTTGATCGGCACCACGTAGATGGTCTCCGGCTCGTGCGCGTGCACGTCGATCGCGAAGCCGAAGTCGGTCGGCAGATTGCCGCTTACCTCGTGCCACGAGTCGCCCGCGTCGTCGCTCCGCATCACGTCCCAGTGCTTCTGCATGTAGAGCGTGTTGGGGCGCGACGGGTGCAGCGCGATGCGATGCACGCAGTGCCCCACTTCGGCTTCGGGCTCGGGGAGGAATTCGGAGCGCAGCCCCTTCGTGATCGGCTTCCACGTCGTGCCGCCATCGTCCGTGCGGAACGCGCCCGCGGCCGAGATGGCGACGTACATGCGATGCGGATCGGCGGGATCGTGCACGATGGTGTGGAGGCACATCCCGCCCGCGCCCGGCGACCAGCGCGAACCGGTGTCATGGCCGCGCAGGCCAGAGAGCTCCTTCCACGTCGCGCCGCCATCGGTCGAGCGGAAGAGCGCCGCGTCCTCGACGCCCGCGTACACCGTGTCGGCATCGGTGAGCGACGGCTCGAGGTGCCACACGCGCTTGAACTCCCACGGATGCGGCGTGCCGTCGTACCACTGGTGCGTGCCGGGAACGCCGTCGTACACGAACGCGTTGCCCACGGCGTTCCACGTGTTACCACCATCGTCGGAGCGCTGCATGAGCTGCCCGAACCAGCCGCTGCTCTGCGACATGTACAGCCGGTTGGGATCGACGGGCGAGCCCTTCATGTGGTAGATCTCCCACCCGCCGAAGAAGGGACCGCACACGTCCCACGACTTGCGCTTGCCGTCCGCGGTCAGGACGAACGCGCCCTTGCGCGTGCCGACCAGCACTCGTACTCCGCTCATGCCGCCTCCGTCAGTCTCTGGTAGTGCCTTCACGAGCTTGGCTCGGGACCGGCCAAGATAGCGACGGCGGTGCGGCTTGTCGAATGTCGGATGGCGCGCGCGAGGAACAGGTGGCGGGCGGAGCGGGTGCGGTCGCCTGAGCCGTGTGGTGCGGGCGTGGTGCCCGCACCCACATCCATGCGTTACACCTGATCCAGCTCGCGCATGTCCTCGTCCGTGAGCTGGAGCGACGCGGCCGCGATGTTCTCTTCGAGATGCGACACGCGCGACGTCCCCGGAATCGGGAGCATCGCAGGCGACCGCGCCAGCAGCCACGCGATGGCCACTTGCAGCGCCGTCGCATCGTGCCGCTGCGCCACGCGCGCGAGCGCACTCTCCTCCCCGATCTTCCCCGCGCCCAGCGGCGCCCACGGGAGAAACGCGAGTCCCTCGCGCTCGCAGTAGTCTACCTCGTGCTGCCAGTGCCGATCTTCCAGGTTGTATCGGTTCTGCACCGAGACGATCGGCACCACGCGCCGCGCGCGCTCGATCTCCTCGACGCTCGCCTCCGAGAGTCCGACGTGCCGCACCAGCCCATCGCGCTGGAAGTCGCGCAGCGCGTCGAACTGCTCGTCCTCCGGCACCTCCGGATCGATGCGGTGCAACTGGTAGAGATCGATGCGATCGAGTCGCAGGCGCCGCAGGCTCCCCTCGAGCTCGCTGCGCAGGTGCGCGGGATCGCCGTTGGGCTCCCACTTGTTGGGGCCGGGGCGTTCGAGCCCGCCCTTCGTGGCGATCACGAGTCCCTCCGGGTACGGATACAACGCCTTGGCGATGAGCTCCTCCGAGACGTGCGGTCCGTACGAGTTGGCCGTGTCGATGAAATCGACGCCGAGCTCGATCGCGCGGCGCAGCGTGCGCTTCGCCTCCTCGGGATCGGATGGTGGGCCCCAGATGCCCGACCCCGTGATGCGCATGGCGCCGAAGCCGAGCCGGTTCACCGTAAGGTCTCCGCCGAGCGTGATCGTGCCGGCGGCTTGTGCATTGGGTGTCAATTCGGTGTGTGTGCTTCCGTGTGTCATGATACCTCCTCCACACGCATCGAGGGCGCAAGCATCGCGCCTCGAGCGGTGCGCTGCACCGACGGGAAGGTCAGCGCGACGCCGCCACCGAATCCATCTGCTGCTCGAGTCGCGCGAACTCCCGCAGCTCCTCGCCGTTCAGGTCGGACGCGGCCCAGTACGTCATGCCGCCCCGCGTCCAGTGCAGCAGATGGTAGCCCTGCTGCGTGACCTCGGGCGTGCCGCCATTCGCTTGCGCGGTCGGCCACACGAACAGGTTGATCACGTGCTTGCGGCGCTGATAGACGAGCGCCGCGACGGGGCGACCGCCCACGTAATCCAACCGCCCACCGACGAGCGGGAATCCCTGCGCCGCGAGATCGTACACGGGGGGCGAGTAGTCCAGCCGTCCGTCGAACCACGGCTTCACGTTGTGCTGATCGGTGGACGCCACATCTGTCAGATGGTCGGGCATGAGCGATCGCACGTGGCTCGTCAGCACCTCGTGCGCCATCGCGGCCTGCGGTGAAGCTGGGCGTTGAATCCCCAACGCCGCGTACCCCGTGGCGAGCACGAAGAGCAGCGAGGCGGCGATCGCGGTCCATCGCCACCGCCGCACCTGCGTACCCGTCCGCTCGGTCCGCACGGCCCGCATGGCGCCGTCGATGCGGGCGCGGAGCAGATCGGGCGCGGTATACGTTGGCAGCTGGTCGCGCAGCGCGCTGCTCAGCGCGCGGTACCGCTCGTGTCGCAGCTGGCACTCCAGACACGTCTCGAGATGCCGCTCCAGGTCGTCGCGCTGAACGACGTCGAGCTCCTGGTCGAGGTACGCGTCGAGTCGAGCGGTGCAGTCCAAGCAGGTCATGTCAGCGAATCTCCTCGAGGTCCGGCCCCAGCACGCGCTGCAGTCGCTGCCGAGCGCGCGCGAGCCGGGACATCACCGTGCCGATGGGGACACCGGCCACCACACTGATCTCCTTGTACGAGAGTCCCTGAAGCTCGCGAAGGACGATCACTTCGCGGAACTCGTCGGGGAGGCGATCGACCGCGTGATGCACGGACTCCTGTGCCGCGCCGCGGAGCAGGGCGGCCTCCGGGTCCTCGGTGTCCACCGCCTCGCTGTGCACCTCTTCATCGAACTCGGTGGCGCGCGCATCCCGGCCGCGTCGATGCAGCATCGTGTGACACGCGTTGCGCACGATCGCGAGCAGCCACGTGCGCCCATCATCTCCACGGAATCCACCGAAGTGGCGGAGTGCGCGCAGGACGGCGTCCTGCACGGCGTCCTCCGCATCGTGCCGGTCGCGCATGAGGTACCGCGCCAGCGTGTACGCCGCATCGAGGTGCGGGAGCACGGCGGCTTCGAAACGCCCGAGCTGGCTCGCTTCCAACGGATCTCCCGAACGGTGTGCGGACCGGATCGCACGATGAAGCGCGGGTCAATGCGCGATGTCGCCCAGCGGCACGCGCCGATCCATTCGGCCCGATGCCGGCGGGGTTCCCCGATGAGACCCCGCGGACGTCGCGTTTATTCCCGCCTGCGCCGCCGCTCCGGGTCGCTCCGACGACGGGAATATTCTCGGCCGCCGGGGAGTCTCGTCTGCCGGCGCGTGACATCGCACGCGCCATGATCGTGACGGCGAACCCGGAGAAGTCCCATGTCGAACTACATCACACACGACCATAGCGACGACGGCATCGATCGTCGCGGCTTCCTGAAGTGCATGGCCTGGGCGGGCACGGGGATGCTCTGGGCGATCAGCGGCGGCGTGTTGAGCTCCCGGTTGCTCCACAGCGCCGCGGACCTCGACGATGCGGCGGCGCGGAGCACGCTCTTCTTCGTGCAGATCAGCGACAGCCACATCGGCTTCAACAAGGCCGCGAACACCGACGTGACGGCGACACTGCAGGAGGCGATCCATCGGATCAACGGCTTGCCCAAGCAGCCCGCGTTCCTCCTGCATACGGGCGACATCAGCCAGCTCTCGAAGCCCGACGAGTTCGATACGGCGCAGCAGGTGATTCGCTCGGCGAAGACCAAGACCGGGCACGTGTTCTACGTGCCGGGCGAGCACGACGTCCTCGGCGACGACGGCGCATCGTACCTCGCGCGTTACGGGAAAGGCGCGGGGCGAGGATGGTACAGCTTCGACTACGAGGGCGTGCACTTCGTGGGGCTCGTGAACGTGCTCGATCTCAAGCCGGGCGGACTGGGGAATCTCGGACGCGAGCAGCTCGAGTGGCTCGAGCGCGACGTGCGGCATCTGTCGAGCAGCACGCCGATCGTCGTCTTTGCGCACGTGCCGCTCTGGGCCGTGTATCCCGCATGGGGGTGGGGCACCGACGATGGCGCGCAGGCGCTCTCGTACCTCAAGCGATTCGGATCGGTGACCGTGCTGAACGGCCACATCCATCAGGTGGTGCAGAAGATCGAAGGGCACATGAGCTTCCACACCGCGCTGTCCACCGCGTTTCCGCAGCCCGCGCCCGGCACGGCGCCGTCGCCGGGGCCCCTGACGGTGCCCGCCACGCGGCTGCGCGATTTCCTCGGGCTCACGAGCGTGAATTACGTCGCGGGCGCGCAGACACTCGCCGTCGTGGATGCGACGCTGTCCGGTGCGGCCGTCGGCGCGCAGACCATGGCGCAGATGCAGCATGACGCATCACCGTCCCGAGCGTCATCGCGGCCCGCGGTTCCGAACCAGATCGACATCGACAACTTCAGCTTCGCGCCACAGGCGTTCGCCGTCGCCGCCGGCACGCGCATCACCTGGGTGAACCGCGACGACGTGCCGCATCAGATCGTGAGCACCGACAAGCGGTTCGCATCGTCACCGGTGCTGGACACGAGCCAGCGCTACGCGCACACCTTCGCGGCGCCGGGCACGTACGCGTACTTCTGCTCGATCCATCCGCGGATGACGGGATCGATCACCGTGCGGTAGCCGGGGCGTCTGCCGGCAAGGGGGCGTCTGCTGGCAAGGAAGATGCACATGGCGGTGTCGCTTCCTGGCGCGCACGCGCTGGCGCTCGGGGCGTGACCCCTTGCCGGAGCACGACGGTATGCTGCGGATGACGTGGCCGTGGAACCGATGGGCCGCGCTGATGTTGTGCGCGAGCATCGTGTCGCTCGACTCGTGCGGCGGCTCGCACGACTCCTCGGTGGCCCCGGAGCTCGCGGCCACCATCGCCCTCACGCCGTCCACCGCGCCAACGCTCACGGTCGGCGACACGCTCAAGCTCGCCGCGGTTGTCAAGGATGCGAACGGCGCGACGCTCGATCATCCGGTCACCTGGTCCTCGGGCGATACCAACATCGCGCAGATCACGAGCGCCGGGCTCGTGAGGGCATGGGGCGTGGGCTCGGCGACGATCACCGCCATGAGTGACACCGCATCCGCGTCGATCCCGCTCACCGTGAACGCGGCGACGCCCATCCTCCTCGCGCCGGCGGCCGTCATCGGCAAGGACTCGCTCCCACAGGGCGACACGCCGACCGGCGGCCAGGGGCAGACGGTGAACGGCATGCCTTGCGAAACGATGGCGCAGCTGGCCTACCACATCCACGTCCATCTGTCGCTCATCGTCAACGGCGAGCAGCTCGCCATCCCGCTCGCCGTCGGCGCCGTGAACCCGCAGGTGCAGGCCAACTTCGTGACCGCCGCGTCGTGCTTCTACTGGCTGCACACGCACGACGCCTCGGGCATCGTGCACGTCGAGCCGTCGGTCAACCAGCCGCTCACGCTCGGTCAGTTCTTCGACACCTGGGGGCAACCGCTCACGGCGACGAACACGGCCGGCTTCTCCGGCCCACTCACCGTCTTCGTCGACGGCAAGCGCTACACCGCCGACCCACGCGCCATCGCCTTCACCGAGCGCATGCAGATCACGCTCGAAGTCGGCACGCCGCTGGTACCGCCGCCGGTGTATGCGTTCCCGGACGTCTATTGAAGTGGGTCAGTGAGTCAGTGGGTCAGTGAGTCAGAAAGGGCCTGAACGGCGAGAGCAGAAGGCAGAGAGCAGAAAGCAGGAACGCCTCTCTGCTTTCTGCTCTCTACTTTCTGCTCTCTGCCGTTCCTGACCCACTGACCCACTGTCGTTCTCACGCCGCGTCCGTCAGCACGCGTCTCCGTCTCGGGAACGTTACTTCCGGCTCGCTGCGCTCCTGGACACTCTGTTCCGGCACGCTCGGCTCGGCGTTCTCGAGCGTCTGCGCGCCGACGAGCGTCGCGTAGGTGCCGCCGAGCGCGAGCAGCTCGTCGTGGCGCCCCATCTCGACGATGCGCCCCTGGTCGAGCACGATGATCCGGTTCGCTTCGCGGACGGTGGAGAGGCGATGCGCGATCACCAGCGTCGTGCGGCCGCGCGATAAGCGGCGGAGTGCGCCCTGGATGGCGCGCTCGCTTTCCGTGTCGAGCGCGGATGTCGCTTCGTCGAAGATCAGCACCGGGGGATCGGTCAGGAACGCGCGCGCGATCGCGATGCGCTGGCGCTGACCGCCCGAGAGTCCCACGCCGCGCTCGCCCACCATCGTGTCGTACCCCTGCGGGAGATCCATGATGAACTCGTGCGCGTTCGCCGCGCGCGCCGCGATCTCGATGTCCTCGTCCGCCGCGTCGGGGCGGCCGTAGGCGATGTTCGCGCGGATCGTGTCGCTGAACAGGCGCACGTCCTGCGGGACGACGCCCATCTGTCGCCGGAACGAGCCTGCCGTGAGCGAGCGCAGATCGTGGCCGTCGAGCAGCACGGCGCCGTTGGTCGGCTCGTAGAGTCGCTGCAGCAGCAGGGTGAGCGTGCTCTTGCCGCTCCCGCTCGGCCCCACGAGCGCCACCCACTCGCCGGGCTCCACGCACAGCGACAGGTGATGCAGCACCGGCGTGTCCGGCCGGTAGCCGAACGACACGTGTTGGAACTCGATCGCGCCCGTGAGCGTGGGCGCAGGCTTCGCGTCCGGCCGGTCGATGAGCGTCTCTGGCTCGTCGAGGATCTCGACGATCGTCTCCGTCCCCACCGCGCCCTTGCGCACGAGCTTGTACAGCTCGGTGAGGCTCTGCAGAGGCGCGAACAGCGCGGACGTGTAGCCGAGGAAGGCGACGAGCGTGCCGAGCGTGATGCGACTCGTGGTGACGAGATACGCGCCGACGGCCACGGTGGAGAGTCGCGCGCCGAGGATGAGAAGGTTCTGCGCGGCGTTGGTGACCGCGTCGTCCTTCACGCCGTCCTGCACGATCTTCTTCCCCGCGCGCTGGCCATCGAGGAAGCGCAGCGTCTCCGAGCGCTCCATCGCGAAGCTCTTCACCGTCTGGATCCCGTCGAGCACTTCGTTCAGGCGTCCGTACAGCTTGGCCCAGTGCGTCATGAGCGTGCGCTCGCGCTGCGTCTGCACGCGCGCGGTGCGCGCCCAGATTACCACCGGGATCGGGAGGAAGACCACCGTGGCCAGCGTGAGTCGCCAGTCGAGCTTGAGCATGGCGACGACCGACAGCACGAGGTAGAAGCAGGTGGGGAGAAAGGTGAACGCGACTTCCTTGAACGCTTGCTCGAAATTGCCGACGCTCTGGTTCATGAGGTTCATGAGCCCGCCCACGGTGCCGCGCCGGTGGTACTCGATGGGCAGCACGGTGAGCTTCTCGACGAGCTTCGTGCGCAGCTCGTAGTCGACGGCGTTCTTGATGACCCACGAGCGGACGGTGGTCCACCCGGTGAGCACCGCGCGCAGCGCTTCGAGGATGAGGAGGCCGAGGACGGCGCCCCAGAGCTGCTTTCGCTGCGAGGAGTCGGCGAGCGCATCGACGATGCGCTTCATGAAGAGCGGTTGGGCGGCACTCAGTGCGGAGCCGATGAGGGCGACGACGAGCACGGCCGCGATCGCGCCCTTGTGTGGGGCGGCGAACGAGCTGGCGCGACGCACCAGCGTGCGAAAGCTCATGGTGGGCTTCTGTACAGCGGACATCGAGAACTGCGAGGCGACTGATGGGACCGGCTGCATCGCCGGCGGAGTCGGTCAGCGAGCGGTCGGGCGAGCCGGCCGCGTCAGCGTCCCGAGGATGTGGCGTGGGAAGATATCAGTTCTCGTAAAGACGATATGTGATGCGCGTCGCAACGTAGCGCGCGCGCGACATCGCGCGAGCGGCGCGGAAGCGGTGAGCGAATCGCATGTAGGGGAATCGGAGCACTACGACAAGCTGGCAGACACGCACGCGCCAGCGTCGTGATCCGGAATGAGTAGCAAAGCGATATCAATTGCAGGCGGCGAACTCTACAGAAGCAAATTTTGCGGCGCAAGAGAAGGGCGCGGGAGGCGGGAGGCGGGATGCGGGATGCGGGAGGCGCTATGCGGGATGCGGGATGCGGTGTTGTCCCGAGCGGCGGTGGATGTCTTCCCGAGCGGCAGCGCTTGTCATCCCGAACGCACCGGCTGTCATCCCGAGCGTGAGCGAGGGATCTCCTCAGTAGCCCGAGATTCCTCGCTTGCGCTCGGCATGACACCGTGTTTCGTCCCGCACCCCGCACCCCGCCTCCCGCCTCCCGCATCCCGCATCCCGCATCCCGCATCCCGTGATCACCGCAGCATCCCCGGCCCCACCATGAAGTGGTGCGCGATGCTGTCCGGCGATACGAGAAAGAGTACGGTGCCAACGACGCCGTGCGCGATCCCGAGAAAGAAGAGATTGCGCGACCGCACGTAGATGAGCGCGCTCAGTATTCCGGTGATGAACGTCACCAACATGAGGTACCAGTTGAGCGCGTGCGCACCCGCGAAGCACACGCCCGCCAGCAGCGGCACCGCCCACATCGACGCGGGACCGCGAATCACGCGCGTGAGCCGGTTGGTGAAGTAGCCGTGCAACACGTACTGCTGAAAGAGCCCCCACACGCAGTAGCCGGCCAGGATACTGAGCTCCGTTCCCGCAGGGAGCGGGCGAAAGCTGTGCAGCACTGCTCCGATCGCGAGTGCCGCACTCACCAGGAGCAGCACGAAGGGGCCGTACGCGACGAAGCACGCGCGTAGATTGTCGAGGCGGAAGCCGAGGTGCGTTGGTGTCTCCCGGTGCAGCACGTGCGACGCGATCACCGCGCCGAGGAGCAGCGCCACGAACGGCCGGAACCGGAGCTGGATCCACCAGATGAAGAGGACGATGAGCGAGTATACGACCGCGGCCTCGACACCGGGCGCGCGCGACCAGACGCCGATCGCGGAGCGGAGCACGGAGTGGCGCGCGGAGGGCGTCGTCGCCGCCACGCTGTTCGTCGTCGCGTTCGCGGTGTTCGTGTCGCTCGGGCCGTTGGCGGGGAGTGCATCCGAGCGGATCGCGGTGCTCATGCTCTTCGTCCTCCTGGTGGGCGCGTACCTCGCCCTCAGCGTGGGTGCGGTGCGCGACGCGCTCACCTCCGCTTTCCACCGCACCCTGCCGCGTGCACTGGCCGCGCCCGTGGTGCTCTGGCTGGCGAGTCTCGTGTATCTGCGCCTGGCGGGATTATCCGTCGGCGCGCGGGCCGGGCCCTTCGCCGCATATCTCGTTCTCCCGGCGCTCGTCGTGGCCAGCGGTCGCACACCGACCGGCCGCCCTCCTGTGCGCGAACTGGCGGCGGCCGTGCTGTTCTGGCTCCCGATCGAGTTCCACCTCCTGCCGACGCTCCCGCTCCCGATCGCGGGCGGCTACAACGCGGTGCCCTTTCTCGCGCTCGTCGAGGGACTCTACCTCTTTCTGATCGTGCGCCGGTTGGACGGGGTGGGGTACACGTTCCTGCTCACCTGGCGCGACGTGCGCCTCGCGGTGACGGCCTTCGGCGCCTTCGCCATCATCGCCATCCCGCTCGGACTCGCCACGCGCTTCCTCGCGTGGAATCCGGACGTGCGCCCGTGGAGCGTCTTCGTCCGCCCGATCCTCATCTACCTGGTGACCGCGGTCCCCGAGGAATTTCTCTTTCGCGGTCTGATCCAGAACCTGCTCACCCGCTGGCTCGGTGCTCCGCGCGCACTCCCCATGGCCGCCGTCATCTTCGGCCTCGCCCACTTCCCCGACCCGCGCTACATCCTCCTCGCGACCCTTGCCGGCTTCGCCTACGGCTGGACCTACCTGCGCACCGGAAAGGTCACCGCGTCAGCCGTGACGCACGCGCTGGTGGATGGGGTGTGGGTGGCGGTGTTGAGGGTGAGTCAGTGAGTCGGGAACGACAGAGAGCAGAAAGCAGAGAGCAGAAAGCAGAGAGCAGAAAGCGGAAACGGCCTCGAGGGCGAGCACTCGCCCCGAGGCCGTTCCTGCTCTCTACTCTCTGCTCTCCGCTTTCTGTCGTTCCTGACTCACTGACCCACTTCCGCGATCCTCGACTTCCCCGCACGCATGATCGGCAGGCTCCGGATCGGCTTTCCGGTGAGCGTGTAGATCGCGTTGCACACGGCGGGCGCGATGGGCGGGGTGCCGGGCTCGCCGATCCCGCCCTGCTTCTCCGTGCTCGGCACGATGTACACCTCGACCACCGGCATCTCGTTCATGCGCAGCATCGGGTAGCTGTCGAAGTTCCCCTGCCGCACGCGGCCACGGTCGATGGTGATGTCGCCGTACAGCGCGGCGGTCAAGCCGTACACGATCCCGCTCTGCATCTGCGCTTCGATCGTGTCCGGGTTCACCGTCGGGCCGCAATCCACCGCGCACACCACGCGGTGCACGCGCGGCTTCCCGCTCGCGTCGAGCGATACCTCGGCCACCTCGGCCACGAACGAGCCGAACGCCTCGGCCACCGCGATCCCGCGCGCGCGCCCCGTCGGGAGCGGCGTCCCCCACCCGGCCTTCTCGGCCGCGAGGTTCAGCACCCCAAGGTGACGCGGGTGATTCGCGAGCAGCGCGCGCCGCAGCTCGTAGGGATCCTTCCCCGCCGCGCGTGCCACTTCGTCGAAGAAGCACTCGGTGACGAACGCGTTGTGCGAGCTCCCCACCGAGCGCCAGTAGCCGAGTGGGATGGGGAGGTCGGCGATCGTCTGCTCGACGAGGATGTTCGGAATCTCGTACGGCACGTTCGCCGCGCCCTCGATGAGCGAGCCATCGATGCCGTTGCGCGGCGGGAACCCCTTCGACGTCGAGATCGACGGGCCGACGATGCGATGCGTCCACGCGACCGGCGTCCCGCTCGCGTCGAACGCCGCGCCGAACCGGTTGTACGTGGTGGGACGATAGAAGTCGTGGCGGATGTCGTCCTCGCGCGTGTCGATCATCTGCACCGGCGCGCCCATCGCCTTCGACAGCGCCACCGCCTCGGCCACGAAGTCCGTCTCGCTCCGCCGTCCGAAGCCGCCGCCCAGGTACGTCGTGTGGACGCGCACCTTCTCGACGGGCAGACCGCTCACCTCCGCCGCCACGCGCTGCGTCCCCGACTGCCCCTGCGTGGGCGCCCAGACATCGCACGAGCCATCGGGGCGCACGTACGCGGTGCAGTTCATCGGCTCCATCGTCGCGTGCGCGAGGTAAGGGACCTCGTACACCGCATCGATCATCTTCGCCGCACCGGCCATCGCGCTCGTCGCATCGCCTTCCTTGCGCGCCTGCACGCCCGGCTTCTGCGCGAGCGACGCGAGCGACGCGCTGATCCCCGCGCTGTCGAGCGACGCGTTGGCGCCCTCATCCCACTCGACTACGAGCGCGCGTCGCGCGGTGAGCGCCTGCCAGTAGCTCTCGGCAACCACGGCTACCGCGGCTTCTGAGCGCGCGCTCTTCACCGGGTCGAGCCGCACGATGTGCTTGACGCCGGGCATCGCCTTTGCGCGCGCATCATCCACACGCTTGATCGTCCCGCCGAACACCGGCGAGCGCTCCACGGACGCGTAGAGCATCCCGGGCACGCGCACGTCGATGCCGAATTGCGCGGTGCCGTTCACCTTGTGCGGCGTATCGGTGCGCGGCACGCGGTGCCCGAGCAGGCGGAAATCCTTCGGGTCCTTGAGCGGCGCATCCGTCGGCACCGGGAGCGTCGCCGCGCGCGACGCGAGCTGCCCGTACGTGAGCTTGCGTCCCGTGCGCGTGTGGATGACCGCGCCTGACTCGGCGCGACAGTCGGACGCGTCCACGCCCCACTGCTGCGCGGCGGCCGACACGAGCATCATGCGCGCGGTCGCGCCCGCCTTGCGCAGCAGGTCGTACGACGAGCGCACGCTGCTGCTCCCGCCCGTCCCCATGCGCCGCGTCCACCCCTCGGGGTTCTCCGGCGTCGGCCCCACGCGCACCGACTTCAGATCGACCTCGAGCTCCTCGGCCACGAGCATCGGGAGCGATGTCCACACGCCCTGCCCCATCTCCGACTTGTCGACCGTGATGGTGACGAGGCCATCCGTGCCGATGTGCACCCACCCGTTCGGCGCGAACGCGGCCGCGTCGGTCGCGCGGTCGAGCGATTGCGCGAACGCCGCGTCCGTGAGGCGCGACGGGAGATAGAACGCGATCGTGAGGCCGGCGGCCGATGTCACGCCGGTGCGCAGGAAATCACGGCGAGAGACGCGCGTATCGCTGCTCATTTCACACCTCCCGTGCCGGCGGCGCGGTGGATCGCCGCGCGGATGCGCTGGTACGTCCCGCACCGGCAGACGTTCCCCGACATCGCGGCATCGATGTCGTCGTCGGTCGGCTTCGGATTCTTCGCGAGGAGCGCGGCCGCGGACATGAGCTGACCCGACTGGCAGTAGCCGCACTGCGGCACCTCTTCGGCGACCCACGCCTCCTGCAAGCGCTGCCCGATGTCGTGCGACGCCAGCGCTTCGACGGTGGTGATCGGCTTGCCCGCGGCGGCGGAGATCGGTGTCGAGCACGAGCGGATGGGCGTGCCGTCGAGGTGCACGGTGCACGCGCCGCACAGCGCCATGCCGCATCCGAACTTGGTGCCGGTCATGTTCAGGGTATCGCGCAGTACCCAGAGCAGCGGGGTGTCGGGCGCGACGTCGACGGTGTGGCGACGACCGTTGACGGTGAGTGTGAAAGCACTCATACGACGGACTCCGGTGAGGGGCGAAGAGGTCCGGGACGAGGAGGCAGCTGTAGAATCATAGATAGGCGGAAGACGAGAGGCGAGAGGCGGGGGGCGGTGTCATCCCGAGCGTAGCACCGGTGTCATCCCGAGCGTAGCAGCGGTGTCATCCCGAGCGTAGCGAGGGATCTCGGTCCGCCAGCGAGATCCCACAGCGGCTCGAGCATCTTCCTCCCCGCTCGCGTGCGCGATGCGCAGCCCATCTGTACCTTTGTTGCCACGGACCCTCGCGGAGGTGTACCGATGTCCGGGCTGCGTTCTCGCGTCGTCTTCTCCTGCTTCGCCTTACTCCTGCCGCTCGGTATGGGCTGCTCGAGCTTCGCCGCGCCGTCGGACCTCACCGGCTCGTGGGGCGGCGACCACATCAGTCTCGTCGTCACCGATACCGGTGGCAGCGCGGAGTTCGACTGCGCGAGCGGCACCATCAGCGCGCCGCTCGTTCCTGACGACGCGGGCAAGTTCGCGGCGAACGGAACATTCACCCCCGGCCGCGGCGGGCCCATCCTCCAGGGCGACACGCTGCCGTCGCATCCCGCGCGCTACACCGGGCAGGTAACGGGCAACACGATGACGCTCGGCATCGTCGAGACCGACAGCGGAACGAACATCGGCACGTTCACGCTCCAGCGCGGCGCGAGCGCACACGTGTTCAGGTGCCTGTAACTCCTCACCGGGGCGCCCTCGTGGCACCTCGACCACCCCATCGCCCGACGCAGCATTACGACAACCCGAGATGACATTCATGAGGACCACCCGGATGCCGCGATGGTCGATGTCGGGCATCGTGGCCGCCAGTCTCGCCATCGCTTCGGCCGCATCGACTCTCCCGGCACAACAGCCCGCACCGTTCCACGTCGAAGAAACCACCATCGCCGACGTCCACTCGGCCATGCGCGCCGGCACCCTCACCTGCCGCGCGCTCGTCGAGCAATACCTCCGCCGCATCGAGACCTACGACAAGAACGGCCCGGCCATCAACGCCATCATCCTCGTCAACCCTGATGCGCTCAAGACGGCCGACTCCCTCGATGCCGTCATGCGCAGCGGCGCGCCGATGGGCCCGCTCCACTGCATCCCTGTCATCGTGAAGGACAACTACGAGACGACGGGACTGCAGACGACGGCCGGCTCCCTTTCGCTCAAAGGCTTCATCCCCGATCGCGACGCGTTCCTCGTGCGCCGCGTCCGCGAGGCCGGCGCCATCGTGCTCGCCAAGTCGAACATGGCGGAGTTCGCGTTCAGTCCGTACGAAACCGTGAGCTCCATTCTCCCGGGGTACACGCGCAATCCGTATGCGCTCAATCGCGTGACCGCGGGCTCCAGTGGCGGTACCGCTGCCGCCGTCGCCGCCAACCTCGGCGAAGTCGGGCTCGGCACCGATACGGGCAACTCGATTCGCGGCCCGTCATCGCATCAGGCGCTCGTCGGCATCCGTTCGACCATGGGGCTCACGAGCCGCGCCGGCATCGTGCCGCTCGATCTCTCGGCGGATATCGCGGGCCCCATGGCGCGCACCGTCGCCGATGCGGTTGCCGTCTTCCAGGTCGTGGCTGGCTACGATCCCGACGATCCGGCCACCGCGCCGAGCAAGGACCGCGCGATCCCCGACTACTCCAAGTCGCTCGTGCGCGACGGGCTGCGCGGCGCGCGCATCGGTGTGCTGCGCCAAGCGTACGAGCGGCCGAGCGCGGACGCCGAGGTGCTCTCCGTCTTCGACCGCGCGCTCGCCGACATGCGCCGCGCGGGCGCGACGGTGATCGACACGGTGATGATCCCCGAGCTCGACTCACTCGAGCGCGCGAACCGCGGCTCGTGCAACCGGTTCAAGTACGACCTCGAGCGATGGATCGCGAGCACGGGCGGACGCACGCCGGTGAAGAGCCTGGCCGAGATCATTCGCTCGCGGCGCTACCACCCGTCCATCGAGACGCGGCTCCGCCGCGCGGCGATGGCGGACACACCGCCGGAGCAGAGTCCCGGCTGTGCGAGCGACGCGCGCTTCAGCGCGGGGCTGCGTACCGCGGTGCAGCGCGTCATGGATCGACTCCACCTCGATGCGCTCGTCTATCCGACGTGGAGCAACCCACCGCGCTTGATCGGCGATCTCAACACGCCGGCAGGGGACAACAGCCAGCTCTTCTCGCCGAGCACGGGGTGGCCCGCCGTGCAGGTGCCGATGGGCTACACGCGCGGTGGGATGCTCCCGGCGGGGATCACCTTCTTCGGGCGCGCATGGAGCGAGCCGACGCTGTTCCGGCTCGCATACGGGTACGAGCAGGCGACGCACCATCGGCATCCGCCGCCGACCACGCCACCGTTGCGGAGCACGCCGCTGTCGCCGTGAGCGGGCACCCTCGGGATTGCTTGCCCCCCGGTGATCCAGCCGTAATCTTGTCGGACGCGCTCCGCCGTCTCCCACTCCACCGGAACCCGCGGCATTCGTCGGCCGCACCCGCCATGTCCCGTCGCACATCGCTTCTCGCGCTCGCGCTCGCGTTCGGGCTCGCCGCGCCGGCACACCTCGTTGCCCAGCGTCGCGCGCGCACCTCCGCGCGCTCGGCCGCTGCTGCGTCAGGTCCGCAGCGCAACGACTCCACCCGCCAGCGCAATCCCGCTTCCGCGCTCCACTTCCGCTCGATCGGGCCCGGCCTGATCTCCGGGCGCATCAGCGACATCGCCGTCGACCCGCGTCACAAGAGCACGTGGTACATCGCCACCGCCTCCGGCGGTCTGTGGAAGACGACGAACGCCGGCGTCACCTTCACGCCCGTCTTTGACCGTGAAGGGTCGTACTCGATCGGCGTCGTGGTCGTCGATCCGAAGAATCCGAACATCGTCTGGGTCGGCACGGGCGAGAACAACGCGCAGCGCTCCGTCTCCTACGGCGACGGCGTCTACAAGTCGATCGACGGCGGGCGCACGTGGCAGAACGTCGGCCTCAAGAATTCCGAGCACATTGGCAGGATCGTCATCGATCCGCGCAACTCCGACGTCGTGTACGTCGCCGCGCAGGGTCCGCTCTGGAGCGGCGGCGGCGATCGCGGACTCTTCAAGACCACCGACGGCGGCGCTACCTGGAAGAAGGTGCTCGACGGCGGCGAGTGGGCGGGCGCGACCGACGTCGTGCTCGATCCGCGGAACCCGGACATCGTCATCGCCTCCACGTGGCAGCGCATCCGTCACCAGTGGGGCTACATCGCCGGCGGACCGGAGTCCGGGCTCTATCGCTCCACCGACGGCGGCGCCACGTGGAAGAAGTCGCAATCCGGATTCCCCAACGAAGATCTGGGTCGCATCGGGCTCGCCATCTCGCCGGTCGATCCCGACATCGTCTACGCCGTGGTCGAAGCGGCGAACGACAAGGGCGGCTTCTATCGCTCGCGCGACAACGGCGTGAGCTGGGAGCGGATGAGCGACTACACCGCAACGAGTCTCTACTACCAGGAGCTCTTCCCCGATCCGCACGACGTGGACCGCGTCTACTCGACCGACGTCGCCACGATGGTCACCGAAGATGCGGGGAAGACGTTCGAGCGCGTGGGCGAGCGCGACAAGCATCCGGACAATCACGTCGTGTGGATCGATCCCGACGACACGGAGCACCTGCTCATCGGGTGCGACGGCGGACTGTACGAGACCTTCGATCGCGGGCAGACGTATCGCTACTTCGCGAACCTTCCGCTCGCGCAGTTCTACAAGGTGGAGGTCGACAACTCGAAGCCGTTCTACCGTGTGTACGGCGGCGTGCAAGACAACTCGACCGTCGGCGGTCCGTCACAGTCGCGCACCGACAACGGCGTCACGAACCGCGACTGGTTCTTCACCGCGGGCGGCGATGGCTTCCAGACGCGCGTCGATCCGCAGGACCCGAACACCGTCTACTCGCAGTGGCAGCAGGGGAACCTCTCGCGCTTCGACCTGGCGACGGGCGAGCGCATCGACATCCAGCCGCAACCCGAGCCCGGCGAGCCGGAACTCCGCTGGAACTGGGATTCGCCGCTCATCATCAGCCCGTTCTCGCACACGCGGCTCTACTTCGCCGCGCAGCGCGTCTACCGGAGCGACGACCGCGGCGACACGTGGCGCGCCGTGAGCCCCGACCTCTCGCGTCGGATCGATCGCAACAAGCTGAAGATGATGGGGCGCGTGTGGAGCGTGGATGCGGTGGCGAAGAACTCGTCCACCACGCTCTACGGCTCCATCGTCGCGCTCGCCGAATCGCCCGTGAAGGAAGGCGAGCTCTGGGTGGGGACGGACGATGGGCTCATCCAGGTGAGCACCGATGGCGGCACGACGTGGCGGAAGATCGAGCACATCCCCGGCGCGCCGGACACCGCGTTCATCCCGCACGTCCAGCCCTCCAGCCACGATGCGAACACGGCGTACGTCGTGTTCGACAATCACAAGCTGGGCGACTTCAAGCCCTACGTCTTCAAGACCACGAACCTCGGCCGCACGTGGACGTCGATCTCGAGCAACCTCCCCGAGCGTGGCACGGCGTACGTGGTCATCGATGATCCCATCGATCCGAACCTGCTCTATGTGGGCACCGAGTTCGGCCTCTACTACACCTCGAATGGCGGCGCGCGGTGGAGCAAGCTCGGCGGCGGGATCCCGACCATCCAGGTGCGCGACCTCGCCATCCAGAAGCGCGACGACGCGCTCGTCGTCGCCACCTTCGGCCGCGGCTTCTACGTGCTCGACAACCTGGCGATTCTCCGCGCGCTCACACCGACAGTGCTCGCCAGCGAGGCGACGCTCTTCCCCGTGAAGCGCGCGCCGCTCTTCGTGCGCTCGGATCCGCTCGGCGGCTCGGGCGCGGGGTGGCAGGGGAGCGACTTCTATACGGCACCCGATCCGCCGTACGGCGCGCAGTTCACCTATTACCTGAAGGACGCACTCGAGTCGCGGCGCGCGCGCCGGCAGAAGGCGGAGAAGGCCGCTGAGCATCGCGGCGAGGATGTGTTCTATCCCTCGTGGGATTCACTGCGTGTGGAGGATCGTGAGGAGCCGCCTGCCATCCTCTTCACCGTGACGGACGCCGAGGGACGCGTGGTCCGTCGGCTCACGGGCTCGACGACCGCCGGCATCCAGCACGTGACGTGGGACATGCGCTACCCGTCACCCAACCCGACCATGCCGCCATCGACGCGCGGCCGCGGCGGCTTCTTCGGCGGACAGTCCGCGGGACCGTTCGTGCTGCCCGGTACGTACCACGTCGCCATGGCCAAGCGCGTGGATGGGGTGGTCACGCCGATCGGCGAGTCGCAGACGTTCGAGGTGTACATGCTCGATTCCACGGGTACACCGCGCTCGCCGGCCGTGGTCGCCTTCCAGAGAAAGACGGCATCGCTGGCACGTGCCGTGCTCGGCGCGAACGCACTCATTACCGAGACGATGAATCAGTTGAATCTCCTCGAGCGCGCACTGCAGGACACGCCAGGCCCGAGCGACACGCTTTCCGCCAATGCGCGCACGCTGGAGAACAAGCTGCGCGATATCCAGACCGCGCTCACCGGCGACCGCACGGCGGCGCGTCGCCACGAGAGCTCACCCCCCTCACTGCTCACGCGTCTCAACCAGATCACGGGCGGCCTCTGGTCGTCCACGCTCGGTGATGCGACGAACACGCAGAAGCGTCAGTACGAGATCGTCGCGTCGGAGTTCGGCGGCATCCTCGCTCAGCTCCGCACGTTGATGACGACGGACATCGCACGCCTCGACCAGTCGGCCGAGGCTGCTGGTGCGCCGTGGACCAGCGGGCGATTTCCGACGTGGCAGGGCGCCGATGTCGGCGTGGGCGAGTCGGGACGTACACCGTAACCACCATCACACATGTCTGAACCGTTCTTTCACTGGGGCGAGAGCGCCTTCGAGTACATCGGTTTTCTCTCGTCGTTCTTCATCATCGGCGCGATTGCCTTCCGCGCCTTCATCCTGCGTCCCATGATCGCCGCCGGCGGACTGCGCGCCGATGCGCTGCGCTCGGCCGGCCCGACCGCGGCACGCATCGGCTTCATCGGCGCGGTGCTCGGCGGGATCGGGCTCGTGCACAGTCTGATGGGATTCGCCGCGCGCCGGCATCTGACGTTCGGCGCGGCCGCAGCGGCAGGTGGTTGGAACATCGCCGTCCCCGCCGTGCTCCTCGTCGTGCTTCTCATCGTCTTCGCACTCGCGGCCACGCGCCTCGATGCGGCGTGGCCCGTGGCCATCATCGCCGGCTTCGCGCTCGCGCTGCGCAGCGTGCCGACCGCGATCACGGGGCGGTGGCAGTCGATGATCAACCCGCTGCACGTCCTCTTCGGGTCGCTCTGGCTCGGCACGCTCTTCGTGGTCGTCGTCGCGGGGCTGTCGCTCGCGATCCGCGGTCCGCTCCCGCGCGACTCGCGCGGCGCGACGGTCGCCGAGATGGTGAATCGCTTCTCGACGCTCGCGCTCATCAGTGCCGCGTGCCTCGTCCTCACGGGGACGATCACCGCGGTGTTGCACCTCAAGTACGTGGCCGCGCTCTGGACCACGCCCTACGGCCGCACGTTCATCGTGAAGCTGTGCGTCGTACTCGGCGTCGTCGCGCTCGGTGCGTGGAACTGGCGCCGCGTGCGCCCATCGCTCGGCGGCGAAGAGAGCGCGCGGATCATCCGCCGCACCGCGTCCTCGGAGCTCGCCATGGCGGCGCTCGTGCTGGCGGTCACCTCGGTGCTGGTGACGCTCCCCACGCCGAAGAAGCCGAAGGCTGCCCCGCCGGCGGCAGCGACCGCGGCGCCGGCTGGCCCGTGACCCATCGTCACATCCGCGCGCAGATGGCACGTTGCGGAATCAACTCTCCGCTCCTCGCTTCCCCACAATGAATTCAATCGCCCGCACCGCTCTGCACATCGCGCTCGTCTCGCTTGTGCCCGTCGCCGCATCCACCGCGCAGAGCGCCGCGCGCCCCGAGGCCCCGCTCCCCACCGTCGAGCTCCGGCCGGGGATGGTGATCACGCGCTCCGTGCGCGTCGTGCCGAAAACGTATCGCCTCCGCGCGCCCGCATCGCTCGACACCTCCGTCATCACGATTCGCGGCGATTCCATCACCGTCGATTTCGCGGGCGCCACGCTCGAGGGGCAATCGCCGAGCGCCGATCCCGACCACGCCGCCGGCGTCGCGATTCGCATCGATGGCGGCCACGACGTGCGCATCCTCAACGCGAAGGTACGCGGCTACAAGGTCGGGGTTCTCGCGCGCGGCGCGCGCGGGCTCACGCTCGCGGACAACGATCTCAGCTACAACTGGAAACCCCGGCTCTACAGCCTCGTCGAGCACGAGAGCCTCGTCGACTGGCTCTCGTTCCACCACAACGAGCACGACGAATGGCTGCGCTACGGCGCGGCCATCTACCTCGCGGACGTGAGCGGCGGCGTGATCCGCGGGAACACGGTGGAGCAGGGGATGAACGCGCTCATGCTCGTGCGGAGCGACAGCCTGCGCATCGAGAGCAACACCTTCTCGTTCAACACCGGACTCGGCATCGGGCTCTACCGCTCGAGCTTCAACACGATCATGCACAACCGCGCCGATTACGACGTGCGCGGCTACAGCGAGGGGTTCTACCACCGGGGGCAGGACTCGGCCGACCTGCTCATGTTCGAGCAGTGCTCGCACAACGTCGTCGCCTACAACTCCATGACCCACGGCGGCGACGGACTCTTCCTCTGGGCCGGCCAGCACACCATGGACACCGGGCTCGGCGGCGCGAACGACAATCTGTTCTACGGGAACGACTTCAGCTTCGCGCCGGCCAACGGGATGGAGGCGACGTTCAGCCGCAATGCGTTCATCGCCAACCGCGTGGAAGGGAGCGACTACGGGCTGTGGGGCGGCTACAGCCACGACTCGAAGGTGATTGGTAACGTTTTCGTACGAAATCGCACTGGCATCGCCATCGAGCACGGGCAGGACAACGTCATCGCGTCCAACGTCTTCGACGGCGACTCGACGGCCATCTGGCTCTTCGGCGCCCCGGTGTCGCCCACGGACTCCGGCTATCCGATGCACCACGATTCGCGGAGCCGCGACTACGACATCCGCGGCAACGTCTTCGCGTCGAACCGCGTGGGCGTGCGCGCATCGAACACGACGCACGTCGCCATCACCGACAATCGCTTCGCGAACATCGATTCGCTCACGGTGCTGCGCGACACGTCGGGCTATCGCTTCGACGCCGACACGACGCTCGCCGATGCCGCATCGATCGACGTCGAGCACGCGATGCCCCCTCTCCCCCGCGACGTCGCCGCCCACGCGCCCGCGCCGCTCCCCGGGGGCATTCGGCCCGCGCGCTCGCCCATGGAGCGCCGCGACCGCGCATCGATCATCGTCGATGAGTGGGGGCCGTACGACTGGCGCTCGCCCAAGCTCTGGCCCGTGGACAGCACGCACGCCCTGCCGCTGCACCTCGCCGTGCTCGGACCGCCGGGCACCTGGCGCGTGGTCGCGCGGCGCGGGATCGCATCGCTGTCGCGCACGTCGGGTCGCATGGACGACACCATCGCCGTCACACCGCGGCGCGATGCCACCGGCGACTGGTCGCTCACGCTCGAGTACCGCGGCCAGGCCACGGTGTCGCCGCGCGGCGAGCATCACGCCGCGGGCGAGCCGGTGCGGTTCTCCTACGACCACTTCGAGCCCGTCATCGCCTGGACCGCGCGCCTCTTCACGTGGAACGCCAGCACCGATCCGCGCGCGCACGCATCGTCGTTCGCCGAGCTCCTCCACTCCACGCCGATCGTCACGCAGCACGTGTCGCGTCTCGACTACGAGGGGTACGGCCGGCTCACTCGCTGCGCGCCGGCGGATCACGTCGCGCTCGAGGCCACCGGCGCCGTGCAGCTCGCGCCCGGCGCGTACACGCTGCGCGCGATCAGCGATGATGCCGTGCGCGTGTGGGTGGACGGCACGCTCGCGATCGACCATTGGACGCCGCACGAATCCGCGCTCGACTTCGCCTCGCTCTCGGGCGGGCGCCATACACTGCGCGTGCAGTACTACCAGGTGGATGGCTGGAACGAGCTGCGCGTGGAGATCGTGCGCGGCGTGCAGCGCTCATTGGGCACGCCGGGCACGCCGGCCGAGCACTGACGAGAGCGTGCTTGCATCGATGGCCGGCCGATGGGAAGTTTGCGGCTGCAGCCCCTCCCACTCTCGTGCCGGATCCCTTCCCACGCCCGCTCGGGCAGCTCCAACAGTGAGGACGTGATGGCCACAGCCGCGCAGGTGCAGGTGTCCAGCTGGACGGTCGAGCGCATGGTGATCGTCGTCGGCTTCGCGCTCGGCGCCGTCTTCGGATTCGCCGGCAGCATGTTCCCCGCCGGCAACACGACGCAGGCCGTCTTGTACGCGATCAGCAGCATCGGCATCGTGGCGGCGAGCATCATGGTTGCCTGCCAGCAGATGCCGCGCGGCGCGGCGGTGGTCGCCACCGGCTTCACCGTGCTCGCGATGGCCGAGGTCGTGTTGTGGGCGGGCGGCCCCTCGGCGCAGGGGTCGTTCACGGCGGGCACGATGTTCTACATTCCCGCACTTCTGCTTCTCGGGGTGCCCGCCGCGCTTCCGATCGTGAGCCGTGTGACCAGTGTGCTTGCCGCCGTCCTGTTCGGCATCTACACGTTCGCGGTGCTCGCGGGGCAGGGCATGAGCTCCAGCGGCGGGATCGTGCTCGGTGGATACGCGCTGCTCACCATCGCGATGCTCGGGTGGGTCTGGTGGGCGTGGCGGGGCGGCAGCGAGGCCGCACGGCCCGCGGCGTAGCTGGCGCGGCGGCCGAACGCCAGCACGCCGCTCGTCCAGCGGATCCGCGCTCCATCTCCACCACCATTCGCAGGAGGTGTCAATGCCACGTGCCTGGTCCGCATGTCGTGTTTCGCTCGTCGGCGGCTTTGTGCTCCTCATCACGGTGGCCTGCAGCTCGTCGGGAACGGCGCCCAACACGCCGCCCGTCGGATGCAGCGGCTCACTCGCGATCGACGTCACCTTCGATCCGACACGCACGCCGAACTTCGACTGGCAGCCGACGTGCGGGATCTCCGACCTCGCGGTGTTTCAGGGTGATTCGACGGTCTGGGGGATCACCGTCCCCGACAGCGAGCTGCTCTCCCCGGGCGTGCGCTACGGTACGACGCCAGCGCACGCCACCGTCTGGACGCCCGCGCAGTCGCTCCAGCAAGGTGTCACGTATCGCGTGCAGATCCGCTACCTGGTGGGCGGCGACGTGCTCTCCGCGGAGGCGGATACGACCTTCACCGCACCCTTTCCGTCGGATTGAGGCGTATCGCCGCACGACCGATGGGTGGTCGTGCGGCGCGCGGCCTCATGCCGACTCGCCATCACCGTGATGCGCTCCGAGGAGCCCATGGGCACCCGAGACCCTCGCGTCGACGCCTACATCGACCAGTCCGCCGACTTCGCCAAGCCGATCCTCACGCATCTGCGCGAGCTCGTGCACGCCACGTGTCCTGACATCGAGGAGACGATGAAGTGGAGCTTCCCCCACTTCATGCACCACGGCATTCTGTGCAGCATGGCGGCGTTCAAGCAGCACTGCACGCTCAACTTCTGGAAGGGCGCGCTGGTGCTCGGCGCATCACGCGATGGGAAGAACGGCGCGGGCGAGCGCGCCATGGGACAGTTCGGCCGCATCACCGCCATATCGGATCTCCCGCCGAAGAAGGTGCTCACCGGGTACGTCAAGGAGGCAATGCGGCTCAACGAGGCCGGCGTCGCATCACCCGCGCGAGCGAAGAAGAAGGCGACGGCGCCGCGCGCCCCGCGCGTCCCCGAGGACCTCGCCGCCGCGCTCCGGACGAACAGGAAGGCGCTCGCCACGTTCGAGAGCTTCCCGCCGAGTCAGAAGCGCGAGTACATCGAATGGATTACCGAGGCCAAGCGCGAGGAGACGCGCGCGCGGCGGCTGGCGACGGCCATCGAGTGGATGGCTGAGGGGAAGCAGCGGAACTGGAAGTACATGAAGGGCTGAAGTACGTGAAGGCCCGATGAGTTTCGACTCCCCGGAGCGCGACCCGCGCACGGCGCGGTACGGAGCCGCACGAATGCAGATGGTCTACGTCTGGACCGACGACTACTCCTCCGAGGCGAGCTGGCGCCTGGTCGATTGGTGCCTCACCCGCGGCGCCGACGAGATCGGCCTCGCCTTCCTCGGCCCGCCGTACATGCCGGACACCACGTGGTCGGCGGTGGACGAGATGCTCGCGCCCTTTCGCCGCCGCGTGGCGAGCGCGGGCGACCGGTGGGTGCTCACCGCCGAGTCGGCCGCCGCGCTGCGCACGGTGTTCCGCGACGGGCTCTTCGCGCGCACGCCCGGGGAGACGTCGATCGAGAATCCGACCGTGTATCGCGGCGGGGTACCGCTCCTCTCCATCGTCACGCGCGACGGGGAAGGAGTGCTCCACCTCAGGCCGGACGACGCGACGAGCCTGGCGCGCGCGGGGCTGCCGCACCACGAGCGAAGCCGGCACATGTGATCGCTGTGGGGCGCTCGACCCCGACGCGCGCGGTCGCTCGGGTGCTCGAGAACGGATCGTGGTTCGGGCACTCGACAACGGATCGTCGCTCGGACGCGTATCGTCTTCAGGAGAGCGACTGACGACCGCCTCGCACGGAGCATGCAGGTCTCACCACTGGGAACCGGATGGCCGGGCAATCGGTATTACCAGTGTTGGGGACGACGGGTGGCCTGGGGACACGAGCCGTTGCGGGTGGGCCCGAACTTGGGGGGACGCACATGACGTTGCATCGACACACTGCTCGCGCACGCGCGGGCGAACCGTCCAGGCGTCGCGGTGTCGGTGTGATGGGCGTCGCGCTCGCCGCGCTGGGCGTCACGCTCGCCGTCGCCGCGCCGGCGCGCGCGCAGAGCGAGGGGAACGGCTTCCTCTTCAAGACACCGCACGGAAGTGTCACGATCCTCGGCGGCTACAACCACGCCTTCGCGCAGAGCGATCTCTTCTCGTTCACGAAGAGCGAGCTCACGGTCAACACCGGCGACTTCAGCGCGTTCACGCTCGGCGCGGATGTGGCGGTTCGCCTCTCGCCGCGCTTCGATGTCGTCCTTGGCTCGGCGTACGCGGGGACCAGCACGCCCTCGGAGTTCCGCGAGTTCGTGGACCAGAACAACGCGCCGATCCAGCAGACCACCACGTTCCAGCGCGTCCCGATCACGGCGAGCCTCCGGCTCTACCTCACGCCGCGTGGCCGGTCGGTGGGGCGGTTCGCCTGGGTGCCCGCGTCGTTCACGCCCTACGTGGACGTGGGCGGGGGCGCCATGTGGTACCGTTTCAAGCAGCAGGGCGACTTCGTCGATCAGAACACGATGAACGTCTTCACCGACACCTTTTCGTCGTCCGGCTTCACCCCGGAAGCCCACGCGACGCTGGGAACGGAGTACTCGTTGAGCCCTCGGTTTGCGATCACCGGGGAAGCGCGCTATACATGGGCGAAGGCGCGGCCGGGGAGTGACTTCGCCGGGTTCGACAAGATCGATCTGTCGGGCATTGCCGCGACGGCCGGCCTGGCCGTCAGGTTCTGAGATGGGAGGCATGATGATGACACGAACTTTCAGGGATCGATGCCTCGTCGCCGCGGGCGCGCTGCTCGCGGGCGGCCTGCTGCTCGCCGCGGCGGCACCGGTACAGGCGCAGAACACGCAGCTCAATCCGCGCTGGCAGGCGTGGGTCGGGTGCTGGGAGCCGGTCGGCAACGAGCCGCTGGCCGCGGACCGTGCGACCACCGCCGGCGAAGTGTGCGTGATGCCATCGGCCAGCGCATCGAGTGGATCGGCCATCGACCTGGCGAGCGTCGACAACGGCAAGATCCTCTCGCGCGAGACGATCGCGCCGAACGGCGAGCGCCAGCCCGTCTCGGAAGATGGATGCACGGGGTGGCGGAGCGCGGTGTGGTCGTCCGAAGGGCGCCGCGTCTACCTGCACTCCGAGCTGTCGTGCGCGGGCGGGCTGAAGCGCACGTCCAACGGCGTGCTCGCCATCTCGCCCGAAGGTGAGCTGCTCGACGTGCGCGGCGTCTCCGCGGGCGCGGGCTCCGGCGTGCGGATCCTGCGCTATCGCGAAGCGGCCCCGGCGCAGACGCTGCCGAGTGTGGCGGCGCTACTCCAGGATCGCTCGCTCGCGGTGAGCACGGCGCGCACGGCGGCGGAGGCGCCGGTCACCGCGGCCGACGTGATCGAGGCATCGAAGCATCTGGATGCCGCGGTACTGCAGTCGTGGCTCGTGGCGCGGAACCAGGGCTTCAACCTCGACGGCAAGCAGCTCGTGCAGCTCGCCGATGCGGGCGTCCCGGGGCCAGTGATCGATGCGATGGTCGCGCTCTCGTATCCGAAGGTGTTCGCGATCAGCCCGTCCACGCCCGCAGGGACGTTCCGGCAGGCGGCGCCGCAGCAGGTGGCGAGCACCGACGATTACTACAATGAGCCGCCGACGAGTGTGATCATGCTCGACCCCTACGGCTATTCGCCGTTCGGCTGGGGCTACTTCTCCCCCTTCGGCTACTCGGCGTTCGGGTATCCCGGCTACGGCTACTCGCCCTACGGCTTCGGCTTCGGTTACGGCTGGTACTCGGGGTACAACCCGGTCGTCATCGTGCGCACCAACCCCGACGCGCCATCGACGTCGCACGGGAAGGTGGTGAAGGGGCGCGGCTACACGCAGGGCGCGGGGAGCAGCAACGGCGGGACGGCGACGCC
This sequence comes from Gemmatimonadaceae bacterium, assembly GCA_036381735.1. GTDB lineage: Bacteria > Gemmatimonadota > Gemmatimonadetes > Gemmatimonadales > Gemmatimonadaceae > DASSNR01. The sequence continues at coordinate 255 of DASVCF010000047.1, read as the reverse complement.
CACGTCGCGCATGGCGCACCCGCGGTCCGCGTCGCCCTCCGGCTATACCGGCGGCGGCGTGTCGACGTCCACCACGAGCGGCGCGGGCGCTACGACCGTGCGCACGGCGCACAAGCGTCCGTAAGGACCGCGGCTGAACGGCTCATCCGCTCGGACAGCGACAACGGCGCCGATGGCTCTGACCATCGGCGCCGTTGTCTGTTATATAGTGTGGATCAATGGGGTCAGGTTCGTTTGATCGGACCGATCAAACGA
>DASVCF010000046.1:0-13306 GCA_036381735.1 Gemmatimonadaceae bacterium | reverse complement strand
CGCAGCGAGGGATCTCGCTCGTCTGGCGACGAGATCCCTCGCTGCGCTCGGGATGACAGCGGGCGCTCGGGACGGCCAGCCCCCTGCGCTCAGGCGCGCTGCATTGCCTCCTGTACTGACCTGAGCAGCGTGTCCGCGGTGAAGGGCTTGGCGAGGAATCCGGCGAGGGAGCCGAGCTCGTCGAGGATCGCGGTGTCGTTGGTGTAGCCCGACATGAGGACGACGCGGAGCTCCGGGGTGTGCTCCACGGCGCGCCCCGCGAGCTCGACGCCGCCGAGCTCGGGCATCACCACATCCGAGAGCAGCACGTCGATGCGCGTGTCGGCCTCCGACAGCACGCGCAGGGCGTCCGCGCCGTGGCGGGCGGTGAGCACGCGGTAGCCCGCGCGCTCGAGGATGCGGCGCGCGATGGCGCGCACGGCGTCCTCGTCATCGACGAGCAGGACCGTGCCCGTGCCGCGCGATGCGTGCGCGGCGGCAGCCGGCTGCGCGATGCTCGCTTTGGCGTCCACGGTCGGCAGCGTGATCGTGAAGGTGGTGCCGGCCCCTTCGCGTGATGTCACGTCGATCGCTCCACCGGACTGCTGCACGATGCCGTGCACGGTCGCGAGGCCGAGCCCCGTCCCACGCCCAGGCGGCTTGGTCGTGAAGAACGGCTCGAAGGCGCGCGCGGCGACCTCCGGCGACATCCCGATCCCCTGATCGCTCACGGTCAGCACCGCTGAGGGGCGCGATCCGGCCTTGCCCGGCGCGAGGCTGGTCGCGATGGTCAGCGCGCCCCCGCTCGGCATCGCGTCGCGCGCGTTGAGCGCGAGGTTCATGAGCACCTGCTCGATCTGCGTGCGATCGGCGAACACGGGCACCGCGGACGGTGCCGGGTGTGTGACGAGATGGATGGCCGCGCCCAGCAGCGGACGGAGCATCGTGACCATCTCGGCGATCACGTGGTTGAGATCGATGACCGCGGGCTGCAGCACCTGCTTGCGGCTGAACGCGAGCAGCTGCTTCGTGAGCGCCGCGGCGCGGCGCGTTCCTTTCAGGATCTCGGCCACGTCCGCCTGATGCGGATCGTCGGGCGCGAGACTCTCGCGCAGCAACTCGCCGAAGCCGTTGATCGCCGCGAGGATGTTGTTGAAGTCGTGCGCGATGCCGCCCGCCAGCTGTCCCACCGCTTCCATCCGCTGCGCCTGCCGCAGCTGCGCCTCCAACGCGCGACGGGTCGTCAGGTCGCGGGCGATGCCGAACACGCCGACCACCGCGCCGCCGACGACCATCGGGATGTTCGTCACGTCGATCTCCACGCGACGTCCCGACTTGTGGCGGATCGTGATCTCGTAGCGCTGCGCCTCGCCGGACAGCGCCGCCCGGAAGTGCTCGAACGCGGACTCGAGGTGCTCGGGGGCGATGAGCGGAGCGAAGGGCGCGCCGTTCAGCTCGTCGAGTGCATATCCGGAGATGGTCTCGCACGCGGGGTTGGCGGTGCGGAAGCATCCATCCGGGTCGATGGAGAACACCGCGTCCGGATGGTGCTCGAACAGCGACCGGTAGCGTTGCTCGCTCTCCTCGAGCTGCTGCGTGGCACGGCGCAGCTCCGTCACGTCGGTGACCAGACCGTCGGAGGTGACGCTGCCGTCCGGCAGTCGCTGGTCGCGCGCGGCGACTTGGATCAAACGCTCCTCGCCCGATGGGAGCAGCACGCGCCCCTCCCAGAGGAAGGGCTCGAGCGTCACGGCCACGCGCCGTGCGCGCTCGTAGAACTCCGCGCGCTCCTCGGGGTGGATGAGGTCGAGCATCACCGAGGAATCGCGCAGGACCTCCGCGGGGTCGATGCCGAACATCGCGCGTGCGCCCTCGCTCACGAACGTGTACCCCTTCGTGCCGTCCGCGCGATAGACGAACTGGTAGACCACGCCCGGGACGTCGGCCGCGATGCGCTCGTAGCGCGCTTCGCTCTCGCGCAGCGCTTCCTCGGCGCGGCGACGCTCCGTGATGTCCTGGAACTGATTGATGACGTAGAGCGGCGCGCCCGTCGTATCGCGCACGGCCATCGCATGAAGCTCCACCCACACGGCGTGCCCCTGTTTGTGCAGCAGCCGCTTCTCGATGCGGCAGCTGTCGAGCTCTCCCGCGAGCACCCGCTGGCGCAGCTCGAGGTCACGCGCGAGATCCTCGGGGTGCGTGATCGACTGGAACGTGCCGCCGATCAACTCGTCCTCGCGGTAGCCGACGATCTCGCACAACGCGCGATTCACGCGCGTCCAGCGGCCGTCCGGTGTCGAGATGGCCTTCCCGATAGGGGCGTGCTCGAACGCGCCGCGGAAGTAGGCTTCGCTCTCGACCAGCGCGTTCACGGCCGCGACCTGGCGGGCACGCTCTTCCACCAGTCGGCGCTCGGCATCCAGCTGTCGGGACACCCGCCGTTGTCCGTCGTGGTAGCGGAGCTCCTGCTCGATCGCGTATGCAGCATATGCCACCGTGAGGAGCCGCTCGGATGGCGCATGCACGTCGTCGCTCCGAATCGCGAGCGCGCCAACGAGCTCGCCTGCCGGGCTCCGAAGCGGCGCAGCGGCCGAGGTGGAGCCGTGCAGCGCTTGCACGACATGCTCGCGGCCGCTCACGGTCGTGGCGGTGCCGGCGATGAGCGACGTGCCGAGCGCGTTCGTTCCGACGCTCGCCTCGGACCAATCGCACCCCGGCGCAAGCTGGGCCGCCTCCAGCGCCTCGGCATCGGCACCGGTGGATGCCAGTACGATGCCGTCGTCGTCGACGAGGGTGACGATGTGCGGCGCGGCGGCGTGCATGGCGGAAAGCCACTCGAGGTGCGGCCGCGCGCGCTCGATCAGCTCCGCGTTCTCCAGGAGCCGGCGGGCCATCTCGTGCGGCGCGACGCGTCGCACGGCGAGCGGCTGGGCATCCGGTTGGATCCCATAGGCGGCGCTTCGTCGCCACGAGTCGAGGATGACCGGGCGCGGGGCGTCGAGGGATTGGCCCGGCTGCTGCGAACCGTGATGGTCGCCGATGGGCGACTCGGGGAGCTCAAAGCGACGACTATCCACAAGCGATTCTGCGGGAGACTATGGCACCAGCGGCGGGAGCGCGTGAATGTCGGTGCGCGCCGCACGGACGGCAAGATCGCGCGCTCCGACGCATTGACGGGTGAGCGCTTGACTGGGCAACGCATCGAGCCGTGTGATCAACCTAATGCGCCTCCGTCCGATTCCCATGCGCGTCCGGCGGATTGCCGAGTGAGCACCGTCCGGATTTTCTCGATCGCCGCCCCGAACAACGAGAACTGATCCGGGTCCGCGAACACGGTCGCAAAATCCTCCGGCCGGAACGCCCGGGCCAGCCGCTGCGCGTACGTCGCGCGCAACAGTCGCGCGTAATACTCGACATCGTAGTCGTGTGGGTCGCTCGCCGTGGTCTCGTCATCGGCCGAGGTCGATGTCCCACCGATCACGCCGCCCTCGCCGCTCTGCGTGCGGTACACGCGCACGCGATCGCCTACCCGCCATGACGTCCGACCGGCGCGGAGCAGTGCCTCGTACGCGAGCTCACGTCGTGCGCGTCGCGTCGCGGCGTACTCCGCTGGCGACTTCGTGAGCCGGACGCGCGACGACACATCGTACGTCGACAGCGCGCGCGCGCGGAGCGCGGTCACGGTCGCGAGGTAGCACTCGCGCACACCGGCGATGTCGCCCACGAGCAGCCGCGCGATCGCGTCGCGCAGGAACGCCTCGCCGAACGGCTCCGACCGGCTGGAGCGGAACGCGACGCCCCTGAGCAGCAGCGTGCCGTCGTAGCGGAGGAGGGCATAGTTCTTCGGCTCGTGCGAGAGCATCGCCGCGTACCGCCCCTCGAATTCGAGCTGCACCTTGGGTGGGAGCAGCGCGGCGACCTCGGCGACGACGCGCCGTTCGTCCTCCTCACTCCACGACTCGGGCACGGCGAAGTACACGCCGTCCGTATCCGCCTCGAGCAGCGTGACGCCGCGCTCGGCGAGCGCTCGACACATGAGGGCGAGCACCTCGCGTCCGCGACGCGTCACCTCGTTCGCGGCGTGCACGTCGGCGAAGCGCGTGAGGCCGCCTGCCGCGAGGTAGCCGTACGCGGAGTTGACGACGATCTTGAGCGCCGCGGACATCGCCTCGTGCGTGTGCCGCTCGGCGGATCCCGGCGTCGCGGCGCGGGCGCGCGTCTTCGCGTCGAGCCGGCGCTCGACCAGTCCATCGACCAGCGCGAGCAGTGCGCCGAGCGTGTCGCGCGACGGCCCGATGCGGTAGGCGCGCATGAGCGACGGATACAGGCTCGCGACGTCCGCCTTCACCACGCGCCGCGCAACGCCGGACGCGAACAGATGCAGCGCGGCCCCGCTGTGCGGGGTGCCGTCACTCTCTTCGTGCACGGGGAGTGCGCGGCCAGCGCGAAGGTACGCGCGCACGAGGAGCGGGTCGATGACGCCGGTCGCGGCCCCGGCATCGGCCAGTCGCTCGTAGCGGCGCGGCGCCATCTGCGCGAGCGCGAACGCCGCGCCGCCGAGCAGGCGCGAGAGCGCGGCGACCTCTTCCACATCATCGGTTGCGTAGCGGCGCACGCGCTCGGGGTCGGTGCGATACGTGGCATGGATCTGATCGCCGGGCACGTACTCGCGATCGGGCGAGGCGATCCCCAGGTGGCGCGCGACCGCCTTGAGCCCGTGGCCGGGGAGCTCGCGCGTCGAGAAGTCGTGGCGGCGCACGGCGTCGAGTGTGTCGATGAGCTCGCGCCCGGGCGCGACGAAGCGAATACGGCGATGGTCCGCGGCATCCCCCGTGAACGCGCGCGCCGGCACGCCGCGTCTGCTCGCGCGCTGCCGCATCTGGAGTCCATCGATGCGGCCGAGGACGAGCGGGACGCCCAGGATGCGCGCGCGTTGCTCGAGGAACGGCAGGTCGAAGCCGTGCAGGTTGTGATTCTCGATGATGTCGGGATCGGCGTCGCGTACGCACTGCACGAGCCGACGGATGAGGTCGGCTTCGGCCGCATCGTCCTCGCCGTGCGCCTCCAGCACCTCGGTCGCGCCGGTGTGATGGCGAACCGCGATCAGGAAGATGCGGTCGCGGCGCGCATCGAGCCCCGTGGTCTCGAGGTCGAACTGGAGGCGGTGCACCTGATCGAACGCGAGATCGTGGAAGTACGTGCGTCCGGTGGCAACGAGGTACTGTTCCTCGGGGGGCAATGCGAGAACACTCCCGCGATCGAGCTCGCCGAGGTGGCTCAGTCGCGTGCCGAGTCGCTTCGATGCACCGTGGAGGACGGCGTCGATGAGCATGCGACCATCGTCGGCGCTGACGAGGTGACGCAGCGTGCCGGGGCCCTCGAGCTCGCGGTAGCTGATGCGCGCCGCCGGATCATCAGCGTGCCCCAGGCGCGCGCCGAGATGCCGGACATCGTTCAGATGCGCGAGCAGGAGCCAGGGGCGGAAACGCGCTTCCTCGCGCACGAGCGCGTCCGTTTCCGCGATGCGGCGCCAGACGATGGCGTGTCCGTTCTGCGTGGCGTGGACGGAGACGATCCCCGGCGTCGGGTCCCACCCCCACAGCCATTCGTCCTGGTGCATGCTCACCCGGACGCGGTCGTGTGCCGCATCAGCAGGCGGCGTAGGGTCCACTTACGCCCACAGCTCGTGCAGCCGCGCCCGTGTGCTCGGTGCTCACGCCGCGCGCGGCTCCGCGATGCCCCGCTCAGCGTTGCGCACTGTCGGCCGTCAGCGATTCGTACACCATCCGCGCGAACGCGTCGGGACTCACCGGGCCATGTCCCCACGTCGCATCGTAGCTCGCGGTGGGCTTGGACGCGATCACCTGCGCCTCCGACTGCCCGGCGTCCATCGCGCGCTTCACGCGGCCGAGCACACCGGTGAGCATCGCGTCGTAGCTGTGGAGGGCCTGAATGGACGCGACCGGACCGCGCCCCGGGATGAACCGCGTCTGCGCCGGGAAGTCCTTGAAGCTGTCGATCGTCTGGATCATGCCGGCGATCGAACCGCCGCGGCTCACGTCGATGGCGGGATAGCCATCGGTGGTGAGCGTGTTGCCGAGGTAGATGACGTTCGGGTTCTCGAAGTGCACGATGAGATCGGCGTCCGTGGAGCCGGCGTGATGATGGATGGCGTGCACCGCGTTGCCGCTCACGTACATCTGCACGACCTCGGAGAAGCCGAGCGTCGGGAGCGCATTGCGCTGTGCATCCGGCGGCAGCGGGGCGCCCGAGCGCCGAAGGCGCGTCATGCGCGCACGCAGATTCTCATGCGCGAGGACGAGCGCGCCGTCATGCCCCCAGCCGCCGTCGGCGTACTCGGGTGCGCTGTCCGCGGACGTGGCGACCACCATCCGCACCGGGCCCGCGTGATGCTCGGCCAGCAGCGCGCGCGCGGCGGAATCGAGCGACGGAAGCTGCGGTCCCACGAGCAGCGAGCTGTCCTTCTCCACCAGCACTGCCATGTTCCCCGCGCGCGTGGCGACCATATAGAGCTCCGGCGTCAGCTCCGTCACGGGCTGCGCAGCGGCTGCCACGGGCGACGTCGCCACGGACGACGTCGCTGCGGGCGATGCCGACGCACCAGAAGCACTCGGCGCGGAATCGCCGCCCGGCTTCGAGCAGGCCAAGGCGATGCCGCAGGCGGCGACCATGCAGGCCGCGAGCCGCGCGGCGCGTGAGATGCGCGCGTGGAGGCCGGATCGAGAGGGCATTCGGCGAAACGGGGATGGAGATGGAAGGTGTGGTTCGCTCGGAGCGCGTGCCCCAGCGTCCTCGTGTCATGATCGAGCGACTCGGGAAGGTGACGTGGCGCGCGGTCGAGTGCAAGCGGAGCGCAACGCCGAACGTCGTACTGGTGCGCTACGCGATGCCGGTCGTGTTCCCGGCGGGCTCGGAGCCGGTATGAGGTGCCGACGGAGGCACGCTCGCCGGCTCCCGCTCATCGATCGGCGTCACCAGGCACTCGAGGCGGCGCATCATGGCGACGAACGTTCTCGCGATCTCGACGTCGAACTCCACGCCCGAGCGCTCCTCGATGTACGCGAGCGCGCGCTCCGTTTCCCACGCGGCGCGATAGGGACGATCCGTGCGCAGCGCGTCGAAGACATCGCACACGTGCACGACGCGACTCGCGTAGTGGCAGTCGCGACGGAAGTACAGGCGCGGGTAGCCCGTGCCGTCGATCATGATGTGGTGCTCGTAGGCGACCGCGGCGGCGAGCCCGAGATGCTCATCCCCCTCGAGAATGATCCGCGCGCCGTCCACGGGATGACGGTTGAGCACCGCGCGCTCATCGTCCGTGAGCTTTCCGGGCTTGACCAGGATGTCGAGCGGCACGCGCACCTTGCCGAGATCGTGCAGCAGCCCGGCGGTGCCGAACGCGCGCACGTCGCGCGCGCCGAAGCCGAGCGCCTCGGCGAGCGCCATCGTGAGCACCGCGACGTTCACCGAGTGCGTGGTCGTGTACTGATCGAAGCGCTTGAGGCGGAGCAACGGGAGGACCACCTCGCCCGACCCGTGCATCGCCACCGAGAGCGAGCGGACGACGGTCTCGGCCTCGAGCAGCGGTAGCTCGTCGCGCGCGGCCACCTCGTCGTGGATCCAGCGGACGGTATCGGTCTCCTCATCGAGCGAGTAGACGACGGTGGCCGTGGCGATGGGGGCAGGCGTCACGATGCTCTCGCGCTGGCCGTCGCGGAGTCCGACGGCGCCCACGCGGATGTGCGACGATCGCGCGGGGCGTACGAGCGCGGTGTCCGCCGGCATGCCGGCCAGTCGCGCCTGGACGTCGCTCAGGAATTCGGTGAGCTCATCGATCGTGACGCCGGCATCGATCTCGATGCGCTGCAGTCCGGCCGACGCCATCCGGTACGCCCAGTCCCATCCCTCGAGCTCGCGCACCGGCTGCTGCCCGTAAATCACCTCGTGCATGAGGAAGGTCAGCTGCACGTGCGGATCGGTCTGGAGCAGCGCGGTGAGTTCCTCGAACGATGCCGCGATGGCGCGCTGTCGCGTGGGATGCTGCTCGCCGTACAGTCCGAGCGTGGCGAGCGCGCGCATGAGCGACGAGAGAAAGCGGGCGACGGCGCTCATCGCGCGCCCCGCCACGCCGCGACGGCGGCGCGCACGTCATCATCAGGGGAATGCGCGGCACGCGTGAGGATCGGCGTCGTCCGTGGGTCCCATGCCCAGTGCGCAGCGATGCCGGCGAGCGCCGCCAGGAGCTGCGGCGACTTCGCCGCGAGCCGTCGTCGACGGAACCACCCTTTCGCTGGAATGGCGTAGTCGAGCAGACACTCGAGCGCGCCGGGTGCATTGGCGGCGGCGATCACCTTGATGGCCAGCACCTCGAGGTCGGTCTCGACGTCGTGCCGCGCAAGACGGCGCGCGAGCACGGGGATGCCGGCGGCGGGGCAGGCCTCATGCGCCGCCATGAGCGCGATACGGACGATCTGCTCGTCATCGTCCGCGAACGCCGCGATGATCGCTGCGTCGCGTTCGCCGGCGCGCTTGAGCCGCAGACGCAGCGCCTCCCGGCGCACGCGCGCATCGGCGTGCGTCGCGTACGGTTCGAGGGAAAAGCCGTCGGGGAGCGCTGGGAGCCGGTCGAGAAGAAGAAGGAGATTGCGCTGCACGTACCACGGCGCATCAGGGAGTCGGGAGACGAGCAGGGGAGCGACCTCGGACCCGAGCATCGAGAGGAGGTCGAGCAGCTTGCGGCGCAGCGCGCGTGTGTCGGCGACGGCGAGCGCGTCGAGCAACGGCTCCGCGGCGGCCATGCCCATGTGGTGTACGATGAGCGCCACGCGGTCGAAATCGAGGGGCGGCGTCGCGAGCACGCGGCGCAGATGGTCTGGCGTGGCGACGTGGGTCCGCAATGCGTCCGTCACGCGGCCGTCGCCCGGAGCACGTTCGAGCACTTCGAACAGCGCGGTCAAGCCGCTGCGTTCGACCATCTGGTTGGCCGCGTCGTACACCGCCGGGCCGACGCTCCCCACCTCGAGCGCCATCTGCACCACACGGTCCGGCTCGCACGCGTGCGTGCTCTCGTCGGCGACGACGAAGAGCGGCGTGTCGCGCGTGGCCCGCTCGAGCACCGCGCTGTAGCGCGCCGGGTTCGGATCGGCGAGATGCCAGTCGGCCACCAGCTCCTGCACGTGCTCACGGAGCGCCGCTTCCGCTTCGGGGCGCGCCTGCTCGCTCCCGCGCTCGGCGTGCGCGGCGAGCTTGGAGAACATGCGGAGGAGCGGCGTGGAGATGGTGCACTTGGAGACGTCGGCCGCCGCTTGCACGAGCGTGAGCACGGAGTCCACCGCCATCCCGTGCGAGGCGTCGAGCACGAAGCGGCGTCGCTGCGCGGCGTCGCCGCCCATGGCGAGGAGGTGGCGCAGCTGCTCCGGATCGAGCGCGCGGATGAGCCCGGACACACGTCGGCGCAGGATCGCGGCGTCCTCGCGGTCGGCCGCCTTCAGCTCGCCGGAAATCTTGAGCAGATAGCCGACGATCACCTGGTCGTACGCCTGCTCGCGCGCGTGCGAGTTGATGGCCTGCGCGACGACGACGGGATCGGTGGGCGGGCGCTCGTCGGTGGTGTCGGCCTGCAGCGCCGCACGCGCGAGATCGAGCCACAGCTGCGCGCTCCAGGGCTGCCGGTCGGCTTGCGGTGCGTCCGCCTGCGTCTCGTCGATGAGCTCCAGCTGGTCGTACGTGACGGGAAAGAGGCGCACGTGCTCCCAGTTCCGCGTGACGCCGATGCCATTCGGTCCGAAGATCGGGCCGTCGCGATCGGCATCCACGGACAGCGTGCGGAGGACGTCGGCCATCTCGTCGCCGCGCATGCCGGCGAGGAACTTGGCCGCACCGATGTGGTGGCGATGGAGATGCTGCGCGAGGTTGCGGAGGAGCGAGTTGCGCGCGTCCGTCGCGATCCCCTCGATGATCAGCTGATCGCGCGCGACCCCCACGGACAGGGTGTTGCGCTCCAGCAGGAGCGCCGTGAGCCGGCGCATGACGCGATCCTGATCGGCCGCCAGCGACGGGTGGTCGCCGGGGTACATGGCGCGCTTGTGCAGCGCGATCGACAGCTCGATGAGGAAATCGGCGAGGTCGCGCGACAACACCGCGCTCGCCGGTGCGCCGGGGGCGGCGTCCAGGCTCATGGAGAGTGGGGAGAGGAGGTCCGGAATCCTACCAGTAGGACCGGCGATCTCCCCGAAGCGTCACGTGACGCCGTGCGCCCGGCGGGGCGGCGAGCCGCCCGATGCGCCCCGCTATACCCTGAGAGGGCGCAGTCGCCGGGCCCGTGCAGCTGAATTGACTCTCGTCCAGCGATCCCACGCACTCGTGAGCTCGACCGGTCCGCGCATCAGATCGTAGGCGCTGCCGCGCCGCGCCTTCTCCTCGCTCTCGATCTGGGCGAACGTTCGGTGCAGCAACTGATCGACCGCGAGCAGTGTGTCATCAGTCAGGGAATCGATCCACTGGGCGGTGATGTATTCGGGCACGTTCATGGCACGGTCCTCGAGTGGCGGTGTGACTAATAGAATGACGATCGGCGGAGCGCTCGGATAAACGACGGGGCCGCCGGAATCCCTTCCAGCGGCCCCGCGCTCATTCCTCTACGGGGAACAGTGAGTTACCCGCGAAGCTTGACGACGCCTTCGGCGGCCGGGCCCTTCTGGCCCTGCACGATATCGAATTCGACGGCATCGCCCTCGGCGAGGGACTTGAAGCCAGCGCCCTGAATGGCCGAGTGGTGGACGAAGCAGTCCTTCTGACCATCGTCAGGCGTGATGAAGCCGAAGCCCTTTGCATCGTTGAACCACTTGACCTTGCCGGTTGTACGCATTGCTGTACTCTCTGAATTGTGTAGTCGGAGTCCAGCCGTGCGGGACCCTCGGCCACCTGTGATCCGCGGACTGTACCCCCGCGGAGGGCTGCCGGCGTCGCACGAGTGATCGTGCTGCTCACGCCGGCGAATTCACATGCAAACGAAACGGGGACCCGCGCACTCGCCGGTCCCCGTGGTCGCCTCGCTCGTTATGGGGCACGCGACAATGGGCGCGCCCGCTCGCTGATGAACCGTAGCGGAGCGCGAACAGGATGTCAACGTTCGGTGCGCGATTCCCGTGCGCCGCCCACGGGACCACGCGCGCCGCTCGACGTGGAGAAACGCGCGAGCGTCGGCTAAGATAGCGGAATGCAGACACGCGCCATCGACACCCAGCTCGATCCGCCGCGCCTATCCGACTCGCGTGCCGCCGCCGTGGGGCGCGAGCTGTATGGCGTTGCCGGATCGGCGACCCAGCTGCCGAGCGAGCGCGACCAGAACTTCGACCTGCGCGCGAGGGCGGGGGAGCGCTACGTGCTCAAGGTGTCGCGCGCAGGCGAGGATCCACGGATCATCGACTGCCAGAACCGTGTGCTCGAACGGCTCGCGGCGGCGCGCACCGGATTCGCCTTCCCCACGCTCGTGCCCGACAGCTCCGGTGCGGAGCTCGCGTGGCTCGAGGAGCCCGACGGCGCACGACACATGGTGCGGCTCTTTCGGTATGTACCGGGCACGCCGCTCGCGAACATGGAGGCGGCACAGCGCACACCCATGCTGCTCGCGCAGCTGGGCACGATGCTCGGCCGCATCGACCGTGCGCTCGACGGCTTTCTGCACGATGGCGCGGAGCGTCCCTTCCGGTGGGACCTGCGAGTGGGACCCACGGTCATCGAGCAGCACATCTCGGCGGTGACCGATCGCGCGAAGCGCGCGGTGCTCGACCGCATGCTGGCACTCATCCATGCGCACGGAGCCCCATACTTCCCGTCGCTCCGGTCGAGCGTGATTCACAACGATGCCAACGATCACAACGTGCTCGTCTCGAGCGCGGGTCACGATGGTGACGGCGCCGACGCGAGCGCGTGCATCGCGGGGCTCATCGATTTCGGCGACATGGTGCACTCGTACACGGTGGGCGAGGTAGCGATCGCGAGCGCGTATGTCATGATGGGCGCGCTCGAGCCGCTCGCGGCCGCCGAACACGTGGTGCGCGGGTACCATGCCGCACATCCGCTCGAGGAGGCGGAGATCGCCGCCCTGCTGCCGCTCATTGGCCTGCGCGTGTGCACGAGCGTGGTGCTCGCCGCGCATCAGCGCGCGCAGCAGCCGGGCAATGCGTACCTCTCGATCAGCGAGCGGCCGGCGTGGGCGTTGCTCGAGCGGCTGGCCGGTCTGCAGCCCGATGCTGTTCGCGAACGCTTCACGCGTGTCGAACGGACCAGATCCTATGACGACTGATCAGATTCTCGCGGCGCGCCGATCGATCATCGGACCATCGCTCAGCGTCTCGTACCGGCGTCCGCTCACGATCGTGCGCGGGTGGATGCAGCATCTGTACGACGCCGACGGACACGAATACCTCGACATGGTGAACAACGTCGCGCACGTCGGGCACTGTCATCCACGCGTCGTCGAGGCACTGAGCCGCCAGGCGGGCGTGCTGAACACGAACACGCGTTATCTGCACGAGTCGCTGGTGCGGTACGCGGAGCGACTCACGAGCCTGCTCCCCGAGCCGCTGCGCGTGTGCTACTTCGTGTGCAGCGGAAGTGAAGCCAACGAGCTCGCGCTGCGACTGGCGCGCGCGCACACCGGCCGGCGCGATGTCGTCGTCATCGATCACGCGTACCACGGCAACACGAGCGCGCTCGTCGAGCTCAGCCCGTACAAATTCAACGGTCCCGGCGGCTCGGGTGCGCCCTCGCACGTGCATGTCGTGCCGATGCCCGATCCCTACCGCGGACCGTACAAAGGGCGCCATGCGGAGGGCGGACGGCAGTACGCCGCATGCGTGCGCGAGACGGTCGAGCGGCTGGGCCGCGAGGGGCATCCCGTGGGCGCGTTCTTCGCCGAGTCGCTCCGTGGGTGCGGCGGGCAGATCGAGCCGCCGGATCGCTATCTGGCCGAGGCGTTCGCGCACGTGCGGGGCGCCGGCGGCGTGTGCATCGCCGACGAGGTGCAGGTGGGGTTCGGACGCATGGGCTCGCACTTCTGGGGGTTCGAGACGCAGGGCGCGGTGCCAGACATCGTCACGATGGGGAAGCCGATCGGGAACGGTCATCCACTCGGCGCGGTGGTCACGACGCCGGAGATCGCCGCCTCGTTCACGAACGGCATGGAGTACTTCAACACCTTCGGCGGCAATCCCGTGTCGTGTGCCGTCGGACTCGCGGTGCTCGACGTGATCGACGACGACGGGCTGCAGGCGCGCGCGCGGTCGGTCGGCGCGCGGCTCGC
>DASVCF010000045.1:0-11892 GCA_036381735.1 Gemmatimonadaceae bacterium | reverse complement strand
GTCAGGAACGACAGAAAGCAGAAAGCAGAAAGCAGAAAGCAGAGAGCAGAGAGCAGAGAGCAGAGAGCCGTTCCTGCTTTCTCCTTTCTGCTTTCTGCTCTCTGCCGTTCCTGACTCACCGACTCACTCTCTCACTCCCCTCTCCCGAATCATCTTCTCGATCTCCTCCAACTTCGCGAGCACCTCGCGATGGCGCTGGTCGTCGGTGGTGGGGTGTTTGGCGACGAAGGTGAGTGAGCCGCCGACCTCCAGACGACAGGTCTCGACCTCATCCAGGTGCGCGAAGCCCTGCCGTCGCGCAGCGGCGGCGAGCTCCTCGCGTGTGATGAGCTCGCGCCGCAGGCGATGCTCCAGCAGACGTCCATGTCGAATCAGCAGTTCGGTGTCTCCCGCGAGGAATCGATCGAGCGCCGGGTGCTCGTAGAGGTACCGGACGACGACATAGTTGATCAGGAGGAGCAGCGCCGCGCCGAGGATGCCGCCGGAGAGCGAGTTGTCGCTGCCGATGATCGCGTTCTGTACGGTGTTGGAAAGCAGGAAGAGCACGACGAGATCGAACGGATTGAGCTGTCCGAGCTCGCGCTTCCCCGCCAGCCGCAACCCGACCAGCAGGAAGACGTACACCGCCACCGTACGAATCACCTTTTCGGCGAGCGGAACCCCGGGGACGATCAGATCGGTCCAGATGGTGTGCATGGGCGACTCGTATCTCGTGGATGGATAGGGGACAACGGTCGTCAATCGTCAGAACGGCGGTCGTTCGAGCAACCTTTCCGGCAATCCCTCTGTCCAAATCTCTGAGCAGGCGATGCACGCCGGTGCCGCCTGTATCATCGCGACGCCAGGCCCGGGAGACTCGACACACCACCTCGTCGAGTCGGATCGCGGCGGAGAACAGTGTAGAGGGTATGCTCATGTGCAGTCCAGCGCTCAACCTCCTCGATTCACGCGACGCCGCCGCGAGCGGCGTCGTGCGCCCTACGCTCGCGCGGACCATGGAAAGCGTCCGTCAGATGCCAGCGGTCGGTACGGCGGACAGCCGGTCCGGCGTCACGCGCGCCGAGCGGCTGCGGGACAACGTGGGGTACCTGGAGCTGCGCCGCTTCGCCCCGGTCGCCATCGCGTGTGATGCCGCAGCCGCCGCGATGGACTTTCTCGCCACCACCGACGCGCTCGTCATCGACCTCCGCGGCAACACTGGCGGCGACCGGTGCATGGCGGCGCTGTTGACGAGCTACCTCTTCGACACGGAGCCCGTGCACATCGGCGAGCGATACACGTCGTCCGCGCGCCGCGCGCTCACCGAGACCCACTTCGACGCCGTCCCCACGCGGCGCTACCTGCGAAAGGATGTCTACGTGCTCCTCGGTCCCGCCAGCAGCCCGCTCGCCCAGGAGTTCGCGCGGAATCTCGAGCGCCTGCGAGGCGCGACGGTGGTGGAAGAGAGACAGTGAGTCAGTGGGTCAGTGAGTCAGTGAGTCAGGAACGGCCCGTACGACTGTCATCCCGAGCGTGAGCGAGGGATCTCGCTTGTCATCCCGAGCGGAGCGAGGGATCTCACTGGCGGTCCGAGATCCCTCGCTCACGCTCGGGATGACATCCGCTGTACGCCTCCCTTCTCCCTCCACCCTGTTGTTCTGACCCACTGACCCACTGACCCACTGACCCACTGTCTCACCTCCCCCTCGGAACATCCCCTCCACGACTGGTGTTCATCCCGCAAGCAGCCCTTCACGCCGCGCGGTCTCCTCGCGCGATCCCCAGAATCCCGCCGATCGTTCCGCACAGGAGTAGCTCATGCCTGCGCTGTCTACCACTAAATCCCACGACGTCACCTTCGCACTGCTGCGCATCGTCCCTGCGCTCATCTACATGCAGCACGGGGCGGCCAAGCTGTTCGGTGTGCTCGGCGGCTTCGGGGCGAAGCCGGGTGGCACCGTGGCGCTCTTCTCCCTCATGGGGCTGGCCGGCGTCATCGAGTTCTTCGGTGGGCTGCTCGTCTCGCTCGGGCTCTTCACGCGCCCCGCGGCGTTCATCATGGGCGGCGAGATGGCGGTCGCCTACTTCATGGCGCACTTCCCGCACAGCTGGTTCCCGATCCTCAACCACGGCGAGCTTCCCGTCGTGCTCTGCTTCACCTTCCTCTTCTTCGCCGCGCACGGCGGCGGGAGCTTCAGCCTCGATCGCACGCTCGGTCGGGTGCCGGCACAGCCGGAGCCGGAGATGGCGGAGCAGATGTGACGCGGGGTGTGAGCGCTCACGCCGGACGTGCAGAGGCAACTCATGCCGCCTCTGCACGTCCGGCACCAGCGAGCGCACTCAGTTCACCCGCACCTTCACGTTGGTTACCGGCCAGGAGCGCACCGCGGGGTCCTGCGGGCGCGTCTCCATCCGCAGCGTCAGCGTCCCGGCTCTCGTCGGCGTGAACTCGAAGTCGTAGATCTCGCCCGGCGCGAAGTGGAGCGTGGCCGGCCGCATCGTCGCCTGCCCCCGCGGCACGGTCATGCCGTCCTTGGCCACGAGCCGCCACTCGGCCGGCTGGCCGCCGTCGAGCAGTGTGATGTCTTCCGGCGTATCTCCCTTGATATTGATCAAGCGCAGACGATAGGTCGTCCCGGCACGGAGCGCCATCGGCGCAGGGTGCGCCTTGCCGTTGAGCAGCGTCGGCGGGAACGGTCCCGTGATCACGTTCGTCGTGGGACCACCGTCGCTGAATACCAGGACACGATCGGTGTTGGGATCGTACTGCGCCCCCTTCTCCAACACGATGATCGGGCCGTAGAGCCCCGACGTGATCTGGTGGAATTCGTTGAAGTGCGAATGGTACATGAACGTCCCCGCCCGCGGCGGTGTGAAGCGCACGGTCAGCGAGTCGCCCGGCGGAATGCTCGGCAGGATGTGCTGCTCCCATCCGCTCCACTGCGGCACGCCATCCGGATAGCTCTGATCGACTTCGATGCCGTGCCAGTGCACCGCTTCCGGCACATTCGACTGATTCACCAACGTGATCGCCACCGGTTGGTCCTTCTCGAGCAGCAGGAGCGGACCGGGCACGGTGAGCGCCGTCGGGTCCGCGGCCGCGCGACTGCCGCCGAGCACGAAGGCGAAGCCAGGGTTCTGGCCGTAGACGTTGGGCCGCGAGCGCATGAGCAGCCGGATCTGTCGCGGCGCGACGGCGGACACGGCGCGCACGAGACCGGGGCGCGGCGCCACTCTGATCCCGAGCACCAGCCCGTACATCTGATGCGGCGCGTCCGACGCGTGGTGTGCGAGCATGTCCATGGTGGGCGCCATCCCGCCGTGCGTGTCGAGCGCGACCAGATACGACACGTGCCCGGCGAAATGGCAGTGGAAGATCCAGTTCCCCGGGCGGTCCGGGAGCCACGACAGCGCCATCGTCTGGCCGGGCGAGAGAATTTCCGTCACTTCCATGCGGCGCTGATCTGGCGCGATGTCGCCGTTCGTGATGCCATCGCCCTTGGCATCCATCCGGAAGTAGAAGCCGTGCAAATGCATCGGGTGGTCGAGCCCCGTGAGGTTGATCCACCGCCAGTGCACCGAGTCCCCTTGTATCAGATCGAGGCGCTCCGTATGCGGCCACGACAGACCGTTGATCGCGAGCACCGCGCGCCCGAGTCCGGTCGGACTCGTCGAGTCGAGCACGGCCCACCCGGAGATGATGAAGACGCGATCGGCGGGCGGGCCTTTCGTCCCCGGTGGATCCACGACGATGGCGCCGTTCAGTTGGCTGTCCTCGTCGTGTCGCGCGGCGATGGGCATGGAATCGGGGATCGTCTTCCCCGCATAGTAGTAGCTTCCCGGTTCGGTCACGCGAAAGCGCATTTCCCGCGTCCGGCCGGGCGGGATGACGACGTGTTCTCCCGCGAGACCACGTCGCGCGCCCATGCCGAAGATCGTGAGCGGCTTCGCGAGTGCGTTGTGCACCGTGACGCGCATCTCCGTGCCGGCGGGCGCGCGCAGCAGCGGTCCTGGATCCTCCAGCGGTTTCCCGTCCTCGGCGAACGCGGCCGTGGAGAGGTGCTGTCCGTCGACCCCCTCCGGGTACCACTGCCCGTCGCGCGCTTCGAGACGAACGGTGAGCACGCCGTTCTCGAGGCGGCCGGCGGGACGTCGGTTGTCGTTCGGAACGATGCGCTCGCTGCTGGGCGGGAACGAGGACCGCGGTGATGGCACCGGGGTCGCGAGCGCAAGGACGGCAAACAGCTCTGCTGCTGCCACGATCGGGTAGGACACCATACGGCCTCCCGGCTCGTGCATTGGGGGCTGCAAGCTAGACGCAGCGACTCCGCGTGTCAACGTTCAGCGCACCGCCATGGATCGGCGGTGATGCGCGAACCAGCGTTCAGCGACGCGCGGGCCGCTTGCTCGCTGCCCTCCGTTGGCCGTCGGCGCCGCTCCGCGGCACGGTGAAGGTGAAGACCGAGCCCTCGCCCGGCACGCTCTCCGCCGTCAGCTCACCGTTCATCCCGCGCGCGAGGTCGCGACTGATGGCGAGACCGAGCCCGATGCCATCCGATCCGCGCGCGAGGCGCCGATCCACCTGCACGAACGGCTCGAAGATCGCGCGCAGCTTGTCCTGTGGAATCCCGATCCCGGTGTCCTGCACGCGAATGCGGACCTCGTGGTCGGTCGCATCCCACCACACGCTCACGCATCCGCCGGACGGCGTGAACTTGATCGCGTTCGACAACAGGTTGAGCACCACCTGCCGCATCTTCTCGCTGTCCGCGCGCGCCCGCACGCTCGGGTCGCCGCTCCGGTACTCGTAGCGGAGCTCGTGCGCCTGGAGTTGCGGCTCCACCATCTCGCGCAGGCCGTCCAGTGCGTGCTCCACGCCGACGTCCGTGATGTCGAACTCGATGTGCCCGGTTTCCAGCTTCGCGAAGTTGAGCACATCGTTGATGAGCCTGAGCAGATGCTCCTGGCTGCGCCGGATGCGGACCAGGTCCTCGTGCTGCGCCGGCGTCACGGGCCCGCGGATCCCCATCTCGAGCAGCTCCGCGTAGCCGGCAATCGCGTTGAGCGGTGTGCGCAGCTCGTGGCTCATCATCGCGAGGAACTCCGCTTTCGCTTTGTTGGCCGCCTCCGCTTCGGCGCGCGCCGTCTGCGCTTCGCCCACGCGCTCGATGAGCTCCTCGTTCGCGAGCTCCAGCTCCTCCATCGTCTGCTGCAGCTCTTCCGCCTGCTGCTCGAGCTCCTCGCGCGCCTCGTGGAGATCGCGATGCAGCCGCGCGTTGTCGATCGCGACCGCCGCCCGGCTCGCGAGCAGCTCGGCGAAGGCGACATCCGTCTCGTCGTACCGGCGCCCCGACTCCGCGGTCACGAGCGTGATCGCGCCGAGCGTGCGCTCGTGCGCCACGAGCGGGACGATGAGCACGGAGCGAAAGCCGATCTCCCGGAGGATGCGCAGATGCTCGGCGTCCTTCGCGCCGCGCACGAGCATCTCGTCGCTGATCTCCGGATAGAACTCCGTCCGCCCCGTGCGGAGCACGTGCCGCACGCCGGAGACGGCATTCGCATCATCCGGATAGCGCGCGGCGAGCTCCTGCGCCCACGCCACCTTCGCGGGATCCTCGTGCGCGACGGCGAGCCGTCGCACCACGCCGCCCGCCGCCGTCCGGGCATCCTGCACGAGATCGACGGCGCACCAATCGGCGATCCGCGGCACCACGAGCTGCGCGACGCGCGTGAGCGTCACCTCGTAGTCGAGCGACTCGCCGAGGATCCCACCCGCGTCGGCGAGGAACCGCTGCCGCGCCTCGTTCCGCTTGCGCTCGGTGATGTCGCGGAAGTACGACGAGACCCCGTCGGCGGACGGATAGACGCGCACCTCGTACCACGCGCCGCCCCACACCGATGGAGTCTCGAAGACGACCGTCACCTGTTCATCGACGGCACGCTGCATCTGCTGCGCGAGCGGCGTGCCGACGATCTCCGGATAGACATCCCAGAGGATCCGGCCGACGGGCGTCGGCGTGTGCCCCGAGCGGCGGAAGATCGCGTCGGCGCGCGCATTGATGTACGTGAAGCGCCACGAGCGGTCGAACGCCACGAACGCGTCATCGATGCGCTCGAGGATGACCGCGAGCTGGTCGTGCGACAGCCGATGGCCGTGGCGCGCCGCTACGTCCTTCGTGTACCCGCTCTCCACTGCCTCGTCGGTCATGCCCCCTCCGTGAGCCCGGAGCGTGATCCTACCGGTGCGACCCGCCGAATCCTACCGGTGCGACTCGCCAATAGGATGGAGCTGCACGACTCATCTGTCGATGCCGCACCCCCTGCATCAGCCACGCCAACGAGCGGGCGTGCGGTCGAGAGGGCCACACCGGATCAACGGGGTCAGGTTCGATTGATCGGTCCGATCAATCGAACCTGACCCCGTTTATCAGCTGCCGTAGCGGACGGTGAGCAGAAACGTCCGCGGCTGCCCCGGGCTCACGAAGCTCGACGCGCGCAGCTCGGTGTAGCGTCGGTCGAGGATGTTCTGCACACCCAGCCCCAGCGACCACGGCCCGCCTACCGGCACCACGCCGCGCGCGTTGAACAGCGTGTACGGCGCTGTGCGCACATCGGGCTCGCCGATCGGGGTGAACGGTCCGGTGTACGCGGTCCACACGGAGCCCATGATGCCGCCATGCTGGAAGTCCACGCCGCCCTCCACCGTCGAGCGCGCGACGCCAAACACCGGTACGCCGGCGAGGTTCTCGCCATCATCGGAGACGAGCCGGGTGTAGTGCGCATCGTTGACGGTCGCGTGCGTGAAGAGCGCCACCGCCGGCACCACGCCGACGCGCGCATCGACCTCCACGCCGCGCCGCCGGCTCTCGCCGTTCGCGGTGAAGGTCTGCGTCACATCGTTGAACGTCTGCTCGTTGTGCACGTCCACGTTGAACAGCGCGATCGACCCCTCGAAGCGGTGCCCCGTCGCGCGCACGCCCACCTCGCTCGCCCACTCGCGGCTCGGCTGAAGCGTCGGATCGCTGACGATCCCGTCGGCCGCGCGGAAGCCGCCGTTGAACGCCGCGTACACGGACCACGCCGGATCGAAGCGGTAGATGGCGCTCAGCTTCGGCGTGGCCACCGTGTGCGCCTGCGTGACATGCGGTCCGCCGTCCTTGGGCGACGATGCGTACCACATGACGTCCACGCGCCCGCCGAGTCCGAGGCTCAGCTTGGGCGTGAGATCCACGTGTGCGTCCACCGTGGGCGCGGCGGTGAGGTAGGTGGCGTCGAGGCGCGCGGGGAGCCCAGCGTCGGTCATGAACACGGAGTCGCGCTGCCGACGCGTCGTGTAGTAGCGCTCGTAGCCCGCGCGCACGCCGCGATACTCGACACCGAGCATCAGGTGCGTGCGCGAGCCGATCTCCTGCGAGTAGCGCGTGTAGCCCCCGCCGCCGATGCGCCGGTCGCGCTCCTCGGTCTGCGACGGCGCGCCCTCGCCGATGCCCCCCTCCGGCGGAATGTTCAGGAAGAGATGCCAGTCACCGCCGCGCGCATAGAGCATCGACTCCCACGTGTGTCCGTCGCGCTCGTGCTTGTACGACGCGCGCACCGTGCCGATGCCGGAGTTCCCGCCGTCGGTGGGATCCACCGCGCCGTACACGTCGCCCTGCTGGAACTGCTGGAGCGTGAGGAAGCCCGGCGAGTGCCAGTGCGCGCCATCGCCCCAGCCGCCGAGTTGAAACTCGGAGCCCTCCGTCGTCCACACGCGGTTGAAGAGCAGGTGCCCGGTCTGCGACGTGCTGTTGTCACGCCATCCATCTTGCCGCTGCGCATCGCCCGCGATCACGTAGCCGCCGCCCTCGCCGACGTTGCCGATGAGGCCGGTGAGCCGCGCATCGCCGTACGAGCCGCCCGTCACGCTCCATCGCCCGCCCGCCGCGACGGGCACGGTCTGCACCTCCACCTCGCCGCCCATCGCGAAGTTGCCGATCCACGGCGATGTCGGCCCCTTGAGCACGCGCACCGAGGACACCGCTTCGGGAAGAATCTCGTTCCAGTTCGCGTACCCTTCCGCGTGCCCGTTCACCGGCTCGTTCATCGGCACGCCGTTGATCGTGAGCGCGACGTCCGTCGAGTGATCGGAGGTGAAGCCGCGGATCACGGCATCGGAGGCGAAGCCGGGCCCCTGCCCCTGCTGATGCACTTCGACGCCCGCCGTCTGCCGCACGATGTCCCACGCGTTCGTGGCCGGCGCGGTGCGGATGGCTTGCGGCGTGATGACGACGGCGCTCGCCGCCTCCGCGCGCTTCGCGGGCGCGGCGGTGACGCGCACTTGCGGCAGCGTGTAGACGTGTGTCGTGTCGCCGCGCGTGGTATCGGGACGTGTCGTCTGCGCGCCCGCCGCGTGCGTGCACAGCGCCGCGAGGGCCAGCGACACGATGCATGCGCGCGGTGTGAATGTATGTATGCTCATGTTCCTCGTTGTGCGGATGAACCCACGGCCGCCGCGCGCCGCACATCGCTCGGTGGAGCGGATGTGCCGCGCAACCCTCCGGTCAGAGGGCGACGGGCGACGTTGATGGAAGCGGGGCGTCGAGCGGCGCGATCAGCCGTGCGACGCGTGGGTCACGCCTGCGGAGGAGCGTGCGCGAAGGGGAGGACGTGCTGCGCCGCGACCGGAACGTAGCGGTAGTCCGGCAGGCCGGGATCGTGCGGCCGTGTGAGGAGCGCGCTCGCCAGCGTGAGATGCGGGGATGGAAGCCCCATCACGCCAGCGGCGGTGCAGCTGCCGAGGCACGTGCACTGATGCTGGCTGCCTGGATGATGCGCCGGCATCTGCGACGGATCGGCGTGCGGCATGGCGCTCGTGTGCGCCATGCCACCCATGTCCATCTGATGTCCCATCATCCGCGTGGACGTCAGGGCGAGCACACCGTCGTGCATGGGACACGGATGCAGCGTCACCGGTGCCGCCGTGAGGGCGGCGAACCAGGCTACCAGAACGATGGCCACCGTGCGCTGCAACCAGGATCGCTGCATGGGCCGAAAGTTAGCGCCGGGGTCGGCGCGCGCAACGCGACATCCCGCGTGTCATTCCCGTCGGTGGACGGCCCGGGCTGCACGTTTCACACCGCCGTCGCCGTGCAGCGCGATGTCACCCGCGCTGGTCAGCCAGCGGGCTCCGTTACCTCGAGCTCATCGTACCCCTTGAGCCGGTAGATGATGACGGACGCCAACCAGCTCACGATGAACACGCCGATGATGAGATAACCGATGCTCCCGAAGTGCTGGTTCAGCATGTCGACGACCCGCCAGATGCCGTCGTGCAACCCAAGCCGATCGCCGAGGAGCTCGAGCGCCTCGATGCCGCCCACGAGGAGCGCGATCACCACCGAGACGAATGTGATCGTCATGTTGTAGTACAGCTTGCGAATCGGCTTCGTGAACGCCCAGCCGTAGGCGCTGACCATGAGGATGCTATCGGTCGTGTCGATCAGGGCCATGCCCGCCGTGAACAGCGCGGGGAAGACGAGGATCGCCCAGATGGACATCCCCTTGGTGGCTTCGGCGGCCGAGATGCCGAGGAGACCGATCTCCGTGGCCGTGTCGAACCCCAGACCGAAGAGGAACCCGAGCGGATACATGTGCCAGCCCTGGCGAATCATGCCGAACAGCGGACGGAAGATCCGCGCGAGCAGCCCACGGCCGGCGAGCAGGACGTCGAGCTCTTCCTCGACCAACGCGCCGCCCGTGCGCACGCGATGGAAGGTGCGCCAGACCGCGGCGAAGATGAACAGGTTCATCACCGCGATCAGCAGCAGGAAGAGCGCGGACGTCAGCGTGCCGATGATTCCGCCAACCGCGTGCAGCGCCGCGAACCGGCCCTTGAACGCGATCGCCGTCACGGCGATGGCGATCGACGCCAGCACCACGACGGTCGAGTGGCCGAGCGAGAAGAAGAGACCGACCGTCGCCGGCCGCTGGCCGTCCTGCATCAGCTTCCGGGTGACGTTGTCGATGGCCGCGATGTGATCGGCGTCGACGGCGTGCCGCAACCCGAGCCCATACGCCAGAAGCGCGGTTCCGAGCAGCAGCGGATAGCGATGAAACAGCGCGAACGCCGCCGCCCCTACCGCGACATTCGCGAGAATGAGCGCGACATAGATGGCCGCGACTCGACCGCGCACGTGCGCGGTCGAGTCGCGGAAGATGTCGCGCATGGAGTTCAGCATCGGCGTGGACAATCTCCGGCGGTCGACCGTAACTGCGGCAAGGTGAACGCTACAAGATAATCACCCCGGGATCGACCGAGCCCGATGGCGCGGTCGCCGCGGCGCTCAGAAGCGCGGAAGAATCCGCAGCTTGTTGTGCACCTTCTTCACGCCGTCCACATCGTCGGCCACGTCAGTCACGAGTCGCTTCACGAACCGGCTGTCCACCGTTCCCTCGAACGTCACCACGCCGTGCCGCACGCGCACGTCGACCTCGCTCGCGTCGATGTCCGGATGCCAGGTGAGCCGGTCGTTGATCTCCTCCTCGATGCGCTCGTCCGAGCGCGTGTAGCCGCGCGGCCCCTTCCCCCGATGGTTCGGCACGAGCGCGCCGGCGGGATAAAGCACCTCGTACTCCGCCCCGCCGCCACCCCAACCGTACTCGCCGAACCCACCGTACTGCGGATCATGACCGAACCGCCCCTGGTACGCATCTCCCCAAGGATTCGTACGCCCCCACTCCATGGGCGCGAAGCGCAGCGGCTCGCGCGCGCCGGGGATCATCCCGCCGGGCATCGTTCTACGGTGCAGCTGCGCGCGCCTGGCGCGCGCTCGCCTAATGTCGTCGTTCGCCATGTCACGCTCCTGCGGACTCGTGCGTGGTACCGCGTCGATGAAGTCGACGTGCACGACTTGGAGTAGCACGTCGCGTACCGGTATGATTCCGGGGAGCATTGAAACCACGGGCTTCGCGACAGGGGGCATGATGGATCGCGCAACACAACGTCATCGCGCGGAGATCTTCCGCCAGCTGCACCACGGCGAGCACATCCTCGTGCTCCCCAATGCGTGGGATGTCGCCACCGCGCGCGTCTTCCAGGCCGCGGGCTTCCCCGCCGTCGCGACGACGAGCGCGGGGATCGCGAACGCGCTCGGCTACCCGGACGGCGAGCGCATCAGCCGTGAAGAGATGGTCGCGATGGTCGAGCGCATCGCGCATCACCTCGACGTCCCGCTCACCGCGGACATGGAAGCGGGCTACACCGACACGCTGCAGGGGCTCGAGGAAACGGCTCGGCTCGTGGTGACCGCCGGCGCGGTGGGGCTCAACCTCGAGGACGCGACGGGAGGCGAGGAGTCGCCGCTGTACGACATCGAGCTCGCCGCCGATCGCGTGCGCGCGGTGCGCGATGCCGCCGCGGCCGCCGGCGTGCCGCTCGTGATCAACGCGCGCACCGATGTTTTCCTCGGCCAGGTGGGCGAGCCGTCCACGCGCCTCGCGCACGCCATCAAGCGCGCGAACGCATACCGCGCGGCGGGCGCCGACTGTCTGTTCGTTCCGGGCGTGCGCGACGCCGAGACCATCCGCACGCTGGCGAGCGAGATCGATGGGCCGATCAACATCCTCGCCGGCCCGGGCGCACCGAGCGCGCCCGAGCTCGAGCGGCTCGGCGTGGCGCGCGTGAGCGTCGGCTCGGGGCCGGCGCGCGCCGCCCTTGGGCTCGTGCAGCGCATCGCGCGCGAGCTCGCGGAGCGCGGGACGTACGAGTCGTTCACGACCGGCGCCATCACGTACGCGGAGGCGAACGCGCTCGTGTCGTGACGAGCGCGCATGTCATCCCGAGCGCGCTGTCCTCCCGAGCCGGCATGTCATCCCGAGCACGCATGTCATCCCGAGCCGGCATGTCATCCCGAGCCGGCATGTCATCCCGAGCCG
>DASVCF010000044.1:0-27800 GCA_036381735.1 Gemmatimonadaceae bacterium | reverse complement strand
ACTCCTTCGCCTCGATCATCGAACCGGGGCTGAAGTAGCCAGAGGCAAGAAGGGGCGGAGCCGGCCGGCTCCGCCCCTTCTTGCCTCTGGCTACTTCAGCCCCGGTTCGATGATCGAGGCGAAGGAGTTCCGCGCCCGGTTCAACCGGGACTTCACCGTCCCCAGGTTGCACCCCGTGATCTCGGCAATCTCCTCGTACGACTTCCCCTCCAGCTCGCGAAGGACGAACACCTGTCGGTGGTGCTCAGGAAGCTTCGAGACGGAGAGCTCGACCATCTCGCGCAGATGACGCTTGCGGTAGAGATCGTCCGGTCGCGAGTTGGCGTCCTCGAACTGGAGCGGACGGTCATCGTCCTGCCAGTTCTTCTTGATCGTCTGGAAGAAGACGAGCGGATTGCGCGACCGATTGCGCAGCTCGTTCTTCGCCAGGTTGGACGCGATCGTGTAGATCCAGGTCGAAAACTTTTTCGACCGATCGAATCGGTGCATGTGCCGGTATACTCGGATGAAGACCTCCTGCACCAGATCCTCCCCCCGCTCCCGGTCTCCGATCGTCCGGTAGATGAAATTGAGGAGCCGCGTCTGGTACCGCTCCACCAACTCCTGGAACGCCCGCTCCTCACCATCGAGAAACGCAGCCACCAGATCCGAATCGTCCAAGGCACGCAGCTGCTCGCGGACAGCCGCTCCCGGCGACGGCACCACCTGCTTCAGCGCGACGTCAGCCATTGTTCGTTCCCCCTATACGAAGGGTACTCTACTCGCCGACAAGACAGTCCTGATATGGCGGCCCTCCTGTCACGCGTCTGCTTCTCGTAAAAGCACGGGGTATGCCGCCATGTTCCGCGTGGGAACATTTCATCTAACTTGCTGTAAGACAATCGGTTAACCCGGCATTCCCCAACGAGGAAATATACCGAAATCAAACCGAAATGTCTACGTGGGGTGACGCCCCGGTAGGACGATTGGACACCAGTTCCCCGGTGTACCGTTGCCTGAGCACGAACCTTCGCGGACAGGAGTCGCCGACTCGCCGAGCGCTGGTCGGCGTTCGTGTATATGACGGGAGCGACTCGAGACGCGAGACGGTCTGTGGCTCGCGCTACGCCGTCCCTATCGGGCGTGACAGTTGCACCCGAGAAGATGCTTGATCCTACTACGGGCGAGGCTGCTCGTCCGTGTCGGACGTCACCATCGCGCGGACCGTTCGGGGACACATGCCAGGCCGCCACGCCTTGACGACGATCGCACGGGCCATCGGCGCGCTGCGTGAAGCGGTGCGCAATTCTCATCGTCTGGCGTGGCCGCTTCGGGCTCGCGGCGCGCGGTGTCGTCTTCGGCATCATTGGGGTATTCCTCAACGCGCGGTGGCGGCGATTGAGTGCGGGGTGAGAACGGCGGTCGTCGGCCGTCGGCCAGCAGTCGTCACGGCGGGCAGCAGCTTCCCGAGGGTGTCACGGACGACTGACGACCGACGACTGACGACTGCCGTACTCACGGCTTCTTCACCCCACTGTCCAGCTTCAACGAGTCCAGCGTCGGGGGCAGTTTGACGACGGTGTCGGCGGGCAGCGTCGTACGGACGCTATCGGAGCCGGCCACTCGGCCACTATCGGAGCCCACCACAGGTCCGCCCTCGATGTCGGCCACGAAGTTCTGCGCGAGCATGGCCAGGTCGGCGGGCTCGACGTCAGGATCATCCGCGCGGCCGTCGACGCGCGCCAGGCTCACCGAGGCTTTCTCGTATGTGCTGTCCGCGGCGAGCGCAGCGTGATACGCCTGCGCGGACTCGACGTAGCGGCCCGTCCGCTCGAGGGCGATCCCGAGGTTGTTCTGGAACACGGCCACGGTGCTGTCGAGCTGCGTCGCACGCGCGAGCGGGCCCAGAGCGTCATCGAACCGCCCCTGCTGGATCAGGATCAGCCCGAGGTTGTTCATCGACCACACATCGTTCGTGTCCAGCGCAATCGCCTTGCGGTAGGCGTCGATCGCCTCGTCCACGTGGCCCAGGGCGTACTGCGTGCGGCCCATGAGCCGATAGCCATCCACCGACTCGGAATCGATGGCCAGCGCCGCGGTCACACGCTCCAAGGCTTCCTTCGGCCGGTCGTTCTCGAGCAGGACGCGGCTCAGGTTGAGCATGCTCTTCACGTGCCGAGGATCCAGCTCCAGCGCGGCCACGAACGCGCTCTCCGCCTGCGCCGCATCACCCGCCTTCCACGCCGAGAGGCCGAGCATGTAGTAGCCCCAGGCGTTCTGCTGATGCTGCTCCGTGTACGCGGTGAACATCGCCTGCGCCTTCGCGTAGTCCTTCCCCGTGAAGGCGGTCTCCGCGTCCCTGTACGTGACGTTCTCATAGGACGGAGTTGGCGTCGCCACGGTCCCGTTGGCACCCTCGGCGACATCGGTCGTGGGGGGCGCGGCGGGCTGCGACGTTGGCGTGGTGGCGGCCTGCCGAGCGACGGCGTCGTGCGGCGTGATCTTCGAGTCGCTGCAGGCGATGGCGCCGGCGACGAGCGCCGCGGCCAGCGCGATCAGTGCGAGCCGGGCATTGGCGGGGTGGGGACGGCGATCGATCTCGTAACGCATGGTCTCCTCCTTCGGAGTGTGCGCCCTGAGGGCGCGGGGTTGATGCTGCCGGGGTCGCCGCTCGATAAGGCAAGCGTGCGGCCCGATTGCGAAGGAGAAGCCAGCGTTACGCTAAGACATTATGCTACAACAATTTGTGTGATAGCACCTCGAGTCACCATCGAGAGATGGATGCCGAATTGTGTTCGGATGGACACGTCCGCGAGAGGGGCTCTGTGTCCAAATGGACACGGCCGAGCTACGCGGCTATAGGCACGACCCAGCTATAGACGCGCCCAAACTATGCCGCGATGGGCGGACGACGCTGGGCGCGGTTCGACCGCTCGGCGCGGTGCCGGAACGCGACGCGCAGGCGCAGCGCCGACGCGACGAGCACCAGCAGCGCGCACAGCTCCACGGCCACCTTCTCACCGTCGAGCGGATCGATGGCCTTTCCGCTGATCGTCGGGTCCGACCAGATGCCGTGGATGTAGAAGAGGAGCGCGGTCGCGTAGGCCACGTAGTGCAGCCGCTTCCACAGGTGGCGATTCAGCTTCGGGCGGTAGTACGACGTCACGACGACCAGCACCAGC
This sequence comes from Gemmatimonadaceae bacterium, assembly GCA_036381735.1. Classification (GTDB taxonomy): domain Bacteria; phylum Gemmatimonadota; class Gemmatimonadetes; order Gemmatimonadales; family Gemmatimonadaceae; genus DASSNR01. The sequence continues at coordinate 24,639 of DASVCF010000044.1, read as the reverse complement.
AGATACAACGACGCGGCGCCGAGTGTGTTGATGACGGGCTGCTTGGGCGAGTGCACCGGGTAGAGCACATCGAGGAGCGCGAACCCCGCCGTGGACGAGAACAGCAGGACCACCGGGTGCAGTCCGGACACCGCCAGCGCCACGTACCCCGTCCAGTTATGGAGCCGGAAGTAGTTGATGCGCCGGTGCGGCCAGTGCTTCCACGGATTGTACCGCACGGAGAGCAACAGGCCGAGCAGGATGTTGGCGGTCAGGAGAAACAGCGCGACGAGACCGATGTCGCTGGACAGCTCGATGGCACTCAACGTCGAATCCTTCTGGCGAGGCGTGAGGAGGGAGGGTGGAGGACGTACGAGGGCGGGAGGATCTAACGATGTACGTACGTCGCGTGCGGGCTGTTGACGCTATGCGCGGATGATGTTGTGCCGGCGCATGATCTTCAGCAAGCTCGCGTGATCGGCGAGCCCCAGCTCCTGCGCCGTGCGCGTGATGTGCCAGTCGTTGCGCTCCAGGGCGAGCACGACGATCTGCCGCTCTGCCTCGGCCTTGAGCTCCACGAACGTGCGCGCGTTCGACGGCGGTGGTCCGCCCGCCCCATCGCGCCCGCGCCCGCTCCGGATCTCCGCCGGCACCTGCTCGGCGCCGATCACATCCCCATCGGCGGCGATGACCATCCGCTCCACGATGTTCCGCAGCTCGCGCACGTTGTTCCTCTTCCAGTCGTAGGACGTGAGACACTCGAGCGCGTCGGCCCCCAACGTCTTGCGACGCACGCCAAAGCGCGCGCACGTCGCGGCTAGCAGGTGCTCGGCGAGCTCGGGGATGTCGGAGAGCCGATCGCGGAGCGGTGGCACGCGCAGCACATGCACGTTGAGCCGGAAGTAGAGATCCTGCCGGAAGCGTCCTGCTTCCACTTCGTCATCCAGACTGCGATTCGTCGCGGCGACCACACGCGCGGGAACGGGGATAGCACGGCTCCCACCGACGCGCGTCACCTGCCGCTCCTCGAGCACACGGAGCAGCTTGGCCTGCGCGGGGAGCGGGAGCTCGCCGATCTCATCGAGGAAGAGCGTGCCCCGCCCCGCGACCTCGAACGCACCCTTGCGCATCGTCGCCGCGCCGGTGAACGCACCGCGCTCGTGCCCGAAGAGCTCGCTCTCGACGAGATTCTCGGGGAGTGCCGCGCTGTTGATGGCGACGAACGGCTCCTTCGCGCCCGCGCTCAGTCGATGGATGTCGCGCGCCACGAGCTCTTTGCCCGAGCCGCTCTCGCCGAGGATGAGCACGGGACTCGGAATCGGCGCGATGCGGGCGATCGCGTCCTTGAGGCGCTGCATCGCGGGGCTCGCGCCGAGGAGCGCGCTCTCGTCGGGGTGATAGCGCTTGAGCGTGGCGATCTCGGCGGTGAGCCGCTTGCGCTCGAGCGCGTTCTCCACCTCCTGCACCACGCGCTCCATGGGCTCGGCCTTGTCGATGAAGCTCGATGCGCCGAGCCGCACGGCCTGAATGCACCGGTCGTAGTTGCCGGTGCCCGTGTAGACGATGACCGGCGTCTCGATCCCGCGCTGCGCCATCGCGCGCAGCACTTCGAACCCATCGATGCCCGGCATCTCGAGGTCGAGGATCACGCAGTCGATCGACTCGCTGCCGAGCAGCTCCAGCGCGTCGGCACCGCTGGCGGCGATGATCGTGTCGTAGCGGCCGAGCCGTTTGAGATCGTAGGCGTACTGCTCCGCGAGCGCGCGCACATCGTCGACGATGAGGACGGTGGTCATCGGGCGCTCCCGGTGGAGGATGCCGGTGGGGTGGACGCGGACGCCGGCGGCGCAGGAGCGGGCAACCCGGCTGTGCGCCGCGAATCCGTGGGCACGGTCGCGGCCGCCGCGCCCTGCGGGGCTGGCGCCTGCACCCATACGGGAAGCTCGACGACGAATCGCGTGCCCTCGCCAGGCGCCGTATCCACGTGGAGCGAGCCGTTCAGATCGAGCACGAGCCGGCGGACCACGGAGAGACCGAGCCCGGTACCGGACGGCTTGGTCGTGTAGAAGTCATCGAATGCGCGATTCAGCTGCTGCTCCGTCATCCCGTGTCCCGTGTCCGCCACCGTGATACGGACCAGGGGACGGCGCGGATCGCCAGCCCGCAGCTCCGTGCTCACGACGACCGAGCCCGCCTGCGACTCCAGACTGTCGATCGCATTGCCGACGAGGTTCTCGAGGATGCGACGCACCACCACCTCGTCGCCGAAGACCGGCGGCAGTCGCTCGGCCAGACGCGTCCGAAGTTCGGCGCCGGGCGGGGTCTGGGTGTCGCGCAACACCTGCTGCGCGACCGCGTTCACGTCGCAGGGACGGGCGCCGAGCTGCGGCGAAAGGCGAGCGTAGTTCCTGGCGAGCGACTCCAGATACGCGATGCTGGACTCCAGCGTCCCCTGTCGCTCGGCGAAAACCGTCGGCAGCTCGGCCGGTTGCTCGCGGGCGACCTGCGAGAGGTGGCGCACGACGTTTCGAATGGGGGTGAGCCCGTTCTTGATGTCGTGGTTCACCTGGCGCGCGAGCTCGCCCACCGCGGCTCGGCGCTCAGCGTCGCGCAAGCGACTCGCACTGACCTTGAGACGCCTGACCATGGCGTTCAACAGGCGCGATAGTGTCCCGATCTCGTCGTCCCGGTCGCCCGGAAAGCGCACATCGAGATTATCGAGATCTACGCTCGCCGTCGTGTCCGCGAGGTCGACGAGCGGGCGACTCACGCGGGCGGATGCCCACACACCCAGCAGGATGGCGACCACGGCCGTGACGCCGAAGCTCGCGAGGAACCAGAGGTCGATGCTGCGCCGGAGGCCCAAGAGCGGAGCGAGCGGGTGGGCGATGACGAGCCGCGCGGGGACGGCGGCACCTGGCGCTCCAGTACGCGTATCCAGGAACGGTATCGTCACATCGGCCACCAGGAAGCCGGCGGCTGGACGTGCGGCCGCCGAGCTGTCGTCACCGGCGAGTGACAACCACCGCGTCGTGTTGCGCTCGAGCAGGGAGTCCGACGACAGGACGCCCGCTGGCGAGACGAGGGTGACCGCGAGATCGCGTCCGCGCGCGAGCCGGGCGAGGGCCGCGTGATCCAGCGCCATACCACCCACGACCGTGAACCGATGTCCGGCGATCCGCAGCGAATCCATGCGCGCCAGCACGAGGAAGGGTCCTTCGGGCGAGCGCGCCTGGACGATGGCCATCCCGCGCTCGACGCCGGCGAGGCGCTGTGGCAGCTCGGGCTCCAGGCGGTCGTACTCGTTGCGGAAGTGGCCCGAGCTGATGATCCGCCCCGCGCTGTCCTGAATCTGGAGCATGGAGAGGCCGGCGAGTCGCATGGCCCGCCCCGCGTAGTCCAGCAGGTAGCCACGCTCGCCATCGGGCGCTCTGAGCGCCGCAAGGCGAAAGCGGTTGTCGTCGGCGAGCGCGGCGGTGAGGGTCGACAGCCGATCGGCGATGGATGCGTTCTCCTGCGCGAGGTCGTCGTGGATGACGTCGACAAGCGCGGCCACGCGCTGCTGGTACTGCGCGGTGAGCCGAGTGTCCATCTCGCGCCGGAGCCCCACGGCGAACGCGAGCAACGGGACGAGCACCACGACGAGCAGTGCGACCAGGAGTCGAGTGCGAAAGCTCATGGGCGATGCTGGCTCGATGGTGGCGCGAGACGCGGTGCGGTAGCGGAGACCGGCGCGGTGGCGAACACCGGTGTGCCGTCCCAATCGACGACGACGTTCCCCACCCCGCGGCGGACGATGAGCGACGAGCGAGTATCGATGAGCGGCACGAGCGCACGGCCGAGTGCCGGTAACGTGGCGGCGCTCGTCGAACTCGGCGGGACGACATTGCGATCGATGCCGGGGAGCGCCCAGCCAATCGCAGCGATGAGCGATCGCGCCTGCTCGCATGGGGCGAGCGCGCGGCGCGGCACAGGGAGCACATAGGCGAGATCGCGTCCCCTGCCAAGTTCGGCGGTGAATTCGGCGGGCGGCAGGCCGGCGGCGATCACGCGGGCATCGCGCGCGGCGATACCGGGGACGAGCGATGCGAGCATCGCGGCGCGAGGCGCGGAGCTGCTGTCGAGCGCCGCGAGCGCGACCAGGCGATCGGCAAGATCGCGCGCGACGCGATCGCCGCGCGGGTAGACGATGCGGCGCATCCCGACGCTCGTGGGTGTCGAGCGCGCCGTCATCGCCTCCGTGCACGCGCTCGTGTCGTCCCACCAGTACGGCCCCTCCGAGCCTCGCGCGTCCCCTCGCACCGCGTCGCGAGCCAGTGCGTCGCGGAACGTACTGTCCGCGTGCACGCCGCTGAGGCCGTCGCGGGCTGGAGACAGGAGCACGTAGGTGCGATCCCATGGGAGCGGCGACGAGCTGAAATCCTGACGCGTGGCGGCGTAGTCGAGAACAGCGGGTGCGTTCGTCCGGAGCACATCGATGCCGTTGTCGAGAAGGTCGCGGGCGTCCATGCCGGAGCGCGTGCGGAACTGCAGCACCGGTGCGTGCGCCGCGGACGAGGCGCGCAGCGCGATGGCATCGTGTTGCGCGCCACCGCCCGGCGCATCGTCGGCCTGATCGACGCGGTAAGCACCAGTACCTTGCGGCCACGACGCGCCCGGAGTGCTCTTCGCCACGGCGAGCTCCGGACTCGCGAGCCACAACGGAACGGTGCGCTGAGCGTCTCGCAGCACGACGGTCAGCGTGCGCGCATCATCGACCAGCACCGATTCGGCGCGCACCGCGGTGAAGGCGGTGCGGCCGTCCACATCATTCGCATCGCGCAGCGGCCGGCGCGCGGCCCAGCTCGCGGCAACATCGCGTGCCGTGACCGGCGTGCCATCCCAGAAGCTGGCGTCATCGCGCAGCGTGAAGGTCCACCGCCGGCCGCTCGAATCCACGCGCCACGACGCAGCAAGCGCGAGATACGGCTGACCCACGCAGTCCACGCGGATGAGGGGCTCGTAGAGCTGCGCGAAGAGTACGCGCTCGCTCTCGTTCTCCGGCACGGGCGCGTGCGAGGGATCGACGCCGTGCGTGAGCGCGATGGTGATGGTATCGAGGAGATGCGCCGATGCGGGGACGAGCGTGCATGCCGCCGAGCGCGATGTGGGCGAGACCCCGGTCGCGAGTGGCGTGTGATGCGCGGCGCACGCACCGCAGAGCGCGACGATGAGCCCGACGGCGATGATCTTCTGGGTTGTCGTGCGAGTCTGCGGCATCGATCATCGGGTGAGCGGGCGCAACGAGCGGCGCGACGGGCAGCGCGACGGCCGACATCGTTCTTGTATCGCCGGGACGGCGCAAGTGTTCCGAACGGCGGATGGACGACTAGCGCCGCAACCCTACGCGAATGCATGCGGCGCCCACGGCGCCGACGGCGAGCATGAACGGGAGCGCGATCCAGCAGGTGCGGCAGCCGTGCAGCGCGAACGAGAGCTGCGCGACACCGACGACGAGTCCGAAAACGAGCGCAACGACGCCGTACCCGATCGTCGCGACGCGAACCGTCCCACTGAGCGCGGGGCCGCGGCGAGCCGGCGGCGTCTTCATCAGCTCACCGCCCCAGGATGAACCCGGCGACGTACAGAATCGCGAGCGCGGTTTTGCAGTCGGTGATCTCGTTACGCTGGATCATCTCCAGCGCTTTGGAGAGCGGGAAGGTCTGCACCTCGGCGATCTCATCGGCCTCGAGCTGCGTCTCGCCGGCCGTGAGCCCCGATGCCATGAAGAGATGGATCTTCTCGTCGGTGAAGCCGGGCGTCGTGAACATCGTGAACAGGTGCTCGATGTGCGCCGCCGAGCATCCGGTTTCCTCCTGCAGCTCGCGCCGCGCGCAGTGCGCGGGATCTTCGCCGGGCTCGAGCCGGCCGGCGGGGATCTCGTAGAGAAAGCCGTCGGCGGCGTAGCGGTACTGGCGGATGAGCAGGATCTGCGGATCGTCGCCGCGCGGATCGGTGAGGAAGGGGACGACCGCGCTCGCGCCCGAGTGGCGGATCATCTCGAGCTTCCCCACGTGCCCGTTGGGGAAGCGCACTTCGTCCACGTCGAGGTTGACGACGCGTCCCGTATAGACGCGCGTGCTCTCGATGGTGCCGGGTTCGGTTACGGGTTTCGTCACGTGAGTACGTTGCCTTCCGCGTCGTACACCTCGAGCGGACCGAAGCGAAGCTCCTCCAGCTGACCCGCGACCACCCGCGGGTCACCGACGACGACGAGTTGGAGGACATCGGGGTGCAGATGCCGCTGGGCGGCCTCGAGCACATCGGTGCGGGTGACGGCGCGCACGCGATCGCGATACGTATCGAAGTAGTCGTCGGGGAGCGTGTAGACGACGAGCGAGGCGAGCGCGCGCGCGATCGCGTCGGTGGTCTCGTAGCGAATGGGAAAGACGCCGGCCAGATAGCTGGTGGCGAGCGAGATCTCTTCCTCCGTCACCGGCTCGGTGCGCATGCGATCGATCTCGTGCAGCACCTCGCGCGCGGCGGCGGCGGTGACGTCGCTCTTCACCGCGCTCGCGACCACGAACGGTCCCGCGCCGCGGCGCCAGTCGAACGCCGAGTGCGCGCCGTACGTGTAGCCGTGCACCTCGCGCAGGTTGAGATTGATGCGCGACGAGAAGAGCCCGCCGAGCAACCCGTTCATGACGAGCACCGGGAAGTACTCGGGCGTGGTGCGGGGCAGCCCCACCTGCCCGATCCGGAGCTCCGACTGCGGCGCCTCGGCCTTCTCCACGAGGTGCGTGGCGCGCGCGAGCCGGGCCGGGCGATCCTGCACGACCGGTGTGGACGGCGCGCGCCCGTCCCACGAGCCGAAGGCCCGCTCGGCGAGGGCGACCGCGTCGTCCGTGCTCACATCGCCGGCGACGATGAGCGTCATCCCGCCCGGCCGGTAGCGTGCGCGGTAGAACGCCTCGAGGTCCGTTCGTGTGAGCGACGCGACCGTGTTCGCGCCTCCATCCTCGGGGTACGCGTAGCGCGAGTCCGGCGCGTAGAGGAATCGCGAGAACATCTCATCAGCAAGCCCGCGCGGCTCGGTGCGGAGCTGAAGCAGCTCGGCCAGCCGCTCGGCGCGCAGCCGCTCGACCTCGCGCTCCGGGAACACGGGCTCGAGCAGCACCTCGGCGAAGAGATCGAACGCCGGCGCGAGGCGATCGCTCAAGACGGTCATCGTGACGACGCACGAATCCCAATCCGCGCCGGCCTCAATGGCGGCGCCGAGCCGCTCGATACGCTCGGTGAGCTCCTCGCCGCTCGAGCGCGCGGAGCCTTCGAGGAGCGCGCGTGCCGTGAGGTTCGCCACGCCCTCGTGCCCCTCGGGCTCGCTCGACGCGCCGCACGGTCCGACCATCGTCACCGTCACCACCGGCAGCACCCGCACGGGGGCGATGATGAGGGCAAGCCCGTTCCGGAGCGTGAGCCGCTCGAAGGTGGGGAAGTGATACTCGCGCGGGGGAGCGGGCGAGGGGCGGGACGCGGGATGCGGGATGCGGGATGCGGACACGGCGCTGGCTTCATCACTCATGGTAGCCCTCGCTGGATCTGTCGCTGGCCACGATGGCTTCCGTCTCGGCTTCCGCATCCCGCATCCCGCTTCCCGCATCCCGTGCCGTTTCGCGTCCCGCGTTTTCCTGCGGCACGTACAGCAGCGTCGCCCGATTGTCCGGCCCCAGGCGCTCGCGCGCGACGGCGTTCACCTGCTCGGCGGTGACGGCGCGGTAGCGAGCGGGCTGCGCGTTCACGAGCGCGGGGTCGCCAAAGTAGGTGGCGAACATCGAGAGCTTGTCGGCGCGCTCGCCAACCGACTGCATGGAGGCGACGAAGTGCGTCTCGATGAGCGCGACGGCGCGCTCGACCTCTTCGGGACTCACGCCTTCGTGCTGCACGACGTCGATCTCGCGCGCGACCTCGCGCTCCAGGACGTTGGCCGAGATCTCGGGGCGAGCGATGACATCGGCGATGAGGAGATCCGCGCCCTTGGACAGATCGAAGGTGAAGGCGTTGGCCTCGGAGGCCACCTCGCGCTCGCGCACGAGGACGCGCTGCAGCCGGCTCGCCTTCCCCATGCCCAGGATCGCGCCCAGGACGCTCGCCGCGTAGTACTCGTCGCTTCCGAACGGCGGCGAGCGGAAGGCGAGGAAGAGGCGCGGCAACGCGACGTTGTCGGGGACGACCTCGCGCAGCCATGTGCCGAAGGTTGTCGGAAGCTCGACCGGGGCGAGCGGCGGGCGTCCCAGTCCCCGGGGGATCGGTCCGAAGAAGCGATCGACCAGCGCGCGCACCTCGGCCGGATCGAAGTCGCCGGCGATCGAGAGCACGGCGTTGTCCGGCGTGTAGTAGGTGGCGAAGAACCCTTCGACGTCGATGAGGCTCGCCTCGCTCAGGTCTTCCATGGACCCGATGAGCGAATGATGGAACGGGTGCGCCGGCGGATAGGTGAGCGCGGGCAGTCGCTCCCACCAGGTGCCGTACGGCTGGTTGTCCACGCTCCACCGTCGTTCATTCTTCACGACATCGCGCTGTAGGTCCAATTTCTGCTGCGTCATCGCGGGGAGCAGGTACCCCATGCGGTCGGCCTCGAGCCAGAGAGCGATGGCGAGCTGGTTGGATGGAACGGTTTCGAAGTAGTTCGTTCGATCCAACCACGTGGACCCATTCAGCGTCCCTCCGGCGCGTTGGATGAGCTCGAAGTGCTCGTTGGCCGCAACGTGCTCCGAGCCCTGGAAGAGCATGTGCTCGAACAGGTGCGCGAAGCCGGTGCGTCCCGGGCGCTCGTTGCCCGACCCCACGTGGTACCAGAGGTTCACCGCGACAATGGGAGCGGTGTGGTCCTCCGAGAGGGTCACCAGGAGTCCGTTGGGCAACCGGTAGGAGTCGATGGGAATGCGCATGGCCGAATATTGTGCGGGTTCGGGAATCAGAGGAACCCCATTACCATCGCGGTGCGCATCCTTTTATTGCCTTGACACCTATTTCGGGAACGCACATGTTCACGCCCTTGGTACTCCGGACGGGCTACGCGACGTCGCGACCGCTTGGGTGGGGCTCACCCCAGGCTGCTCCGTCACAAAGCATTCCACGCAGTCGCGTGTGTGTCGCAAATCCACATCGGTACGGAGGGGGTTACCATGGCAGCAGACTTCATGATTGGCGAGTCGCTGGTTGGCGAGGGGAACGAGGTCGCGCACATCGATCTCATCATCGGCTCGAAGTCGGGTCCCGCGGGACATGCGTTCGTCGATGCGTTGAGCAAGCAGCGTGAGGGGCACTCGACGCTGCTCGCGGTGGTGACGCCGAATCTTCCGGCGAAGCCCGATACGATCCTCTTCAACAAGGTGACGATCAAGGGCGCGAAGCAGGCCGTACAGATGTTCGGCCCCGCACAAGCTGCCGTGGCGCGCGCGGTCGTGGATTCCGTCTCCTCCGGCGTGATCCCGAAGGACCGAGTGGAAGATCTCTGCATCCTGGTGGGCGTGTTCATCCACTGGGAGGCGGCGGACGACAAGAAGATCTTCGACTACAACTACCGCGCGACCAAGGAATCGATCGCGCGCGCGCTCAAGGGGCAGCCGAAGATCGATGACGTGCTCGCCGGCGAGAAGACCGCGAAGCATCCGTTCGCGGGCGGTGTCGACTGAGTGAAGGGAGCTTCGAACTGTGAGCTGTGAGCTGTGGGTCGTGGGTTGTGAGTGGGGCCGTGAGCCAGAAGCGTTTTCGGTGTCCGTGCTCACAACCAGCTCATCGCCCAAAGCTCACAGCTCAGAGCTCAGAGCCATGTCCGCTTCGGCACTCGGACCCCGATGAAAAAACTCCTTCTCCAACTCGACAGCTCCCGACTGCCGAGCGTATTCGACCAGGTGGTCGCGTACGACAGCGGTGTCGACAACATCCTCAGTTATGGCGGGGTCGGCGAGGGTGATGTCCGCGATCTGATCCACGGCTGCATCTTCACGCGCGGCCCCAAGGATCTCCACAACACGGCCGTCTTCATCGGCGGCACGGACATCGGACTCGGCGGTCAGCTTCTCGTGGCCGCCGAGCGCGCGTTTTTCGGACCGTTCCGCGTGTCCGTCATGCTCGACTCGAACGGCTCGAACACCACTGCAGCGGCCGCGGTCGTGAAGCTCATGCAAGCGGTGGGTGAGATTCGCGGCAAGCGCGTGGTGGTGACGGCGGGGACCGGACCGGTGGGACGCCGCGCGGCGGGATTGCTCGCACAGTCCGGCGCGGACGTCACGATCACCTCGCGCAACAGCGAGGAAGGGAACCACGCCGCGCAGGGCGTGCAGGAGCGCTTCGGCGGCAAGGTCAGGTGCGTGCTCATGCACAACGCATCGGAGGCGGCCGCCGTGCTCGACAAGGCGCGGCCGCAGGTGCTCCTCAACGCGGGCCCTGCCGGCGTACAGCTCGTGCCGCGGGATGCGTGGGCGGGGCGCAAGGAACTCGAGGCCGCGGCGGATCTCAATGCCGTCCCGCCGCTCGGGATCGAAGGGATCGAAGCCACCGACAACGACGTCGAGCGCGACGGCGTGAAGGTGTTCGGCGCACTCGGGGTCGGCGGTTTCAAGATGAAAGTGCACAAGGCGTGCATCGCCCGCCTCTTCGAGCGCAACGATCTCGTGCTGGATGCGGAGACGATCTTCGAGGTAGCGAACGGGTTGTGAGTCATGAGTGGTGGGTCATGAGTGATGCGGGTTCCGGCGCCCAGAATGCGCGCGGGTTCTGATCCGAGCGTGGAACCGCTCAAAACCCACAACTCATAACCCACGACGCTCCATGCCCCGCGTCATCGGCATCGATCCCGGTACGGTCAGCATCGATCTGTGCGGGCTGGATGATGGCCGGCTCGTGCTCGATCGTACCTTCCCCACGGCCGGTGCGCTCGCCGATCCGGCGGCGTTCGTCGACCTGCTGGAACGGGCAGGGCCCGTCGATCTGATCGCGGGGCCGTCGGGGTACGGGCTCCCACTCATCGCCGCACACGAGGTGACGGAGGAGATGTTCCGCCTCGCGTTCCTCGCGGCGCGTGGCGAGCCGGGCGGGATCGGCGGGCTGCGCGCACTCGCGCGGGCGCTCGTGAGGTCGTCGCTGCCGGTGGTGTTCACGCCCGGCGTCATCCATCTCCCAACCGTGCCCGCGTACCGCAAGGTGAACCGGATCGACATGGGGACGGCGGACAAGGTGTGCGCGACGGCGCTCGCCATCAGCGAACAGGCGGCACGACGTGCATGCGCGGTGTCCGATGTCTCACTCATCCACGTGGAGCTGGGCGGAGCATTCACCGCGGCGCTCGCCGTCGATGCGGGGCGCATCGTCGATGGCGTGGGCGGCAGCTCGGGCCCGATGGGCATGCGCGCGCCGGGTGCGCTCGATGGCGAAGTCGCCTTCCTCGCCGGCGCGGTGCCCAAGGCGATGCTCTTCAGCGGCGGCGCGAGCACCGTGCGCGGTGATGCCGACACGACGCCGGAGGCGTTCGCCGCGCCGCGCACGACACGCGAGCGTATCGCGTGGGACGCGTACGTCGAAGGCGTGGAGAAAGCGGTGGCAATGCTCATGGTCGCTGTTCCTGCGCCGTACGAGATCGTGCTCTCGGGGCGGATGGCGCACGTCGATGCCGTCGTGCGAGAGATGGCGCGCCGGCTGTCCGGCCGCGCGCCGGTGCGCGTGCTCCACGGCTTCGCGCGGAACGCGAAGGAAGGCGCGCAGGGCGCCGCGCTCATTGCCGATGGGCTCATGCGCGGCGCGCATGTGGAGCTCGTCCAGGCGATGGCGCTCGCGGATGCGCAGGGTACGTTGCTCGACCATCTGTACGTGATCTCGGAGGCGGCGGCGAGGCGGAGGCTGGGGCTGTGACGCGCGTGCTCCTCGTCGGCGTTTCGACGCGCGCCATCGCGGAGTCGGCGGCGCGCGCGGGGTTCGCGGTGACGGCGGTCGATGGATTCGGCGATCGCGATCAGCTCCGCGTCGCGCGCGTGATCGCGCTGCCGCGCGATATGGGCGTCGCGTACGGCGCGCGGAACGCCGCGCGCGCGGCGGGCACGATCGACTGCGACGCGGTGGCGTACGTCGCCAACTTCGAGAACTTCCCGCGTCTGGTGGCACGCGTGGCCGAGGGGCGGCAATTGCTCGGCAACCCGCCGGCGGTGCTCGCGCGTGTCCGGAATCCGCTCGAGGTCGCGCGCGCGTTGCGGGCGCGGGGGGTGAGGGTGCCGGAGGTGCGGGGCTCGGAGGGCGGGATGCGGGAGGCGGGGTGCGGGATGCGGGAGGCGGGATGCGGACCTGCCTCAGAGGAAAGGGCTTCCGCTCCACGAGCCGTTCCCGCATCCCGCATCCCGCATCCCGCATCCCGCACCTGGCTCCTCAAACCACTCGCCTCCGGCGGCGGGCATGGCATCACACCGTGGCGACGGGGGACGCCGGTCGCGGCACATGCCGTGCTGCAGGAGCGCATCGATGGGATTCCTGGGTCGATCGTCTTCGCGACCGATGGAGTGCGCGCCGTGCCGTTCGCGCTGACGCGGCAGCTCATCGGCGATGCGGCGTTCGGCGCGTCGGGGTTCATGTACTGCGGCAACATTCTCGCGGCCGCCGAGGACTCTGCCTGGACGAACGATACGCGCGTCGTCGAGCAGTGCGGGGCGATGGCGCAGATGGCGGTCGAGGAATTCGGGCTCGTCGGCGTCAACGGTATCGACTTTGTCGCGCGGAACGGCGTGCCCTATCTTGTCGAGATCAATCCGCGCTACACGGCGGCGATGGAGTTGGCGGAGCGTGCGTACGAGCTGTCGGTGTTCGGTCTGCACGTGAGCGCCTGCGCGCGATCGACGCCGCTCGCGTTCGATCTCGCGCAGGCGCGGCGCGGGCACGGCGCGATCGGGAAGGCCATCGTCTACGCGCGGCGGCGGGTCGTCATCGGAGACACGCGGCACTGGCTCGAGGATGACGACGTGCGCGATGTGCCGCATGCGGGCGAACGCATCGCGCGCGGGCGGCCGGTGTGCACGATCTTCGCGCGCGGGCCGAGCGCCGAGGCATGTCATGCGGCGCTCGTGCGGCGGGCGGGACGGGTGTACGAGGAGTTGGACGGCTGGCGGCGGAGGAGCGCGTGACGGATGCGGGGAGGGGGACGCGGACGGTGGAGCACGCCACCTGCCTGGGGTGTGGCTGCGCCTGCGACGACATCACGGTCGTCGTGCGCGATGGCCGGATTGCCGAGGCACAGCGCGCCTGCCCCCTTGGCGTGACGTGGTTCGGCGACGGCCGAGTACCGGCGCGCGTGATCTCCGAGGGGCGCGACGTCGATGTCGATCGTGCGATCGCCGATGCCGCGGAGCTGCTCGCGAGCGGCGCGCGGCCGCTCGTCTACCTCGCGGGCGATGTGTCGTGCGAGGTGCAGCGCGCGGGGGTCGCGATCGCCGATCGGCTCCGCGCCCTGCTCGATACGCTCACCACCGCGACCGCGCTCCCCAGCATCCTCGCCGCGCAGCGACGCGGGCGCGCCTCGGCCACACTCGGCGAGATCCGGAACCGCGCCAACGTCCTCGTGTTCTGGGGCGTGGATCCGACGCAGCGCTATCCGCGCTACACGACGCGCTACGCGCTCGATCCCGAGGGGATCTACGTGCCGGGTGGACGGAGCGATCGGCTCGTGATCGCCGTCGACATCGGCGATACGCGCGCGCTCCCTGACGCCGACGAGCGTGTGCACTTCGCGGATGACGAGGAGATTCCCGCGCTCACGCTGATGCGCGCGGCGATCCTCGGGCGCCCCGTCGAAGGGGCATCGCCCACCGATCTCGCATCGCGCGCGCGCGAGCTCGTGCGACACATGATCGCGGCGCGGTATCTCGCGGTCGTCGCCGACGGCGAGCCGGCGCCGGCGCGAGCGCCCGGGCGTGCCGAGGCGCTCGTCACGCTCACGCAGGCGCTCAACGGCCCCACACGGTGCGCGTTGAGCACACTGCGCGCCGGGAACAATCGCTCGGGCGCCGATGCGGTGCTCACCTGGCAGACGGGGTTTCCGCTCGCGGTGGACTTCGCCCGTGGCGTGCCGCGCTACCGGCCCGACGATGGCGCGGGTGTCCTTCTGGAGCGCGGCGACCTCGGCGTCGCGCTCGTGCTCGGCAATCCCGCGACCGTTCCATCGGAGTTGACCGCGGCACTCGCGCGTGTTCCATGTGTGGTGATCGGGCCGCGGGCGAGCGAGAGCGCCTTCGGCGCGCGCATCGCCATCGACACGGGCGTGGCCGGCATTCACGAAGGCGGAATGGCCACACGCATGGATGAGGTGCCGCTCCCGCTTCGCCCCTCGCTCATCGGACCGATCGACACCCTCGCCACGGTGAACGCCCTCGCGCGTTTGCTGATGGTGTCCGCGAGCGCGGCCGGTGCGACGACACGCCCGGTGCACGACGAGCGTACACCCGGCGCGATGGAGCCCGCCACATGACGGACGCCACGAGATTGCGTATCGCGGGCGGCACGGTGTACGACCCCGCGAACGGCATCGATGGCGAGGTGCGCGATGTGTGCATCGAGAACGGTCGCATCGTCGCGTCGCTCCCCGACGATGCGCCGCGCCTCGATGCGCGCGGCATGGTCGTCATGCCCGGCGGGATCGACATGCACACGCACGTCGCGGCGACGAGTGTGAACAGTGCGCGCCGTCTGCTACCCGAGGAGCATTCCGCCGATCCGGTGCATGCACCGCCGCTGCGCGAGGGCGATGCGATCCCGCGCTCCGGCACCGGCGGCACCGTCCCCAGTACGTTCAGCACCGGCTATCGCTACGCGGGGCTCGGCTACACGACGATCTTCGAGGCCGCCGTGGCGCCGATCACCGCGCGCGAGACGCACGCCGAGCTCGACGACACCCCGATCGTCGACTCGGGGTGCTTCATCCTGATGGGGAACGATGAATACCTGTTCCGGCAGATGGCGGCCGGCGAGCACGCACGTGCGCGCGACTATGCGGCGTGGCTGCTGCGCGCGGCGAAGGGCTACGCGATCAAGATCGTGAACCCCGGCGGCGTGGCAGCGTGGAAGGAGGGCGTGCGCGAAGTGGCGGGGCTCGATGCGCCGGTGGGTGATGCGCGCGTCACCCCGCGCGCGATCCTCGAGCTGCTCACCGGCATCGGCAACGAGCTCGCGCTCCCGCACCCGGTGCACATCCACTGCAACCATCTCGGGCTCCCGGGGAACGTGACGACGACGCTCGAGAGCATGCGCACGGTGAGCGGGCGGCGCGCGCACTTCACGCATCTGCAGTTCCACAGCTACAGCGGCACGCGCGGCGGCCAATGGAGCTCCGGAGCGCAGGAGGTGGTCGCGTACCTCAACGCGCACCCCGAGCTGAGCGGCGATGTGGGGCAGGTGATGTTCGGCCCGGCGACCACCGTGACCGCGGACGCGGCGGTCGAGTATCTGCTCTACGCGAGCACCGGGCGGAAGTGGGTGAACACGGACATCGAGCTGGAGACGGGGTGCGGCGTGGTGCCGTACAGCTACCGGGAGAAGGCTGCCGTCTCCGCGCTGCAGTGGGTGATCGGGCTCGAGCTCTTTCTGTTGTCCGAGGATCCGTGGCGCCTCGTGCTCTCGACCGATCATCCCAATGGTGGCTCGTTCATGTCGTATCCGCGGCTCATCCAGCTGCTCATGGATCGGAGCGTGCGCGACGAGCTGCTCAAGCAGGTGAATCCCGCGATGCTCGCAGGGAGCGCGCTGGCCGACGGACTCGCGCGCGAGTACACGCTGAACGAGATCGCGATCATCACGCGCGCGGGACCGGCGCGTTTGCTCGGACTCACGACCAAGGGGCACCTGGGCGTGGGCGCGGACGCCGACATCACGATCTACGCGCGGCACGCCGACCTCGCGACCATGTTCGCGACGCCGCGCTACGTACTCAAGGGCGGTACGCTGGTGGTGGAGGAGGGCCAGCTGCGTCGCGCGCCCGAGGGGCGGCGCTTGAGCGTGCGTCCCGAGTACGACGACGCGGTGGAGCGCGACCTCGAGCGCTACTTCGCGCGCTACGCGACCGTGTCATTCGAGAACTACTCAGTGTCCGCGCGCGGCGACATCGACGCGGAGCGCGAGACGTGAACATCCGTGGCGTGATGATCGAGGACACGTTCGCCGAGGCGTTCACGATGCGGTGCGCGCGCGTCGTCATCACGGCGAAGAATGCCGCGTGGGCGCACACCGCCGCGCTCGAGATGACGGGCTTCGCGACCTCGGTGATCGGATGCAAGGTCGAGGCGGGGATCGAACGCGAGCTCACACCCGAGGAAACGCCCGACGGCCGTCCGGGGGTGAGCGTTCTGCTCTTCACGCTGGATGCGGACAGTCTCGCCAAGCGACTCATCGAGCGCGTCGGGCAGACGGTGCTCACCTGCGTGACGACAGCGTGCTTCGATGGGCTGCCCGATGCGCCGGATCGCCTGGGTGTGGGGAAGGCGCTCCGCGTGTTCGGCGATGGCTTCCAGGCGTCGAAGGTCATCGCGGGACAGCGCTTCTGGCGCATCCCGGTGATGGAGGGGGAGTTCCTGGTGCAGGAGATGTTCGGGATGCAGAAAGGTGTGGGCGGCGGAAATTTCCTGATTCTGGCCGAGCGCGGCGACGTGGCCCTCGAGGCGGCGGAGCGAGCAGTGGACGCCATACGGGGCATGGCTGGCGTGATTCTTCCGTTTCCGGGAGGCATCGTCCGCAGCGGGAGCAAGGTGGGCTCGCGTCGCTACAAGGGGCTGATCGCGACGACGAACGACGCCTTCAGTCCGACGCTGCGGGCGGTGACGGAGAGCGCGCTGCCGGACGGCGTGAACGCGGTGCTGGAGATCGTGCTCGATGGGTTGGATGCGGAGTCCATTGCGCGAGCGATGCGGGCAGGGATCGATGCGGCGTCTGTGGCGGGTGTGCAGCGGATCACTGCGGGGAACTACGGGGGGAAGTTGGGGCCGCATCATTTTCATCTGCGGCAAATCATGAGCGAGGGTGAGGGCGCGCCGGCACCGACGGCGTAGCTGACGGGAGCACCGGCGCCATCGGCTTATGCCGACGGCGCAAATGGTAGCATTACGATCCTATAATCTTCGCGCGACCGGGGGCGAATCGCACCCGGTCCCTTTTGCGTGCCCGGCGGTCCCGAATATGCCATGGCGGAACGGGGCCGATGCGGGCCGCTGTCAGTTCTCCGACGCGCTGGCACATCAGTCGCAGTGTGGCGACGGTTGCGAGCGCATGAAGCGCCTCGGGATGTGACGGCTGCATCGAGTGGTGGGGTCTAGGTGTGAGGTGTGCAGTGATGAGGGGGATGGGGGTGAGGAGGATGGGATGGATGGCGGACCGTCGTTCAGTACCAGAGGCTCGATGTGCCGGTCTCTTCGGGTCTGGATCAGCCTCAGCCATTACTCGTGACGCACCTACCACTGCGTCATCCAGATCGTGACGCGGCGTACTGCACGTCGGCAGCACTGGCATGAAGCACGCGCTGTTCACCGCAAACGGGTGCGGCACGATTTCTTCCTGAGGAACACTCCGAGGCATTCTGGAACCTCTCTGTGAGCATAGGATCCGATAACACCGGGCGCACCAGGCCCATCGCCACGCACCACGCGCAACGCGCTCGAGTTGGCTCGTTTGCGGTTGCGCAATCGCTGGGGCACGGCGCGAAGCCACCGATCGAGCCTCACGCTCGCGCCGTGCTCAACCTCCGACGGCATGTCTGGCGTGCGTGTCTGCGTGTCTGCACGCTGCTCGTCGTGGATGTCGGGGCGTTTCTCCTCCTTCGCACGACGCTCCGGCTGCTGCGTGAATCGGCCGTCCTCGGCGATGGCGCCGCAACGTTCGTTCGATGGCTGTTCGCGGAGGGCTACCTCGGCGGGTGGCAATTCGCGGTGGCGCTCATCCTGAGCCTGCTCGTGACGGGGACCTACGGCCCCGGTGATCGTCGCCGAGATCCCGTACGTCTGTTCACGGCGTGCGCGCTCGCCACGGCGCTCCCGCTGTGGGCCGCGCTCTGGAACGGATCGCTGCTGCTGACCGCGAGCCGGTACGTGCTCACCGTCGTGCCGGCGTGCACCATTCTCGTGCTCGCGCGGTTGATGCTGGACTTCGTGGTGAGTCGCGCCGCGCCGCATCCGCATGCGGGCGCGGTGGCTCGGGCGGTGCTCGTCGGACACGCGGGCGAATGCATCGACATGCGGGGACGGCGGGCGCTCACCGAGCGGAGCGGGTTCGATGTGGTGGGCTACGTGGACGTCAACTCATCGCCCGCGCGCGGCGCACTCGGCACGATCGACGATCTCGAGCGCGTCCTGAACGAGTACCACATCGACACCGTGATCCTCTGCGGTTTCGATGACGACCGGACGGTGATGCGCGCGCTTCGGGCGGCGACGACCGCGGAGTGTCAGGTGCTGGCGACCGCACGGCGGCTCGAGCTGTCGGGAGTCCAACCCTCGCTGATCTGGCGTCGCGGCCAGCCGTTTCTCGAGCTGCGCACGGTGGCACTTCGCGGTCAGCATCTCTTTCTGAAGCGGCTGCTCGACATCGTGGTCTCCGCACTCGGGCTGCTGATTCTCTCGCCATTCATGGCGCTCGTCGCACTCGTGATTCGCCTGGAGAGCGTCGGCTCGCCCATCTTCCGGCAGCAGCGTCTCGGACGGCACGGCCGCATGTTCTCATGCTACAAGTTCCGCTCGATGTACGCGGATGCTGAAGAGCGGCTGCAGGCGGACGAGGCGTTGTACCAGCGGTATCTGGAGAACGACTACAAGCTGCCGGCGACGATGGATACACGGATCACCAGAGTCGGCCGCTTTCTGCGCCGGACGAGTCTGGACGAGTTGCCGCAGCTGTGGAACGTGCTCAGGGGCGAGATGTCGCTGGTGGGTCCGCGGCCGATCATCCCCGACGAGATTCACCACTACAACGGCGAGGCCCCGTTGCTGCTCTGCCTCAAGCCGGGAATCACCGGCGCGTGGCAGGTGAGCGGACGGAGCAATCTGCAGTATCCCGAACGGGCGACGGTGGAGCTGGAGTATGTGGAGCGGTGGAATTTGCTGCGCGATCTCGGGATTCTCCTCCGCACCATTCCCGCGGTGCTGCATCAACGGGGAGCGCATTAGTCATTCGCTCGCACACCGTGATCGTCGGCAACGCTGATGCGTCGCCAGAAGATTTTCCGCAGTTGAGCACGCGAACCCCGCACATGCCCGATCGGATGATGCGCAGAGACGATCAGCGCGCCGCTCCCGACCTCCGCGGTCTGCGTGTGCTCATCGCCCACGACTGGTTGGTCTCGTGGGCGGGATCCGAGCGGTGTGTGGAAGAGATGCTCCGGATCTTCCCGGATGCGGATCTCGTCGCGGGTGTGGTCGCGCCCTCCATGCGCCGGTACAATGCCGTGACACGCCGAGCGAAAGAGACATGGCTCGCTCGGCTGCCGGGCGCACGGACGCACCACCGCTGGTTCCTGCCGCTCGAGGGGCTGGCGTTCGCGTCGCTCGACACACGGAAGTACGATCTCATCATCTCCAGCTCGCACGCGTTCGCGAAGATGGTGCGGCGCGCCCCGCACGCCGTACACGTTTGCTACTGCTACTCCCCACCTCGATATCTCTGGGACCTGAGCGCGACGTACCGCCAGGATGCGCGCGGCATGCAGCGTCTCGCGCTCGTTGGTGCGCTGGGCGGCCTTCGCCGCGTGGACCGGTGGTCCGCACGAGGAGTCGACCACTTCATCGCGATCTCACAGTACATCGCTGATCGCGTGCAGCGGTGCTATGGCAGACGTGCGGATGTGGTCTACCCGCCAGTGACGGCGAAGCCGTTGGATGGGCCGATCCATCAACGAGAGCACTTCATCCTCTCGCTCGGTCGCTTGGTCCCGTACAAGCGTGTCGACCTCGTCGTGCAGGCCGCGGAGCGACTCGGCGTGCGGCTGGTCGTCGCCGGTGATGGGCCGGATCGTGCGCGCCTGGAGGCGCTGGCTGGCCCGCATACGGAGTTCGTTGGCGCCGTGTCCGAAGCGGAGGCGGCGAGGCTCTACTCGACGTGCGCCGCGTTCGTGTTCTGTGCGGATGAAGACTTCGGCATCGCGCCGGTGGAAGCCAACGCGCACGGCGCACCGGTCGTGGGATTCGGCCGCGGTGGATTGCTCGAAACGATGCGCGAGGGTGTGACGGCGGAGCTGTTTGCGCAGCAGACGGTGGATTCGCTCACCGATGCGATCGGGCGAGCACTCGATCGCTCGTGGGATGCGGCGCAGCTGCGGGCGAATGCGGAGCGGTTCGCACCAGAGAACTTCCGCGCGGGGCTGGTGCGATCGATCGAGACGGCGTTCGACACGCAGCCGCAGCACGAGGCCGTAGTACTCGCGTAGCGCGTGAGCGAATCGCGGCGTTCAGCTCGCGAGCAGTTTGTCCATCACGACGAGCGTCTGCTCCGCGCACCGGTCCCAGGAGAACGACGCGGCGCGAGTCGTCCCTTTTCGCCTGAGCTCGGCCCGGAGCTCGTCGTCGTCGAGAAGCTGAACGATCTTGGCGGCGATGTCGTGCGGGTTGCGCGGATCGATGTAGAGCGCGGCATCACCGCACACTTCGGGGAGCGAGGCGGCCGTGGAGACGATCGTGGGGCAGCCGCACGCCATGGCCTCGAGCGGCGGAAGACCGAATCCCTCGTACAGCGACGGCAGCACCAGGGCGTCGGCGAATACCATGAATTGCTCGAGCTGTTCGATCGGGATCGCGCCCGTGAAGCGGACGCGCTCGCCGAGTCGTTCGGCCCAGGTGATGGCGGCGCGATCGCCCGTGATGAACCCCTCGCGCTTTCCGACGATGACGAGATCGTGCGGAATGGTGTGCGTGATCGTGTCGAACGCCTGAAGCAACGTCACGAGGTTCTTATGCGGCTTGACGTTGCCGACAAAGAGCAGATAGGGCGCGGGATGCGGGCGGCAGGTCGGACGGACGCGGAACCAGGAGTCGCTGATGCCGAGGTGGATGGGGCAGGGCGCGGGCTCGATGGTACCGACGAGGCGTGTGAATTCGGCGGCGGTGAAATGGGAGTCTGCGATGATGGCGCCTGCTCGGCGTCGAAGCGCCGCGAACATGAACCGGGCATAGAGGCGCCGGTGCGCGCCGCGTACGAACTCCGGCGTTGCCACGTGGGAGAGATCGTGGACCGTCACCATGAGCCGGCCCGGAGCGCGGAGCGGGATGTTGTAGTGCGGTGCCCAGAAGAGGTCCGTCTCGCGCGGCGTCACACGCGCGAGCTGCACCTGTTCCGCGATCGAGTAGATGGGGGCGGTGCAGCGGCTGACGGACGTGTAATCGTTGTGCGACCAAGCCATTTGGTCGAGGACGAGAGGATCGCCGAGGAGATGGAAGCGGTGCTGCGGCCTGGAGTGAATGACCCGCGGGAGGAGATTCTGCAGGTACGTGCCGATGCCGGATGACGTCAGCATCCGAACATCGATGGCGATTCGCTGTGGCGCGGTCACAACGAGCGACGGAGAGGGAGAGCGTACCGAGAATTGGCGATGCACGTACGGTGGCATTGCGCACGTCTGTAATGAGGCATAGGTCGCATCTCCATGTACAGGTGGGCTGCGGCGCGCGATTGCCCGCGTGTCGTCCGCCCGCTACCTTTTTCCAATTCGTAATGCATGGCGACTGCGCAATATAAGAAGCGGCGGGTGCTCGCCACTTGCGACCAATGGAGCGCATCTGCAGAGATGAGGATCGGCGTGGTGGCCACGAAATGCTCTCTGATCCGAGACGCGTTCGGGCATCAAGCATACCATGCGGATCCGCACAGTGAGGGGTCCAACGGAAGCAATGGGCACCGGCAGGGCGTAGCGAGCAATCGATTGCTCTCTTGACGGACCTCGTATCGGGCGAGTAGAGGCCAGCGTGGGAACGGAATCGACGAATGACATGGCGTCCGACGGCGCAGGAGCATCGGAGTTCCGACCGACCCCCGCGCCAGTTGTAACTTCGCCAGTGCGCAACAGGAATGTGGAGCAGGACGGCGTGAGCCTGCTCGAACTCCTCGACATTTTTTTGCGCCATTGGCGACTCCTTATCGGTCTGCCGATTGCCCTCCTCGTACTCGCGCTGGCGGCGTCTTTCCTCGTTACCCCTACCTATACCGCGTCGGCGTCCTTCGTCCCGGAGGGGCAGAGCGCGACCGGCAAGCTCGGCGATCTCGCCGGCCTTGCGGGCCAACTCGGTATCTCCATCGGACCGGAGGCAAATCAGTCTCCGCGCTTTTATGCCCAGATCGTGCAAAGTCGCGAGCTGCTCGAAGGCATCCTCAACGACAAATTCCCGCTTGGGCGACGAGAGGCGCCGGGGACCGATAGTGTCGTCCTGCTGCACTTCCTGAATGCGCGCGGGCGCACACCAGCGAAACAACTCGATGCCGGGGTACGCGTGCTGAGGAAGCACATCACCGCCGATGTCGATAACCAGACAAACATTATCACGCTCTCGGTCGATGCGAGCGATCCAGTTGTCGCGTCGGCTGTCGCGAATCGGCTGATACATGACGTGGACGTATTCAACCTCGAGCGGCGTCAATCAACGGCTCGACAACGTCGACTCTTCATCGAGCAACGTTTGGGCGATGCGCGGCAAGCGCTCCGAGTAGCAGAAGATGCCGTTGCCGCCTGGCTTCAACAGAACCGCTCATACGCAACGTCTCCAACGCTTCAGGCGGAATACCAGCGGCTCGAGCGACAGGCAAACATCCAGCAGCAAGTCTACCTGACCCTGAGCCAGCAGTACGAGACAGCGCGGATCGAGGAAGTCAACAGTACGCCGATGATTACGGCCATCGATTCAGCGGTTCCACCGCAGTCGATCTCGAAACCGAACCGGAAGCTCTGGGGACTCGGGGCTCTGCTCGCGGGTGGCGTACTCGCAATCGTGGCGACATTCACGGGCGAATTCTTCGACCGCGCGCGCAGAGAACAGGCGAAGGAATTCGAGCATCTCGACAGGATTCTGGCGCGAATGCGGCGGACGGGTCCTCGCGGACGGAAGCGGAAGAATGCCGTTTCCGCCGCGCATCGCGGCGGTTGAGCGGCGAGCGCGTTGCGGATCCCGGATAGCAGAGCCGCGAGGATCGTGTGATGTCGGAAGCCGGCACGCTCGAGCTTGCGAGTACCCCGGATCGAGTTGCAAATGGCGGCGGCGCGTATGTCGTCCTTCTCGCAACGCTCTGCATCGGACAATTAGGGCGCATCCCGCTGATTTCGTCGGAGCTCAAGAACGCTCCGATCCTCGCACTGGACGTGGGAGTGGGGCTGCTCTGGCTCCTTCTCATGCTGTACGTCGTCCGCCATCCCAATGCGATTCGCTTCGAGAAGACGAGCTTGTTCGTCACTCTCTTCGCGTCATGGAGCTTGCTGGGAATTGTTCTGACCGCATCGCGCTACGGGTTGTCCGTTTCGCAAATCGCGTTCAGTTCCATGTACACAGCCCGCTGGCTGTTCTATTTCGGCGTCTATCTTTGGCTCACCACCGTACCGGGCGATGATGCCGCGCCACAGATCGTATCCCGCCTCACGACGGCGATCCTAGCCTTCGCGGTTTTCGGCATCTTCCAGTCGGCGTTCCTGCCCGACTTCGCGTTCATGGTATATCCCGAGGCGGTCCCGTACCACACGTGGGATATTCAGGGCCATCGCCTTGTCTCGACGTTTCTCGATCCCAACTTCGCCGGCAACCTGATTGGGGTTGCCCTGCTGCTGATGTTGCCCGCGATTGTACGGCGTGGTGGGTCGCTCAGCATCCGGTTTCTTCTGTTACTGGTCGCGCTCTTTCTGACGGCATCGCGCGGCTCCGTAGGTGGCGTACTGATCGGCGGCATCATCGTACTCTGGACCGTCGGCTTTCGCGCAGGGCTCAGACTGCTTCCCAAGTTGGCCGCCGTTGGGCTCGCGGTCCTGTTCGTCTCAGTCGTGGCATCGTGGGCCGCCGGCACGCCCAGCATCCTGAACGCCGCCATCGCGTATCTGCACGACTACAACAAGCTGACCATCACCGATCCTTCAGCACTGGACCGGCTCTGGTCGTGGGCGAAGGACATCGAGCTCGTCGTGATGCATCCGATCACCGGTATCGGCTTCGATACGTTGGGCTTCGTGCAGGACCGGGTGCTCGGTGTCTACCGATCGGATAACGCGTCCTTCGGCCTGGATGGTGGCCTGCTATTCATTGCTGCGCTGACGGGTATTGTCGGTGTGATCCTCTACATGTGGATCATGGGGTTGGCCGTCGTGCGCGGCATTCGCCTCGCGCGTGACAAGCATGCGCCGACGTGGGCGCGCGATGTCGGTGCAGCCACGGTCGGTGCAACGCTCATGTGGGTGGCGCAGGGATTCTTCGTCAACTCCTTGCTGTATCCGTTTCTGATGGTGACGTTCTGGTTGCTGTGGGGACTGGTGACGATGGCATGGCGCGAACGGAGATCCTGGCAACCGGTGGGAGCACCCACCGCCTAAGAGTGCGTTGCAAAACCGGGTGAGCGATAGATTCCAGCAGTAGCATCGCTGGAGGCTGTGATGAAGATGGTGCCGGACGAACTCTGGACCATCCTCGAGCCGCTCCTTCCACCGGC
>DASVCF010000043.1:0-36624 GCA_036381735.1 Gemmatimonadaceae bacterium | reverse complement strand
CGGGCGCGGACGCCGCATGCAGATCGAGAAGGATGCGATCGAGTTTCTCTCCGGCGTGCGCGCGGGCGAGACGCTCGGGTCGCCCATCGCGATGCTGATCAACAATCGCGACTGGAAGAATTGGCAGGAGATCATGGGCTCCGCGCCGCACGAAGGCGATCCCGGACCGCGCAAGCGCCTCGTCACCCGACCGCGCCCGGGACACGCCGACCTATCGGGCGTGCTCAAGTACGATCGGCGCGATGCGCGCGACATCCTCGAGCGAGCCTCGGCGCGCGAGACGACCTCGCGCGTGGCTGCTGCGGCGATCTGTCGGCGGTTCCTCAGCGAGTTCGGCATTCGCATCGGCAGTCACGTCGTCCATCTGGGTGGCATCGATGCCAACGTCCCCGATTCGCTCCCGGAGGATCTCAACGCCGTGGCCGATGCCTCGCCGCTTCGCACGCTCGATCCCGAAGCCGAGCGGCTGATGATCGAGCGCATCGATGCGGCCAAGCGCGAAGGGAACACCCTCGGCGGGATCTGCGAGGTCGTCTGTGACGGCGTGCCCGTCGGACTCGGCTCGCACGTCTCGTGGGATCGCAAGCTCGATGGGCGGCTGGCGCAGGCGCTCATGTCGATCCCCGCCGTGAAGGCGGTAGAGCTCGGCCTCGGCTTCGAGGGGTCGCGGCGGCCTGGGTCGAACGTGCACGACGAGATCGAGCTCGCGCCGGGGCGGTCGGCGACGGGGAACGTCCACCGGATCACCAACCGGGCCGGCGGGCTGGAGGGCGGGATCACCACCGGCGAGCCGATTGTGGTTCACGTGGGTATGAAGCCAATCTCGACGCTCATGCGTCCACTGGGGACGGTGGACTTCACCACTGGTGAGCCGGCCTCGGCCGTCGCCGAGCGAAGCGACGTCACCGCTGTCCCCGCGATGGGAGTCATTGCCGAGGCGATGGTGGCGTTCGTGGTGGCGCAGGCCTTCCTGGAGAAGTTCGGTGGCGACTCGCTGGCGGAGACGAGACGCAACTATGACGGATACGTGGCGCACGTCGGGAGCCGGATCGCCCGCCGGGCCGAATGAGCCGCACATCATCCTGGTCGGGCTGCCCGGGGCAGGGAAGACGACGATCGGCCGGCGCGTGGCGAAGCGGATCGGCCGGCCGTTCCTCGATTTCGATCGAGAGATCGAACGGCGAGAGGGGATGGCGATTCCTGCAATCTTCGCGACGCACGGTGAGCAGTACTTTCGGGAACGTGAAGTCGATCTGACGCAAGAGCTTGCCGTTACTGGCGGGATGGTGCTCGCACCTGGCGGTGGGTGGATCATGAACCAGGGCGCCGTGCCGCTCCTCCGCCCGCCGGCACGAATGATTTACCTCCAGGTGACCCCGGAAGTCGCATTGAAGAGGATGGGGCGCAAACGCGCCAGGCGACCTTTGCTGGCGCGTGCCGACCCCCTCGCTGAGCTTTATCGGCTGCTCTCTTTGCGGGAGCCGCATTACCGCATGGCAGACCACGTTGTAAGCGTGGAAACCCTTAGGCCACAACAAGTTATAGAGGCGGTTGCTCGCCTTGCATGCGCCCCATAGGGGGGCTACGTTTGGGAAGGTTGACCCGGCTGTACGACTCGAAATCGACTGTCGCGTCGGGTCTGGAGGTCGCATTCGCCCCGGAAATGGAACGATTTGGATGGAACGGGATCGATGCTGGGGCTGTTGTGCGACTCAACATATTACAGGCGGCACCGACGGTCTCGCCGCCGAGCAAACCGAGCATCCCATGACATTTCGCGTGCTGGGCCCCCACGAGCGGGGCCGCTTTGCTCCCGAAGCGTGGGGGCACCTGATCTCCCTGAGCGGCTCCGGCCTGCTCAATTCGGCCGAGCTCGAGCACCTCATCGAACGCGCGCTCAGTCAGATCGACGGACGCATCGTCCTCGACGACCTGCGCGCACTCATGGAAGGTGTGGGCTTCATGGAAGATGGACTCGGCGGCGACAACGTGACGGTGCACTGAGCGGGACATGGCACAGAAGAAAACCACCAAATCGAGCAAGGCAGCGCGTACGGGGACCACGCGAAAGCGCGCGTCCGCGAGCACGGTCTCGCCCGAACGGAAAACGAAAAGAAAGACACCCACCAGCCGTGCGACCACTGGAACGGCGCGCCGGACGGCTGCCCCCACTCGCGCGTCGGGTGATGGCGATGGCACCGCGCCAGAGAGCGGGAACGTAGCGGGCAAGTCGCTCGTGATCGTCGAGTCGCCGGCCAAGGCCAAGACCATCGGCAAGTATCTGGGCCCCGACTACCGGGTCCGCGCGACGGTGGGACACGTGCGCGATCTTCCGGCCAAGGGGCTGGGGATCGACGTCGACAAGGGGTTCAAGCCCACGTACGTCCCGGTGCCGGGCAAGGAGAAGACACTGGCCGAGCTGAAGAGCGCGGCCAAGGCGGCCTCGCGCATCTACCTCGCCACCGACCCTGATCGCGAGGGCGAGGCGATCGCGTGGCACGTTGCGGAGTCCATCAAGCAGCGCGGCGGTGCGCCCGTCCAGCGGGTGCGTTTCCACGAGATCACGCGCGACGCCGTGCAGCGCGCCATCCGCAACGCCAGCTCGATCGACGAGAAGAAAGTCGCGGCGCAGCAGGCTCGGCGCGTGCTCGACCGGCTCGTCGGCTACAAGACGAGCCCGCTCCTCTGGAAGACGATCAAGAAGGGACTCTCCGCCGGTCGCGTACAGACGGTCGCGCTTCGGCTCATTGTCGAGCGCGAGCGGGAGATCCGCGCCTTCAAGCCAGTGGAGTACTGGTCCATTGAGGCGCTGCTCAAAAAGGACGAGCAGCAGTTCACGGCCAAGCTGCACCTGGTGGACGGGAAGAAGCCCGAGATCGGGAACGAAGCGGCGGCCATGGCGATCGTCAACGACGTCAAGGGCCGCGCGACGTTCCCCGTCACCGACGTGCGGCGCCGCGAGCGGCGCAAGAACGCGGCGGCGCCCTTCACGACGAGCACCATGCAGCAGGAGGCCGCGAAGAAGCTGGGCTTCGGCTCCAAGCGCACCATGCGCATCGCGCAGCAGCTCTACGAGGGGATCGACCTCGGCAAGGAAGGCGCGGTCGGACTCATCACGTACATGCGTACGGACTCCACGCGCATCGCGGAGAGCGCGGCGCTGCAGGCGCGCGACTATCTCACGACGCTCTTCGGCAAGCAGTTCCTGGCCGCGGGGCCGCAGCTCTACGGGAAGGCGGGGCAGGCCAATACGCAGGACGCACACGAAGCGGTGCGCCCCACGGATCCCACGCGCCGCCCGGAGCACGTGAAGAAGCATCTCACGCCTGATCAGTACAAGCTGTACGAGCTGGTGTGGAAGCGCTTCATGGCGTCACAGATGGCACCGGCCGTCTTCGACACGACGACCGTCGACTTCAACCTCGGCCGCTACCTGTTCCGCTCCACGGGGAGCGTGATCAAATTCGAGGGGTTTCTCGTGCTGTATCGCGAGGCCCACGAAGAGGGCGATGGACGTGCGCTCGAGGACGAGCAGGCGCTGCCGTCGCTGGGTGTGGGTGAGAACGTGCCGCTCAAGGAGATCATCCCGCGGCAGCACTTCACCGAACCGCCGCCACGCTACAGTGAGGCGAGCCTCGTGAAGGAGCTCGAACGGCTCGGCATCGGCCGTCCGTCCACGTATGCGTCGATCATCTCGACGCTCGTGGATCGGCACTACGCCACGCTCGAGCAGCGTCGCTTCACGCCCACCGAGCTCGGCGAAACGGTCGAGAAGATCATGATCCGCCAGTTCCCGGACATCTTCAACGTGGCATTCACGTCGAACATGGAAGGGGAGTTGGATCGCGTGGAGGAGGGCGAGGTCGGGTGGCAGCGTGTGCTCGAGGATTTCTACGGGCCGTTCGCGAAGTCGCTGAGCAAGGTGAACGTCGAGGATCTCATCGCGCAGGCGCACGACCTCTCGATGCTCGAGAAGGAGCGGTGCCCAAAGTGCGGCGGCCGTCTCGTGCCGAAGGGTGGGATCTTCGGGCCGTATCTCGCGTGCGAGCACCGTCCGGAGTGCGACTTCACGAAGCGTTTGGGCCCCGAGCGAAAGCCCGCGATCCCGACGAACGAGAAGTGCCACGAGTGCGGCGCGATGATGGTGATTCGTCACGGCCGCGCCGGCGAGTTCCTGGGGTGCAGCCGCTTCCCGAAGTGCCGGGGCACGCGCCCGCTCCCGACGGGCGTGAAGTGTCCGAAGGATGGCGGCGACATCATCAAGCTCCGCTCGAAGAAGGGCGGCCGGGCGTTCTACGGATGCGCCAACCACCCCAACTGCGACTTCATCGCCTGGAACAAGCCGGTGCTGGAGCGCTGCCCGGAGTGCGGCTTCGAGGGCGCCGAGGCCAGATCCACCAAGGCCCGCGGCGAGTACCGCAAGTGCCTGAAGTGCGGCAACGAATGGGAGCCGGAGACCACCGAAGCGGAGGTTGCGGCGGCGGGGTGATAGAAGTGAGTCAGTGAGTCAGTGGGTCAGTGGGTCAGGAACGACAGAGAGCAGAGAGCAGAAAGCAGAGAGGAGGAACGACCTGAACCCCTGTCATCGCGAGGGAGAGCGGCTGTCATCCCCAGCGCTTGTCATCCCCAGCGCTTGTCATCCCGAGCAACGCGAGGGATCTCCTGGCAGACCGAGATTCCTCGCTGATGCTCGGAATGACGGTGGCCCGAGATCCCTCGCTCGCGTTCGGGATGACAGTTGTACGAGCCGTTCCTGACTCACTGACCCACTGATCCACTGACGCGCTGTTCTCCATGCCCTCTACGCCCACCCCGATCTCCGTCATTGGCGGCGGCCTTGCCGGCTCCGAGGCTGCGTGGCAGCTCGCGGAGCGCGGCCACGAGGTCGTCCTTCACGAGATGCGCCCCGTTGTCTCGACGCCGGCGCACAAGACGGATCGGCTGGCGGAGCTCGTATGCTCGAACACCTTCAAGAGCACCGAGCTGTCGAACGCGCACGGGCTGTTGAAGGCGGAGATGCGCCTGCTCGGGTCGCTCATCCTCTGGGCGGCGGACCAGGCGCGCGTCCCGGGTGGCAGCGCGCTGGCGGTCGATCGAGACGTGTTCTCGCGCGCCGTGCACGAGCGCATCGCGGCACATCCGCGTATCCGGGTCGAGCGTGGCGAGGCGGCGCAGCTTCCGTCGCCCGGCGTCATCGCGACGGGGCCACTCACCTCCGACTGCCTGGCCGAGCGCATCCGGGCTCGACTCGGCGTCGAGTCGCTCGCCTTCTATGACGCGATCGCGCCCGTGATCGCGCACGAATCGGTGGACGAGGGTCTCGTGTTCCGCGCCTCCCGCTACGGCAAGGAGACCATGGACGGCGGCGGTGAGGACGGGGCGTATCTGAACTGCCCGTTCACGCGCGAGCAGTACGAAACGTTCATCGACGCGCTGATCGAGGCCGACCAGCACCACGGCCACGACTTCGACGAGGCGCCGTACTTCGAGGGGTGCATGCCGGTGGAGGAGATGGCGCGACGCGGGCGCGAGACGCTCCGCTTCGGCCCGCTCAAGCCGGTCGGGCTCCGCGATCCGAGCACCGGGCGCGAGGCGTACGCCGTCGTGCAGCTCCGTCAAGAGGATCGCGCCGGCCGCATGTGGAACCTCGTCGGCTTCCAGACTCGGCTCCGCATTCCGGAGCAACAGCGCGTTTTCCGCATGATCCCGGGACTCGCGGACGCGGAGTTTTTGCGCTACGGCTCCATCCATCGCAACTCGTACGTGAACTCCCCGGCCGCGCTCACGCCGCACCTGTCGTTGCGCGACGACGCGTGCGTTCTGTTCGCCGGTCAGATCACGGGCGTCGAGGGGTACACGGAGAGCAGCGCGACTGGGCTCCTGGCCGGGATCAATCTCTCACGCATGCTCGCGGGCACCGAGCCGGTGATCCCACCGCCGACGACCATGCTCGGTGCGCTCTACCGGTATCTGCGCGAGGCGGATCCGGCGCACTTCCAGCCGATGAACGCGAACTTCGGGTTGGTGGACGATCTCGAGGAGCGCGTGCGCGACAAGCGGAGGAAGCGCGAGCTGATCGCGGAGCGCGCGTTGCGCGAGTTGGAGGCGTGGCGGCAGAGCGCCGGCGTGGATGTGAAGACGCCGTGAAGGGGCCCGAATGTGAAGACGCTGGGAGGGCACCCGTGTGTGAGGATGCCCTGAAGCCGTCCGCGCGTGATGACGTCATCGTGAAGACGCGAGAGGGAGCCACCATGCCTCGTTATGTCGCGTTCCTGCGCGGCGTCATGCCGACGAACGCCAAGATGCCGGAGCTGAAGCGTGCCTTCGAGGGCGCGGGCTTTTCCGACGTCAGGACCGTGCTGGGGAGCGGGAACGTCGTATTCTCCGCGCGCGCCACGTCGGAGAGCGCCATCGTGCGCCGCGCCGAGGCCGGGATGATGGAGCATCTGGGGCGCGCGTTCTACACGATCGTGCGGCCGCAAGTGGACTTGCAGGCTCTCATCGACGCCGCGCCGTTCGCGCCGTTCGATGTGCCAGCGAACGCGAAGCGCATCGTCACGTTCCTGCGCGAGACACACTCGAGGCGGCTGTCGTTCCCCATCGAGGCCGATGGCGCGCGCATCCTCGCCAGCACCGGCCGCGAGGTGCTCACCGTCTACCTCCCGAATCCGCGTGGGCCCTCGTTCATGACGCTCCTCGAGAAGACGTTCGGCAAGGACGTGACGACGCGCACCTGGGACACCGTGAAGAAGTGCGTGGCCGCGAGCGAGAAGGCGTGAGCGAGCCCGCGGAGGTGCGGGACTTCCTGCTGCATCTGGAGAAGGAGCGCAATGACTCGCCGCACACGCTGCGCGCCTATCAGCGCGACCTGGCCGTGTTCGTCGATTTTCTGGGCGACTACTACGGCGCCGAGGGGTGGAGTTGGGGCGGGATCGACCGCCTCGCGATCCGCGGCTTCATGGGGTATCTCACGCGCCGCGGGCTGAGCAAGCGATCCATCGCCCGCACGCTCTCCTGCGTGCGCAGCTTCTACCGCTTTCTGCATCGCGTGGAGCAGGTGGAGGCCAACCCCGCGCGCGGCGTGCAGAGTCCCAAGCTCGACAAGCGTCTGCCCGGCTACCTCGACCGCGCGCAGATCGACCTGCTCTTCCAGATGGCCGAGGTGCGCGCGTGGGAGGGGCGGTTCGCCGACGTCCGCAACCTCGCGATCCTCGAGCTCTTCTACTCGACGGGGATGCGACTCTCCGAGCTCGCGGGAATCAGCCGTCATGATATCGATCTCGTGACGCAGCAGGTGAAGGTGCGCGGCAAGGGGAAGAAGGAGCGGATCATCCCGTTCGGCGACCCCGCGCAACTCGCGCTCCGCAACTATGAGGCGAAGCGGGACGAGCTGCTGCGTCGCCTGGGTGCCGGCGGCGACCGCACGGCGTTCTTCCTTTCGAGCACGGGGAAGCGGATCAGCGTGCGCGCCGTGCAGGCCGCCGTCACGCGCTTTCTGCGCGAGATCGACGAGGACGCGGGGCTCACGGTCCACTCGCTGCGTCACAGCTTCGCCACGCACCTGCTCGACGCGGGCGCCGACCTGCGCGCGGTGCAGGAGCTCCTGGGTCACGCGTCGATCTCGACGACCCAGATCTACACCCACACGAGCATCGAGCGGTTGAAGGATGTGTACCGCAAGGCGCATCCGAGAGCGTGAACGGAGGGTGTGAGTTGTGGGGTGTGAGTCATGGGTCGTGGGTGGTTGTGAGCTTCCGAGCTCCACGGAACTCATGACTCATGACCGCTCACGACCCACAACTCACAACCCACGACTCATCGCTATCTTTCGACCATGAACGACACCCACACACTTCCGCGCTTCCACGCCACCACGATCCTGGGCGTGCGGCGCGATGGGAAAGTCGCCATGGGCGGCGACGGACAGGTCAGCGTCGGCGAAACGGTGATGAAGTCCAACGCGCAGAAGGTGCGCATGTTGCGCGGCGGCAAGATTCTGGCGGGGTTCGCGGGCTCCGTGGCCGACGCCTTCACGCTCTTCGAGCGATTCGAGGAGAAGCTGGAGCGCTACCCGGAGAATCTGTCGCGCGCGGTCGTCGAGCTCGCCAAGGACTGGCGGAGCGACCGGGTGCTCCGCCGGCTCGAGGCGCTCCTGGCCGTCGCCGATCGCGAGCGCGGCTTCGTGGTCTCCGGGAACGGCGACATCATCGAGCCGGATGACGGGATCCTCGCTATCGGCTCCGGCGGAAACTATGCCCTCGCCGCCGCGCGTGCCCTCGTCGAGAACTCGTCACTCTCGGCCCCGGACATCGTCAAGAAGGGACTCGAGATCGCGGGCGAAATTTGCATCTACACGAACACGAACATCACGGTGTTGGAGTTGGGAGGGTGAGGCAGATGTGAGTTGTGGGTTGTGAGTCGTGAGTAGGCACTGAGCTCGAAGCTCCCTGTATGGTCGTGCTCGCAGCCCCACTCACAGCTACTCACAACCGACAACTCACAACCCATAACTCACGGCCCTCCGCTCCCCAAACGAGTTTCCAGATAGATCCATGCCTTCAAACCGAACCCAACAAGCCGTCGCGCGACTCGCGGATCTCACGCCGCGGCAGATCGTCGCCGAGCTCGACCGCTACATCATCGGGCAGAGCGAGGCGAAGAAGGCGGTCGCGATCGCGCTCCGCAATCGCTGGCGCCGCCAGCAGGCGCCGGATGCCATCCGCGACGAGATCTCGCCCAACAACATCATCCTCATCGGACCGACCGGGGTGGGGAAGACGGAGATCGCGCGTCGCCTCGCCAAGCTCGCGGGTGCACCCTTCATCAAGGTCGAAGCCTCGAAGTTCACCGAGGTCGGCTACGTGGGGCGCGACGTCGAGTCGATGGTGCGCGATCTCGTCGAGAGCGCCATCGACATGGTGCGCACCGAGCGCGAGCACGAAGTGGAGGACCTCGCGCAGGAGCGCGTGGACGAGCGCATTCTCGATCTGCTGCTCCCCGCGCCCGAGGCAGAGGTGAAGCCCGCGGCCGCGGCACCCGCGCCGGCGCCTGCGGGGGCGGCCGCGGGTGGCTCGCCCGGACTCTTCGTCGTTTCCGCGGCGGGCGAAGTGTCGCGCGAGGCTGGCGATGATGCGGGGCGCGAGCGCTACCGTCGCACGCGTGACAAGCTCAAGCAGCTCCTCATCGCGGGACAGCTCGAGGAGCGCGAGGTCGAAGTCGAGGTCACGCAGCAGCGCGGCCCCATGTTCGAGATGCTCATCCCGCAGGGCGCGCCCGAAGGCGTCGAGAACTTCACCGAGATGCTCCAGGACATGATGCCCAAGCGCACGAAGAAGCGCACGGTGAAGGTGTCCGAGGCTCGGCGCATCCTGCTCGAGCAGGAGCTGGAGAAGCTCATCGACCTCGAAGACGTCACCGCCGATGCGCTCGAGCGCGTGGAGAAGATGGGGATCATCTTCCTCGACGAGATCGACAAGATCGCGGGTGAGCGCGCGCAGACGGGCGGCCCCGATGTCTCGCGCGAAGGGGTGCAGCGCGACCTCCTCCCCATCGTCGAAGGCTCCAACGTCCAGACGAAG
Organism: Gemmatimonadaceae bacterium; assembly: GCA_036381735.1. Taxonomy (GTDB): domain Bacteria; phylum Gemmatimonadota; class Gemmatimonadetes; order Gemmatimonadales; family Gemmatimonadaceae; genus DASSNR01. Next base: position 27,046 of record DASVCF010000043.1, on the reverse strand, counting down.
TACGGAATGGTGAAGACGGACCACGTCCTCTTCGTCGCCGCCGGCGCGTTTCACGTCTCGAAGCCGAGCGATCTCATTCCGGAGCTGCAGGGCCGCTTTCCGATTCGCGTCGAGCTCAAGTCGCTCGCCGAGGGCGACTTCGTCCGCATCATGACGGAGCCGGAGAATGCGCTCACCAAGCAGTACGCGGCGCTCGTCGAATCCGAGGGGGTGAAGCTCACCTTCACGCCGGACGGGATCGCCGAGATCGCGCGCATCGCCGCCGCGGTGAACGACCGCATGGAGAACATCGGCGCACGCCGTCTCCACACGGTCATGTCGACGCTGCTGGAAGACGTCCTCTACGAGCTTCCCGATCGCGGCAAGGGCGCGATCAGCATCGATGCCCCGACCGTGCGCGAGCGCCTCAAGGGGATCGCGGAGGACGAGGATCTGAGGAAGTACATTCTGTAGAGAAGGACCTGTGAGCTGTGGGCTGTGAGTTCGGCTATGAGCTCGACCATCCAGGGAGCTCGACGCTCACAGCCCACTCACAACCCACAGCTCACAGCTCAGAGCTCACAGCTCACAGCTCTCTCTCTACGATCGCTACGTCCATCACAACACACCCATCCCCATGCCCACCGCCAAGTCCAAGCGCCCGAGCGCCGACGCGCAGGCCGCGCATCCCGCCTCCCGCCTCCCGCATCCCGCGCAACACCGCGACTTCCTCGCCATCCCCGACTTCACCCGCGCCGAGCTGCTCGCGCTCTTCGATCTGGCCGAGTCGATGCGGCAGGGCACGTACGCGAAGAAGCCGCTCGCGGGCAAGTCGCTGGCGATGATCTTCATGAAGTCGTCGACGCGGACGCGTGTATCGTTCGAGGTCGGCACGTGGCAGCTTGGCGGACACGCGCTCTTCCTCTCACCGCGCGACATCCAGCTCGGACGTGGTGAGCCGATTGCGGACACGGCGCGCGTTCTCTCGCGCTACGTGGACGGGATCATGATCCGCACCTTCGCGCACGCCGAGGTCGAGGAGCTCGCGCGCTACGCCACCGTCCCCGTGATCAACGGTCTCACCGACCTCCTGCACCCGTGTCAGATCCTCGCCGATCTGCTCACTGTCCGGCAGTTCCTCGGGACGTGGGAAGGGAAGAAGATCGCGTGGATCGGCGACGGCAACAACATGGCGAACTCGTGGATCAACGCGGCGTACCGCCTCGGCTTCGAGCTCGTGCTCGCGTGCCCCGAAGGCTACGACCCCGACCCGGCGATCCTCGCGCGCGCGCAGCGCGAAGCGCCCGTGAGGGTCGTGCGCGACCCGCGCGAAGCGGCCGAGGGCGCGGACGTCATCAATACCGACGTCTGGGCGTCGATGGGGCAGGAGGAGGAGCAGGCGAAGCGCGTCATCGCCTTCAAGGGGTACACGGTCACGCCGGCGCTCATGGGGCTCGCGCATCGCGACGCGATCTTTCTCCACTGCCTCCCCGCGCACCGCGGTGAGGAGGTGGCCGCCGAGGTGATCGACGGCGCGCAGAGCCGCGTGTTCGACGAAGCGGAGAACCGGCTGCACGTCCAGAAGGCGATCATGGCCGCGCTCATGGGCGGAGAACCGCTGGGCTGATTCGCGCTCGTTCCCGGAAAGGTCCTGTAGTCCCGAGCGGCCGTGTCATCCCGAGCTGCGGTGTCATCCCGAGCTGCGGTGTCATCCCGAGCGCAGCGAGGGATCTCGGCCCGGGGCGTGAACATCCACCACAGAGGCACTGAGACACGGAGAACTAGAGAGAGCTCTTCTATCGCTGTTCTCTGTGCCCTCCGTGTCTCTGTGGTGAATCGTCGTTCGGATGCCAGGGCCGAGATTCCTCGGTCGCGTCGCTCCCTTGGAATGACACCGCGCACACTTCCAGCGCCCGCGCGATGCGGACATATTCCGCACTCGTCCCCTCACTCGCTCGGAGCCCCGGTCATGGCGCACCCCGCCACCTCGCAACAACTCAAGCGCACCCCCTTCCACGACGTCCACATCGCCCTCGGGGCCAAGATGGTCCCGTTCGCCGGCTACGAGATGCCGGTGCAGTATTCCACGGGGATCACCGCCGAGCATCGTGCCGTGCGCGCGACGTGCGGTGTGTTCGACGTCAGCCACATGGGGGAGTTCGACGTTCGCGGTCCGCAGGCGGTCGAGTTCGTCAACTACGTCACGACGAACAACGTCGCCGCGCTGGCCGTGGGCCAGGTGCACTATTCGACGATCCTGAACGAGCGCGGCACGATCGAGGACGACTGCCTCGTCTACCGCTTCGCCGATCATCTCATGATGGTCGTCAACGCGTCCAACCGCGAGAAGGATCTCGCGCACATCCGCCGCTACGCGTCGAAGTTCGACGTGACCATCAAGGACGTGAGCGACGAGACCGCACTGCTCGCGCTCCAGGGGCCGATCGCCGAGCGCGTGTTGCAGCCGCTGTGCGACGCCGCACTTGGCGGCATCGGCTACTACTACTTCACGGAAGGGCACGTCGCCGGCATCCCCGCCGTCATCTCGCGCACCGGCTACACGGGCGAGGATGGCTTCGAGATGTACTTCGACGCCCGCCACGCGCGCACGGTGTGGGATGCGCTCATGTCCACGGGGCAGGTGACGCCTGTCGGACTGGGGTGCCGCGACACACTGCGCCTCGAGATGGGGATGGCGCTCTACGGCAACGACATCGACGACACCGTCACGCCGCTCGAGGCGAACCTCGGCTGGCTGGTGAAGCTCAAGAAGGGCGACTTCGTGGGACGTGATGCACTCGTCGCGCAGAAGGAGAAGGGAATCCCGCGCAAGCTCGTGGGGTTCACGGCCACCGACCGCGCCTTCCCGCGACATGGATATCCCGTCTTCCACGCGGGTCAGCCCTCGGGCGAAGTGCGAAGCGGCACGATGAGTCCGAGCCTCGGCGTCCCCATCGGTACCGCCTATCTGCCGGCCGCGAACGCGAAGGAGGGCGAGCCGTTGGAGTTCGAGGTGCGCGGCAAGCGGGTGGCGGGCACCGTGGTGAAGCTGCCGTTCTACAAGGAAGGCACCCATCGGTGAGCGGCCCATGCGCCTCGCCATCCTGACCATCTCCGATGCTGGCGCGCGTGGCGCGCGGGCCGATACGTCCGGCGACGCGATCGCAACGTGGAGCGAGCAGCGTGGCTATCATCTCGCCGACCGCGCGATCGTTCCCGACGATGCGACGCGCATCTCGCAGCGCGTGGCCGCGTGGTGCGATGACGACGTCGCCGATCTCGTCCTCACCACCGGCGGCACGGGACTCGGCCCGCGCGACGTGACGCCCGAAGCGACGCGCGCCGTCATCGAGCGCGACGCGCCCGGCATCGTCGAGCGTCTCCGCATTCTCTGTCTGCAGTCGTTCCCGCGCGCCGCGCTCTCCCGCGGCGTGGCGGGCGTGCGCGCCCGCACGCTCATCGTGAACCTTCCGGGCTCGCCGAGCGGCGTGCGCGATGGTCTGGCCGCGCTGGAGCCGATCGTCGACCACGCCATCGACATTCTGCGGGGCGCCGTCACCGATCACGGGGCGCCGAAGGGAGGTGCCACGTCATGAAAGTCCTGTTGACGCTCACCGACGTCGAGCCCGCCGTCCGCCTCAACGCGATGCTGGAGCGTGCGGGGCTCCAGACCGTGCTCGTCTCGCCCCTCGACGACATGCGCTCGATCCTCGAGCGGGAGAAGCCCGACGTCATCGTGCTCACGGGCGGACTGGTCGACACGCAGAACGTGCAGCTCACCAAGCGCCAGCTGTGGGACGGCGCGGCCGTCGTTGGCCTCGCGGACATCGATGATCCCGCGCTGCACGATCGGCTGCGCGCGCTGGGGTTCGTCGAGGTCTACCCGAAGCCAATAGACCTGGACGAAGTGTTCGCCGGCATCCGCCGCATCCTCGACCGTCGCCGCCTCGCGCAGGAGACGGGGCTCATCGGCGAGAGCGAGGGGATCCGCGAGGTGATGGTCAAGATCGAGCAGATGGCGCCGGTGTCGAGCACGGTGCTCATCGAGGGGGAGAGCGGGACGGGGAAGGAGCTCGTCGCGCGCGCCATCCATCGATTGAGTCCCCGTCGCGCGAAGCCGTTCATCGCCGTGAACATCGGCGCGCTGCCGGAGACGCTGCTCGAGAGCGAGCTGTTCGGCCACGAGAAGGGGGCGTTCACCGGCGCGGCCGAGCGCCGGCTCGGACGGTTCGAGCTCGCCAACACGGGAACGCTCTTTCTCGACGAGATCGGCGAGGCGCCGCCGTCCACGCAGGTCAAGCTCCTGCGCGTGCTCGAGCAGCGCGAGGTGACGCGCGTGGGTGGGACGAACCCGCTCACGGTGGATGTGCGCGTGGTCGCCGCCACCAATCGGCCGCTCCGCGAGCAAGTGGAGAGCGGTGAGTTCCGCGCCGATCTGTACTACCGGCTCAACGTCCTCACCATCTACCTGCCGCCGCTGCGCGAGCGCCGCGACGATATCCCGCTGCTGGTGCGGCGCTTCGTGCAGGAATTTTCGGCGCAGCACGAGCGGCCGTTCCACGGGATCTCCGCCGAGGCGATGCAGCTGCTGGTCGAGTACAACTGGCCGGGGAACGTACGTGAGCTGCGGAATCTCGTGGAGAGCATGGTGGTGCTCTCGCCAGGGCACGAGATCACGGCGGACGACATTCCGCGCGAGATCCGTGTAGGGGGGAGTGCTCGGCTGCTCCCGGTACCCGTGGGTCCGATCGTGCGGATGCACGAGGGGGCGGGCGGGCGCGAGATCGAGTTCATCGTGCGGAGCCTGGTCGAGCTCAAACTCCAGGTCGAGGAGCTCCGCCGCCGCGTCGAGGAGCCCGGCCCGCGGCGCGACCAGTGGGTGGGGGATGTGCATCCGACGGCGCCGGCGCCTCCCGCCATCACGGCGATCGAGCCCCGGGAGCAGGAGGAGCCGCCGAACGTCGTGACCGTCACGCCAGGGATGACGATGGCCGAGATCGAGCGGGCGGCCATCGAGGCCACGCTGCGGGAGACGCGCGGCAACCGGCGGAAGGCGGCGGCGATGCTCGGCGTCGGGGAACGGACGCTGTATCGGAAGTTAAAGGAGTATAACCTCGTCCGAAGCGCTTGATTTACAAGAACGTCGCTTGCGCTCGCTGCGGGTTCGGTCAATATTGGCAGCAACGAGGTTCGCGCGAGCTTTCCATGCTCATCCACACACTTTGTTGGAGTATGGGATCACGGTTCGTGTGTACCTTCCCTCGATAGCGAAGTCCATCCCATCCCGTCCGTCTCAGCAGTGGAGTAGCTCTTGACCGTGCCTCTGAATGCACCCACCGCTCAGCCGTCTGCTTCGCCGATCGCTGGAAGTGTGCTTCCGATCAAGCGGGCAGAGGAGTTGCTCCTCACGCTTCCCGGCGTGCTGGCCGCGCGGATCATCGCGAGCGACACCGGTGCGGTGAGTGAGATTCACCTGCTGACGAGCGCGGACGTCAACCCGAAGCAGACGGTGCGGAACGTGGAGAGCGCGCTGATCGCGCACCTCGGGATGCGGGTGGACCATCGGAAGATCTCCGTAGCGACGACGATCGAGCCGCAGAAGCCCGCGGACATGCCGGCTTCCGGCGGGAGCGGCGGACCCACCTCGTCCGCCGAGCAGGGCCCGGCCGTGGCCAGGCGGCGGTTGTACTTCGAGGACGTCGAGGTCCGCCGCTCGCGGACCAAGGGCGTGACGTGCCGCGTGACGCTCCGGAAGGGCGACAAGTCCTTTCATGGGGAGGCAGAGGGCGTGGAGTCGGAGCGCTCGCGCGCGGAGTTGGCGGCACGGGCGGCGGTGGTGGCGATTGCGGAGGCTGAAGGGAGCGACACCCCGCTGGTGTTCGAGGGGTGCAAGTTCATCGAGGCGTTCGACCGCGAGTTCGTGTTCGTGGGGATTCGGGCGCATTCGGACCGGAACGCGGTGCTCCTGGCCGGCAACTGCGAGATCAAGGACAGCCCGGAGATCGCGAGCGTGCTCGCAACACTGGGTGCTACGAACCGCTGGCTCAGTCGCGCGCGATAGCGGCGCGGCCGACTCTCACTTCAGGTGTGGTGCGCGCCACGCACGTGGTGCCGTACAGACCACGCATGGTGCGCTCAACTTCCTCTCCGAGCGTACTGGAGCACCAACCACTTCGGAACATCGACGAAAATCTTCCACGAATAGAACCCCCGTCCCCGGCTGAGCGAAGCTGAGCGGGCAAGGCCAAGCAGCACGAGCGGAGCCAACCTCAATGAGCGTGTACAGGGATCCCGTACACGACTGACTGAAGGGAGGTGACGCACAATGGAGTTTATGGCCGGGCTCGTTAGCAGGTTGATGAGTTTTGTGTTGGCTGGTACCGTGACGAGTTGGATCTAAATCGGGGGCGGGGGGCCCTTCCTACTGCTATGACGAAGCAGATCGCCGCATATGTAACGGGTGCTATTTGTTGCGCCGCTATCGCCTTTGCGGTGACTTTCGTCATGCCAGCTATTCCGGTCGAAGCTCCGTGGGGGATGCTGCTAGCGCTTGCCCTTCTGGGCGTGTTGGCGGAAGTCCTCATGCTGCTGCTTCCGACAAACGCGGCAATGTCAATCGCCGCGGTCCCGTTCCTCGCGGCGGCGCTCATTTCGCCGACATGGCGCGCTGTCGCTCTTGTCGCAGGTGCGATGGCTGCTTCGCAGCTTTTGCATCGGCGTCAGCTAATCAAGGGTGCGTTCAACGTCGCCCAGACCACGATTGCCATCTCCGCCGCAGTCTTAGCATATCGAGCTGTCGGCGGAAAATCCCTGATCACCTTTGGATCGCTCTCATTCATCGATGTAACGGCTGCGAGCGGAATTCCCGCAGTCTTACTGATCTGCACGTTCATACTGATCAATACCGCGCTCGTTAGCGGTGTGATTGCCCTTAGCGAAGGCAACTCTCTCATTCAGGTGTGGCGCCGGAATCACCTGAGCACGCTTGGCTACGAGATGCTATCCGTCCCGTTCATATTCTTTTTCGGTTGGGTTACGGTAAAGATCGGGCCACTCGGGGCGGCGCTCTTAGGCGTTCCAGCGGTTGGATTCCACCAACTATACAAGACTAAGCTCGATCTTGAACGCGCACACCAGGATCTACTCCAGTTGATGGTCAAAGCGATCGAGGCGCGTGATCCATATACGTCCGGTCACTCGCGTCGAGTTCAACAATACGCGATGATAATTGCCCGTGCGCTAGGGCTAAGTATTAGGGAAAGCGAGCGCATCGGCTTTGCCGCGCTTTTGCACGATGTCGGGAAGATCCACGACATCTATGCGCCGATCTTGCGGAAGCCAGAGAGGTTATCCCCAGAAGAACGCGCGATCATGCAAACGCACTCATTGCGGAGCGCGGAACTCGTAGGCACCGTATCAAGTCTTAAGGATTTGGTTGCACCCATCCGGCATCATCACGAGAACTGGGATGGCAGTGGGTACCCAGACGGCCTAGTAGGCGAGGCGATTCCTCTCGCATCTCGCATCATCATGTTTGCTGATACGATTGATGCGATGACTACAGATCGCCCTTATAGGAAGGCTCTGAACGAATCGCAGGTGCGCGCCGAGTTAGAGAAGTTCCGGGGTAAACAATTTGATCCGTACATTTACGATCGATTGGTAGCGAGTCCGCTGTTTCACTCCCTCTTCGCCTCTCCTGTAGCCTCGGCGTCCCCGCAAAGCAATCGGCGTATCTCCCCTCCTCGTCCGGTCCGCGCGATCGCCCGTGGTTAGCTCAGCGAGCTAAATCGGGGCCCTCCAACCTATCTTGGCGTCCGTGCACGAATCCATCGCTTGGTGTTCATCTTGCTGTCCCAAATAGGTCGCACGCAGCGTCATCAAGACCGGTGAAGGAGTAGACCGCTCACGTCGGTAATGGGAGAGGTACTCGCAGAGTATCTCTTGTGCCTGAGCATTCATACCGCGCGCTTCGAGCGCACGGCAAAGCACGTAAACGAACCAATCGTATCCATCGTGCTTCCGGAGCTCACCGTACAGCTCTAACAATTGCTTCAGTTCAATATCAGTGGGTGCTTTCCCGCCGCTGAATAGCCGAAGGGCAACTTGTAGCGAGAGTAGGCAAGATGTACTCCTCGTCGTGCCATTTATCGGCGCGCCGCACCGCGTGTTTGCCGCCACCATTCGCTCGATTGAAGCTTGCGCATCATTGTACCTACCGGTGCGGATAAACAGTTCCGCACCAATACTCTCAGTGATAAGGTCTCCAAGGCCGCCGCCATCTGCAGGTCGCTGAGTTACGGCTTCTTGCTGCCAACGATCCGCTGTTTCAAGATCGTCTAGGTGCAAGTAGATGTCGGTAAGTCGATGTGCTGCGGCGACGGCATCTCCACGCAGTTCATGCCTGACTGCAATCCGAAATGCCTCTTCCGCAGCTAATAGCCCCTCCTTGGTCGATCCTGCGACGTGAAATGCGTGCGCGCACTGCCGCAGTGCTCGGGTGAGTCGCGCCGGGTTGCCGTGAGCTCGTTCACAGCAGATAAGTGCATCCGCCATTTTCACGGCCTCAGCGTGATCCCCGAAGGAACAGTGATAAACAAGGAGAAGGTAGTAACGAGCGGCGTCATCAACATCGGGGGCATCCAGACAATGCCGCACAGCTGCAAAGATTTTGATCGCTCGCTCACTCCAGCAAAGATTATCGGCGAACATCAGCGCTAATGTTGCCGCCCGCACTCGATGTGGGGCACTTGCATCGCAACATTGTGTGCATGTGGCGACGCGCTCAAATAGATCGACAACAGGTGCGCCGTTCCGCCATTGGGCTTCTATGAGGACGAGTTCGGCACTCGTATGATGACCATTGCGCGCCGACGTCCCGTAACTTTGAATGAGGCTCTCGGAGGCTGGGAGCACTAATGCCCATTGTCCGGCAAATTGAAGTGCAACCAACCGGTCCTCCATGACCGACAGTGCGTCTTCGAGTGTGAGCGGGAACTGTAGCGCCCGCTCCAGTAACTTCGCCGCATCTCCCGGTACCCCCATCTCCAACGAATGCTGCGCGCACGTCCGCAGCAGTCCCACTGCTCGCTCCGTCTCCCCCGCCGCATTCCAGTGCTCCGCGCACTCCCACAGCAGCGCCGACTCCTGCGTCCGCTCCCCCTCCGCTTGCAGCACTGCGGCCGCGTGACGATGCAAGAGCTGTCGCGCCGACTTCGAGAGCTCTCCGACCGCGGCCTGCGCCAGGAGCTCGTGCTTCGCGACGAGTCGCGCACCATCCGAGTCGATGAGCCCCTGGCGCTCCAGATCGTCCAAACTGTCGAGTAGATCCACGCGCGTCTGCGCGAGTACCGCCTCCACGCGCTCGAGCGTCGACATCTTCCCGAGAATCGCGCACGCCTGCAGCACGCGGCGCGATACCGGCTGCAATCGAGTCAGGCGCTCGGCGATCAACGCGGTGAGCGACACCGGGACCTGATATACCTCGCCCTCTGCCGCCGCATGCGCCGCGAGCTCGCTCATATAGTAGGGGTTCCCCGCGCTCGTCTGGAGACACCACTCGCGGAACTCCGCCGCGACCGTGCGGTGCACGAGCATCGCGTTGAGCAGCTCGCGCCCTGCGGGATCGGCGAGGGGGCCGATCTGCGTGCGACGCAGCGAGGTGATGACGCGCGCACGCTGCGGCGCATCCACATGGCGCTCCCGTGACGTGAGGATCAGCAACACCCGCCGCGTCGCGAGCCACGACACCAGGTCGCGCATCACCTCCCACGACATCGGATCGAGCCAGTGCACGTCCTCCACGACGACGATCAGCGCCGCCTCGGCGGCGATCGCGTCGATCAGGTCGAACAGCGAACGGCGGATGTTCGAGAACAGGAGCTCCGCCTCGCGTGCATCGGGCGATGGCGTCGTCATCGTCGGATCGTGATCGGTGAGCCGCTTGAGGTACTTCATCGAGTCGGGCGAGCAACCGATCGCGCCACGGAGCTCGAGCAGACGTGGCACGAGGTCGACGAACGCCGACAGCGAGCGCCGCTCGTCATGCGACTGGCAGCCCACGCGCGCGACCTGCACGTGGAGCAGGCCGGCGCCCTTCAGGAACTCCGTCGTCAATCGACTCTTGCCGATCCCCGGCTCGCCCCAGAGGAGGAACGCGCTCCCGTGGCCCGCGATGCCGAGCGACAGTGCATCGTTGAGCATCGCCATCTCGGGCGCGCGGCCCACGAACGGGCCCTGGCCGAGCGGGACGGGTGCCTCGCGTCCCGTGTTCGCGATGCGACGGCGTAGTGCCGTGGCCGGAAGCCGGATCTCGCGCGCCTCGGGGCCGATCTCCTTCAAGTACCGGTCGATCACCGACAGCGCGTACGCTTTGCTTCCATGCATCGCGGCGGCCTCGGCGACGGCGAGCGTCGCTTCCTCGTTCAGCGGATCGAGGCTCAGGCATTTGCGCGAGAGCGCTTCCACTGCGCCCCAATCCGCGCGTGCGCGCTTCGCGACGATGCCGGCCACCAGCGCGCGGCGCAACGCCGAATGTACGACGTCGCGAAGCCGGTCGAGCCATTCGTTGAACTGCGACGAGATGCGCGGGGCGTAGCCCGGCAGACACGGGCCCGCGATGCACTCGCTCAGCTCTTCGAGCGACGAGGGGCGCTGCTCCTTGAGAAAGATGCCGTAGTCCAGCTCGACATCTTTCGGCGCGAGCATGATCGCCGCATGCTCGGTGGCGAAGCGAAAGCCGAGCGACTTGAGCTTGTAGAGTGCCTGACGGAGCGAGTGCTGGGCGCGCGCCTCCTCGGCGTCCGGCCAGAGCAGGGCCGTCAGCTCGCCGCGCCCGATCGGGCGTCCGTGCTCGACCACGAGGTACAGCGCGGCCGCGAACAGCCTCTCGGCATCAGGAGCGAGACGCGACCGGCCAACCTGGATCGCGCATTGCCCCAGGGTGAGCAGATGGATCATGCTGCCTCCCGGGTGAGGTTCGCCACGAGAACCGCGTGCTGCGACGCCTCCACGCTGCTCGGCAGCGTCATTCGAGCGTCATCGCTGCCTCGGCAGAAGGTAGGACACGCCGGGAGGGGGCGGAAGAGCGGGGGGGCGGGCTGCGCGGAGCCCGGTGAGAATTGGAAAGCGACTGCCCCGATTGTACCTTTCCGCCCGGATCGCCACCGCACTGACCCGGCCCTCGATGACTTCGCCCAAGACCCCTCTCTCCAACCGCGCCGTGCGCGCGCTTCCGCCGCACCTCGCCGGGTGGCAGCTCCCACCCGACTGGCGGTGGGGCGTGGAGGGCGTATGGGGCGAGTACCGACACTACCAGGAAGTGATCGACGGTCTCGACCGCTCGCTCTCCCTGGTGACGGCACCCGATCCGGCACACACGCCGTGGCTCGCGGCGGAGGCACGGCACCTGGGGCATCGCGTCCATCCGGCCATTCCGACCACGTACCACTTCTGGGCGGACTACAAGGATTCGCAGCGCGGGCCCGGCTATCTGCGCCGCTGGATCTCCGGCGAAACGATCGGCGCGCGCTTCGATCGAACGGGGACCGACGACATCTCGTACGTCCTGCAGCTCCTCCGCTCGATCGGCTCGGCGCTCGCGTACCTGCACAGCGCCGGCACGGTACACGGCGCGATCTCCACCGGTACCATCTGGGCGACACCCACCGGACAGTTCTGGCTCCTGGGCTGGGAGTGGGCGATGCCCAAGGGCGAGATCCCCGCTGCGCTCTCGCCCAGCCGCACCATCGCGCCGCGCGCGCCCGAGATGCTCGGCGGCGACTGGCTGCCGACGACGGCAAGCGATCAGTGGCAGCTCGCGGCGACGTGCTTCGCCGCGCTCACCGGCGAGTATCCGCCGGAGGAGATGCCGCCGCTCTCGCTCCTCCGTCCCGAATGTCCGCAGACGGTTGCCAAGGTGTTCGAGCGCGCACTCCTTCCCGATCCGAACGAGCGCTTCAACTCGATGGCGGCGTTGCTCCGCGCGCTCGATCGCTCGGTCGGGAGCCACACATCGATCTTCGTGAGTGGAAGCACGCCGGGCGCGCGCCTGGCCGGCGAGAGTGAGGAGGCCAGACTGCGATGGGCGACGGGTGAAGACTACGAGGTGCGGGCGCGGCTCGGATCGGGGACGTTCGGCTCCGTGTGGCGCGTGCGCGATCTCACGCTCGAGCGCGAAGTCGCGCTGAAGATGCTGCACCCGCACATCGCGAGCGACGACAACGCCGTGCGACGCTTCCGCCGCGAGGCGCAGCTCGCCGCGCAGCTCGCGCACCCGGCGATCGTTCCCGTGTTCGACTGGGACTCGAACGGCGGCGTCTCCTGGTACACGATGGAGCTTGCGGAAGGCGGCTCGCTGGCGGATCTCGTCGCGCGGTCGGGTCCACGGTCGCTCGCCGAAGTGGCGCCGCAGATCGAGCATGTGCTCGACGGACTCGCCGCCGCGCACGCGAACGGGATCATCCATCGCGATCTCAAGCCCGAGAACATCCTCATCGATCGCTACCGCCGCTGGCGCATCGCGGACTTCGGCGTGGCGAAGATCTCGGGCGAGGAGCTGCTGAGCGGGACGACGGGGACGCCGGAGTTCGCCGCGCCCGAGCAGTTGCTCGGCGAGCCGCAGGGCCCCGCCGTCGATTGCTTCGAGCTCGCGGCGATCACGGCATTCCTGCTCTCGGGGAAGCCGCCGTTCGGGTCCGGCGATGGCCGCGCGATTCTCGCGCGTCAGATCTCGATGGACGTGGACCTCTCGATATATCCACTGCCCATCGCCGACTGGTTTCGTCACGGGCTCTCGCCACATCCGGACGAGCGCTTCGAGGATGCCGCGGAGATGCAGCGCGCCTGGCGCGACGCGGTGGATGATGTTCTCGAGCAGGAAACGCGAACGCCGTGGTGGCGCCGGTGGCTCTCCGGCGACGAGCGCGACACCGCAGGTGTGTGAGCGTTAGAGATGCAGCTGTCGTCGTCATCCCGAGCGCAGCGAGGGATGACATCATTCGTGAGGAGCGAAAACGATGGACCGGTTGAACATCTCGAGCGGAACGCCGTGGGAGCCGAAGGTCGGCTACTCGCGAGCGGTGCGCGTCGGATCGATCGTGCATGTGTCGGGCACGACGGCGACGGGCGAGGGTGGTGCGATCGTGGGGAAGGGCGACGCCTACGCGCAGACCGTGCAGGCGCTGCGGAACATCGAGCGGGCCCTGGCGCGCGCGGGCGCGACGATGGCCGATGTCGTCCGCACGCGCACGTACGTGACGCACATCGCCGACTGGGAGCAGATCGGGCGGGCGCACGGCGAGTTCTTCCGTGACATCCGCCCGACAGCGACCATGGTGGAAGTGAGCCGGCTCATCGATCCCGACATGCTCGTCGAGATCGAGGCCGAGGCGATCGTCAGCGCCGCTCCTCCAGCGAGATGATCTGCTCGGCGGACACACCTTCCGCCTCGCCCTGAAAGTTCATCACCACGCGGTGGCGCAGCACGGCGAATGCGACCGAGCGCACGTCATCCAGATCGGGGACGGAGCGGCCATCCATTGCGGCCTTCGCCTTCGCGCCGAGGATGAGGTACTGCGACGCGCGCGGACCGGCGCCCCAGCTCACGTACTTCTTCACGTCGGGGCTCGCTTCCGCGGTGCCGGGTCGAGTGGAGCGCGCCAGCGACACGGCGTAGCGCACCACGGTGGGCGGCGCGGGAAGACGACGCACGAGATGCTGCAGCTCGCGCAGCTGCGCCGCGCTCAACACGGGTGAGACGGTTGCCTCGAAGTCGCCCGTGGTCGCGGAGACGACGCGCTCTTCTTCTTCGGCGCTCGGGTAGCCGACGCGGAGCTCGAACATGAAGCGATCGAGCTGCGCTTCGGGGAGCGGATACGTCCCCTCCTGCTCGATGGGATTCTGCGTCGCGAGCACGAAGAAGGGTTCGGGGAGCGCGTGCGTCTGCCCTGCGGCGGTGACCGCGTGCTCCTGCATCGCCTGCAACAGCGCGGCCTGCGTCTTCGGTGGCGCGCGGTTGATCTCGTCCGCAAGCACGGCGTTCGCGAAGATGGGACCCCGCACGTACTTGAAGATGCGATGGCCCGTCGCCTGATCCTCCTCCAGGAGCTCCGTCCCCGTGATGTCCGACGGCATGAGGTCGGGGGTGAACTGGATGCGGGAGAAGGAGAGGTCGAGCGTTTGGGCGACCGTCTTGACGAGGAGTGTCTTGGCGAGACCGGGGACGCCGACGAGGAGGGCGTGGCCGCCGCTCAGCAGCGCCGCGACGAGATTGTCGACGATCTGCTGCTGCCCGATGATGCGTCGCCCGATCTGTTCAACGAGCTTCGCGCGTGCGCGTGCGAGCTGGTCGAGCAGCTCCAGGTCGCGCTCGCCGCTCTCGTCCGTTCTCTGTGCCTGTGTCGCCAACAGTCGGCTTCCGAGATAGGGGTGCCCGGAAGATAAACGCGGGATGCGGGATGCGGGATGCGGGATGCGGGATGCGGGATGCGGGATGCGGGATGCGGGATGCGATCGTACAACGCTGATCGAATAGCACAAGGGGCGGAGATCCGATCGCGGATCTTCGCCCCTACGCGTTGTGTCGCGTCCCGCATCCCGCATCCCGCATCCCGCATCCCGCACTACGGCAGCGTGAACTGGACTCGCTGTTCCACGGGGTGGTTGCTGCTTTCGAGGCGTGCGACGGCGGTGAAGGTGCCGGTGCGTGCGCCGGGCTTCCAGTGCTCCTCGTAGGTCACGGTCTCTTTGCCGGCGAGGAGCTTGTTGCGGACGGTCTGCGTGAACATGCGGCCGTTGCTCCAGCGCCAGATCTCGCGACCGAGGGAGTCGTAGACGATGAAGTCGTGCGTCTGCCCGTTGGGGAAGTTGATCTCGACGTGACTGTCGGAGGTGTTGGTGACGTGAAGGGTGAAGGCGACATCCTTCTTCACGGAGAGCTCGAGCGACGTGGCGAGCTCAGGCTTCGACGGTGCGTCGGCGTTGTGGCGGGGAGGGATGGTGACCTCCTCGATGGTGCTCGCGGCGGATTCGCCGTGGTGCGTGAGCGGGGCCAGCGCGAGCGCGATCGCGCCGGCCGTGAGCAGCCAGATGACAACGCGGGAGTTCATTGGACGCAGGGGATTCGGCAGCGGGGGCGAGCCGACTTGGAGCAATCGGAACGGTCGAGTGACGGGAGCGCGAAGTTATCAATTCATGGACGCGCAGTCAAGGGGAAGGTCACGTCTAAGTTATGGTTAATCTTGGACTTCGTGAGCTTTGACCGGATTCGGACGGTCTTCGGGTCCGGGGGTGGAACATCGCTTGCGAAAAATTTCACAAGCGGGTAAATTCCGCGCGGCATGCAGGACGAACGGCGAGGGGCGGGAGACCGCAGAGCGGCCTTCGGCAGCGAACGGAGCGGCCTCGCCTCGGCGACTACGCTGGCGGGGGCCGGCATCGAGTTCGCGGTCGCCATTGTCGGCTTTCTGTATCTCGGGAAGTGGCTGGACGCGCGGTTCGGGACGTCGCCCGTCCTCATGATCGTCGGCGTATTTCTCGGAGCGGCCGGGGGCTTTTATGGCCTGTACCGGTCGCTCATGGCAAGGCAACCCCGCTCCCACAGCGCCAAGCGGGAGCCGCGAGGGAAGTGAAGGGAATCAGCGTCTTCGCCGTGGTGTCGGCGGCGATCATTGCGGTGGTCGCGTGGCTCCTCGGATTGGTCTTCACTGCTCCGGCGGACTACCACGCGGTGTGGGTGAGCGCCGCCATCGCCTATGTGGTGCAGCTCTTCACCTTCGCGATCGCGCGCTTGACGGCGGGGAACAACGTTGTGCTCGGGTGGGGGATTGGAGTCCTGCTGCGCTTCGTCACGCTTGTGGTGTACGGGTTTCTGATCCTCAAGCCGTACGGGCTGCCGCCCGTCGCGGCGATGCTCAGTCTGGTCGCGTTTTTCTTTCTGTCCACGCTCATCGAACCTGTGCTGTTGCTCAAGTCATGAAGCTCGCCACGATTGCGCTCGGTCTGTTGCTCGCCACCACGCCGGCGTTCGCGCAAGCGACGCGCGGCGCGACCGCGACGCCTGCGCCGGCGGCAGCCGCGACCGCGCCCACGGCCATCGCCGCGCAGGTGCGCGTCGGTCCCCGCGGGGAGCACCTGGTGGAGGGGAAGGGGGCGAACGAGAAGGCGCCTCCCGTCGATTTCATCACGCCGCACATCACCGACTCGCACTCGCTCGAGACGCCCTTCGGCGAGATCGAGCTGCCACGGTGGAAGCCGCTGCACCTTGGTAGCATCGCGATCGACCTCTCGCCGACGAAGCACGTCGTCATGCTGCTCATCGCCGCGCTGCTGTGCGTGCTCGTGCTCGTGCCGACGGCGGCCGCGCACACGCGCCACACGCGGGAGAAGGGGGCGCCCAAGGGATGGGCCGCCGGCATCGAAGCGGTGGTGCTCTATCTGCGCAACGAGGTGATCCTCCCGAACGTGGGGCACCACGGGAACAAGTACGTTCCGTTCGCGCTGACGCTCTTTTTCTTCATCCTCTTCGCGAATCTGCTCGGGCTCGTCCCGTACGGCTCGACGGCGACGGGGAACATCGCGGTCACGGCGACGCTCGCGATCATCACCTTCTTCGTGATCGAGATCGCGGGGATGCGCGCGCTCGGCCGCAACTACTGGCGGACGATCATCTATTGGCCGAGCGACATGCCGATCTTCATGAAGGCGCCGATGACGCTCATCATGACGCCGATCGAGATCGTCTCGAAGTTCACGAAGCCGTTCGCGCTGGCGATCCGTCTGTTCGCCAACATGACGGCGGGGCACGTGGTGCTGCTCGCACTCATCAGCCTGATCTTCACCTTCCACAGCTACGCGCTCGCGATCGCCCCGGTGGGGCTCGCGGTTGCCGATAGCCTGCTGGAGATCCTGGTCGCGACCATTCAGGCGTTCATCTTCTGTCTGCTCGCGAGCGTGTTCATCGGGTTGATCAGGGAGAGCGGGCACTGAGGGGCAGTCGATCAGTGAGTCAGTGGGTCGGTGAGTCAGGAACTGCTTATAAGGCTGTCATCCCGAGCGCAGCGAGGGATCTCGACTCGGCGGGAGGAGATCCCTCGCTGCGCTCGGGATGACAACCGCTCACGCTCGGGATGACAACCGCTCATGCTCGGGATGACAACCGCTCGCGCTCGGGATGACAAGCTCGACTTGCGAGCAGTTTCTGACTCACTGACCCACTGACTCACTGACTCACTTTCTTTCCGCGCGGAGAGCTCGCTCCACTCCGCGCTCTCGTACCCGGCCGAGTGGTCGGGGAAGCTCGTTGAGGCCCGGGCCTCGGTGACGAGCGGCGCTTGCGCGGTGCGCAGAAGGTGCGCGCGGCGGGCGCGGAGCGGTGGTTGGTAACAACTTTTCGGACGTGGAGTCTGTCATGCATATGCTTTCGCTGCTTCAGGCGGCCGCCGGGACGTTCACGCACGAGTACATGGGTGCGTGGGCGATGCTGGGTGCTGGTATTGGGGCTGGGCTCGCGGCCATCGGTGCCGGGATCGGCATCGGCCGCATCGGTGGGCAGGTTGCCGAGGGAATGGCGCGGCAGCCGGAGTTGGCTGGTCCGATTCAGACGGGTGGACTGATTCTCGCCGCGCTCATCGAAGGTGTGGCGCTGTTCGCCGTCGTCGTTGCCTTCATCATTCAGGTCAAGTTTTCCTGATCGCAGAGCCGGCGGGGGCCCGGGCCGCCCGCCGGTTTCACGACCTCATCGGGTAGGATATACGCAATGCGTACCACGCTGCTCGCAATGCTGATGTCACTGGTCGCCGCCGGCCCCGCGTTCGCGCAGGGCGCCGCGGAGGCGCCGCAGGGTGGAGGAGGGCTCCTCACCCCGAGCGGCGGCCTCATGGTATGGACGGCCGTCGTCTTCGCCATTCTGCTGATCGTGCTGCGGCGCTTCGCGTTCGGGCCGATCACGGCGGCTGTCGAAGCGCGTGAGAGGGCGCTCGAGGAAGCGATCGACGCCGCGCGTCGCGATCGTGAGGAGGCGGCTCGCGTGCTCGAGGAGCATCGCCGGCAGCTCGAGGGCGCGCGCGCCGAGTCGCAGCAGCTCATCGTCCAGGCGCGTGAGATGGCCGAGAAGGTGCGCGCCGATCTGCTGAGCCAGACGCACGCCGAGCAGCGGGACCTGCTCGAGCGCGCGCGCAACGAGATCGAGGCCGAGCGTGACCGCGCCATCGCCGAGCTCCGCCGCGAGGCGGTGGACCTGGCCGTGCGCGGCGCGAGCAAGGTCATCGAGAGGAATCTGGACGACGCCGCGAACCGGTCGCTCGTCGAGAACTTCCTCGCGTCGATCACTCCCGCTGCGCCGAAGGGCTGATGCGCGAACCGACGATCGCCCGCAACTACGCGGAGGCGCTGCTGGCGCTCGCTCGTCGGGCGGATGATCTCGACGGGTGGGGGGCGATGATCAGCGACGTGGCGGCCGCGGTCCAGTACGACGAGCGGCTCCGCCGATTTCTCGAGTCGCCGCGCGTGGCCGTCGAGGAGAAGAACACGATCCTGGCCAAGGCGTTTCAGGACCGCTTCCCGCGGATCTTCGTGCGCTTCCTGCAGGCGGTCGTGACGCACCGCAGGCAGCATCTCATTCCCGAGATCGCCGCCGAGTATCATGCGCTCGTGGATGAAGCGGAGGGGCGTGTGCACGCGCAGGTGACGGTCGCGCGCGAACCCGACGCGACGACGCGCGAGGACATCACGAACCGGCTCACGCGCGTGCTGCAGAAGACCGTGGTCCCGCACTTCGTGGTCCACCCCGAGATTCTTGGCGGCGTCGTGGTGCGCGTGGGCGACACGGTAATGGATGGCTCGGTGCGGAGACGGCTCGGCGTGCTGCGGCAGCATATGCTCAACACGGCGGCGAGGTAGGAACCGCAGAAAGCAGAGAGCAGAAAGCAGAGAGCAGAAAGCAGAGAGCAGGGATGACCCGTCGGAGCAGTTGGATTTCTCCGAGGCTGTCCCTGCTCTCTTCTTTCTGCTCTCTGCTCTCTGTAGTTTCTGACTCACTGACCCGCTGACTCACTGACTCACTTTTTTTCCGCCTTCATGCACCTCGTCCTCGCCCTCCTTCTCGCAGTCCAACAGCAAGGCATCTCGACAGGATTCACGACCCCGCCATCGGGGGATACGACGGGGTACTGGCAGCAGTACGTCGACTACCGGATCGTCGCTGCACTCGACGAGCGATCGCAGGTGCTGCACTCGGTGGGCGAGATGCTGTACGTCAATCACTCGCCGGATACGCTGCGCGAGATGTACGTGCACCAGTACCTGAACGCGTTCCGGCCCGGCTCCAAGTGGAGCGCGGCCGATGCGCGTGAAGGGGTGGAGCGGTATCAGCATCTCCCGGAGCCCTACACCGGATTCGAGCGGTTCACGTCCCCTCCCACCGTCGACGGCGTTGCCGTGCATCCGGATTATCCCGGTGCGCCGGACAGCACCGTCGCGCACTTCAGGCTCCCGCATCCGCTCGCGCCAGGCGACTCGGTGCGCGTGCACTTCGAGTGGGATGCGCGTCCCTCGGTGCTGCCGCGCCGTCAGGGACGCCGCGGTCGGCACTACGACTTCGCGCAGTGGTACCCGAAGGTGGCCGTCTACGACCGCGGCGGATGGGAGGCGAATCCGCTCGTGCCGGCGGGCGAGCTGTACGGCGAGTTCGGCACGTACGACGTCACCATGGTCGTGCCGAAGGACCAGGTGATCGGCTCGACGGGCGTGCTCGTGTCGGGCGATCCGGGGTGGGAGCGCGTGAAGCGCGGCGGGACGGTGGACATCGCGCGCGATGTGTACGGCCCCGTGTCGCCCAGCCTCGTGGACACGACGAAACTCCCCGCGGGGTACAAGGCCGTGCGATTCGTCGCGGAGAAGGTGCATCACTTCGCCTGGTCCACGTCGCCGGACTACATCTACGAGGGCGGCGTGTACGACGGGCGGATCCCGCTGCACGTGCTGTATCGGCCGGGTGACGAAGGCGAGTGGGCGAATGGCCAGGCGGTGGAGCGGCTGAAGGTCGCGCTGCGCTGGCTCGAGTCGGTCTACGGTCCGTACCACTACCCGCAGCTCACCGCGCTGCACCGTCTCGAAGGCGGCGGCACCGAGTTCCCGATGATGGTCATGCTTGGCGGCGCCTCGCAGGGGCTCATCCTGCACGAGGTGGGGCACATCTACAGCTACGGGATGCTGGCCAACAACGAGTGGCGCTCGGGGTGGATGGACGAAGGACTCACGAGCTACCAGTCCGCGTGGGCGCAGAAGCTCACGCTCCCCGAGCAGGCGAACGGGACGGCGCCGCCGCCCCCCCCGGGACCGTCGGGCTACCGCGCGCACGCCGTGCGTCCCGAGCCGTACCAGCGCTCGCAGATCGACCAGTATCAGCTCGACCTGTTGGGGCGCGCGCAGCCGATCGGAACGAAGGCACAGGACTTCAACGAGTTCGGCATCTACAACCAGATGATCTACTCGCGCGCCTCGATGATGTACGGCGCGCTGCGCGACGTGATGGGCGATTCGGCGTTCCGCGCGTTCCTGCAGCACTACTACGCCGAGTGGCAGTTCAAGCACGTGGACGAGCGCGCGATGCGGGGCGCGGCCGAGGACATCTACGGGAAGAGCCTGAAGTGGTTCTTCGACGAGTGGGTGCACCACACGGGGCTCATCGACTACACGCTCACCGGCGTGAAGACGGGGCGCGACGGCCCGCAATGGGTGACGCGCGCGCACATCGTGCGGCGTGGCGCGTACCGGCATCCGATGCCGGTGGGCGCGCGGACGTCGAGCGGGTGGACGATCGTGCGCGGCGATCCGCTCGTGGATGATCAGTGGGTGGAGATCCGTACGGCGGAACGGCCGAGCGCGGTGCAGATCGACCCCATGCATCTCACGGAGGACTGGGCTCGGCGCGACGATGTGCACGACGGCATGCACTCGGTTTTGCCCATCGTCGACGCTCGGACGTCGCGCTACGTATTCGACTGGCCGTTCCTCGATCAGGCGAGTCGCAACAAGAACATCGTGGCGCTCACACCGCTTGCGTGGTACAGCGATCCGGGCGGGTTCACGCCGGCGATTCGCGTGCGGACGAACTATCAGGGCTTGGTGAGTCGAAAGGAATTCGGGATCGCCGTGGCTCCGCGGGTGCCGCAGGGTGCGGAGCCGACGGCGACGCCGGGCATCGGCGGCGGCGCGGTACCGAACGTGCGCTTCGCCGGTCCGTCGCGCGGCCTCACGCGGCTCCAAGGGTGGGCGGCGATCGAGAACCCGCGTCTCCCGTTCAGCGCTCGGCCCTCGATCGGACTCGGCGCGGGCGTGTGGGTACTCGACGGCGTGACGAAACTCGCGCTGCACAAGAGCTGGGATGCCAGCCCGTTCATCTACTCGTACGGTCCGCACGTCACCTGGACGCTCGGCGTGAACGCGACCGCGCCGTACGACTGGAACTGGACCGACGGGCGCCGCTGGGATGACGCGAACGTGGGCGACGTGACGGCGTCATACGATCGCCAGTCCGCGAGCCCGGATGGCATCAACGTGCGGGTCGCGCTCACGGGAGGATACGTCGATGCGCGGCAGCTCGAGCCTGGATTCCCGCCGGTATCGGGGGGGCTCGGCGTCGGGCAGGCGCTCGCGGGCAGGGACAGCGCGAGCCGCGGCTTCGGCCGCGCGGAAGTGGAGCTCACGAAGACGGCGACGTTCGGCGCCGCACGCCGCGTGGCGCTGCGTCTCCGCGGCTTCGGCGGTGTGAGCACCAACGCGCCGCTCCAGCGCTCGATCGGCTTCTCGTCGTTCGATGCGACGGAGACGTTCGGCAACGACCTCCTCCGCCCAAAGGGCAGTCCCTTCGGTCCGGGCTCCGATGCGCACTACGTCGCTCTCGGCGGCGCGGGGCTGCGCGGCTACTCGCCACTTCTTCGTGCCGAGAACGTCGCCGCGCTGAACGCCGAGCTCACCACGCGCCTCACCACCGGCGGCCGCGGATCGCACTGGCCCGAGCTCTGGCTCTCGGTGTTCGGCGATGGCGCCTGGGGCTCGACACTCGGCGGCGGATCGCCGAGCACACTCTCGGACGCCGGCGTCGGTCTGGCATGGCGCGGGACGCTCTTCGATCGCACGATCGCCGTACGGGCCGATTTCCCGTTCTACGTGCAACGGCCAGCGCTGTCGATCGGCCGCGCCTCCGCGATCGCGGATCGCGCGAGCTTCCGCTGGACGCTGTCGTTCAACGACCTCTGGTAGGGGCCGCGGAGGACCGTGGGGAGCCGCGGATCAACGACAACTGCAAACGACAACTGCAAACGTCAACTGCAAACGTCAACTGCAAATGTCAACTGCAACTGCGGAACGCAGATGAACGCGGATGACGCGGATGACACGCGGATCGATCGCGATAGGCCGAGAGGCTCGGGACACCAGGGCCTGAGAAGAATTTCTTGGGGGGATCGGGCGAGCGCTGGTACGCCGAGGTGCGCCGCGCGCGGCCGCTAGGCCAGCCGTAGTACGGCTCGGCGCTTGCCTGGCGCGCGACGCTCGCCCCGCGCCCTCACAAAAATCCTTCAGCCCCGGCGGGTCGGAGGGCTCGCCCCGTCCCGATCGATCCGCGTGTCATCCGCGTCATCCGCGGCTGCCGTTGTCGTGGCCGTTGTCGTTGCAGTCGCTATTGCCGTTGTCGTCTCCGTGGTCCTCCGCGCGAATCCGCGGTTCCTTCGTGTCGTCATCCGCGGCCCTCCACGGTCCGTCGTACCGATCCGCGGCCCGGCGCGATATTTTCGTATCGAGTTCGTCACCTGCCGCGGCACCTGTCGATCCGCGGCGTCCACTGAGGAGGGTGTGTGAGCGGCCGCAGCGATGTCGTCATCGTCGAGAAACCGTGGGGGCACGAAGTGATCTGGGCGCATACGGACCGGTATGTGGGGAAAGTGCTCCACATCAAGGCCGGGCATGCGCTCTCCGTGCAGTATCACGAGCGCAAGGATGAGACGATCAGTCTCCTGTCCGGGGAGATGATCTTCCGCGTGCGGAACGGCAACGGAGAGACGCTGCAGGATGTGCGGCTCGAGCCGGGGCAGTCGTTCCGCATCACGCCGGGGACGGTGCACCAGATGGAAGCGGTGACCGACTGCCAGGTGCTCGAGGCGTCCACGCCCGACCTGGACGATGTCGTGCGCCTCAGCGACCGCTACGGACGGGTGTGACGCGCCATGAAAGTCATCATTCCATTGGCGGGGAAGGGGACGCGGCTGCGGCCGCACACGTACGTCACACCGAAGCCGCTGCTGCAGGTGGCGGGGAAGCCGGTGATGGCCTACATCCTCGACGACCTCGAGCGGCTCGGTAACATCGATCAGATCGTCTACATCACCGGACACCTGAAGGAGAAGGTGGAGGCGTACGTCCGGGCGAACTACGACTTCCGCTCGGTGTTCGTCGAGCAGGTGGTACAGAACGGGACCGCGGCCGCCGTGGAGCTCGCGCGGCCGTACGTCGATGAGCCGGTGCTCATCATCTTCGTCGACACGATCTTCGACGCCGATCTCTCGGTGATTCGCGATACCGATGCGGACGGCATCATCTGGACGAAGGAAGTGGAGGACTACCAGCGGTTCGGCGTGGTGGTGACCGACGCGAAGGGGAACATGACGCGGATCGTCGAGAAGCCCTCGACGCCCATCTCCAAGCGCGCGAACATCGGACTCTACTACATCCGCAACTGGCGACTCCTCTACGAAGGGATCGACCACGTCATGCGGCAGCCGCCGAACAAGGGCGAGTACTACCTCACCGACGCGTTCCAGTACATGATCGACCACGGCGCGACGATCAAGGTGCTCGATGTCGAGGGGTGGTACGATGCGGGGAAGCTCGAGACGCTGCTCGAGACGAACCGTGCGATGCTCGAGAGGGGGCGCGCGCGGCGGCCGTCGCGCGTGGATGGATCGACCATCATCGATCCCGTGTACGTCGCCGACGGCGTCGTCCTCAAGAACGCGCGCATCGGACCGAACGTGTCCATCGGCGCGGGGAGCACTGTCGAAGGGTCGGAGCTGCGCGACACGATCGTGGGGTCGGGGACCATGATCAGCGATTCCGTGCTGCGCTGCTCCATGGTCGGCGATCATGCCATCGTCACGGGCGTGACGGGCGAAGTGACGATTGCCGACCACTCGACCGTGCGCACCGTCACATCCTGACCCACTGAGCTGCAACTCGGCACGAGCGTATCCGCTCCGGTGCGACCTTTGCACCGGGGCGGAGCGAAGCCTCCTGCTCGGCGTCGTCGGTCGCACCGTTCGCGATCGCTCAGGCGCCACGAGCCGTGGAGAGGCGCACCCTTCACGGAGGAGGGAAGCTCTCGATGCCGAGATGGTCGTTCGACGGCGCGCGCGGTGCCGGCAAGGCACTTGTCATCAGCGCGGGCCTGTGCGCGTTCGCCGCACGCGCCGCGCATGCGCAACAGCGCGCGGTGTCCGGCTGGTTCCACACCATTTGGGTCGATCCACACGCACGGCGACAGCCGCCGGCGCCGGTCTACATGTTGATCGACGACGCGGGCCACTGGACGCGACTTGGCCTCGATGACGCGGCACTGCGCGCGGCCGGCGGCAGCCGCGCGCTCGATCGCCGCCGCGTGACCGTGAGCGGCAGCGTAGTCGCGCCGGCGCCGACGTCGTCCACTCCCACGATCTCCGCCCTCCGCGTCTCGTCATTCGATGTCACGTCATCATCCACGACGAGTGAGGCCGTCGTCGGGTCGATGCCGGCGCTGGGCACCAAGCCGTACGTCGCCATTCTCTGCAAGTACAGCGACTCGTCGGCGGTGCCCAACTCGCGGAGCGTGTACGAGCAGTGGATGGGGACGTCGTTCCCCGGCGTCGGCGACTACTGGCGCCAGCTCTCCGATGGGCTCATGGGGATCGAGGGGAGCCGAGTGGTCGGTTGGTACACGCTCCCGCACCCCTACAGCTATTACTACCCGAACGGTGGGCAGCAGGAGCCGAACTTCGACGCGCTGCTCAACGACTGCGCCGACGCGGCGGATGCCGACGTCGACTTCACGCAGTTCTCCGGCGTCATCCTGCAGTTCAACGGCGACGCGGGCGCGGCGTACGGCGGCACCGCGTCGCTGACGCGCGATGGGCAGACGAAGACGTACGGCGTGACGTGGATGCCGGACTGGAGTACGCCGGCCACCTTCGCGCACGAGATGGGGCACACCCTCGGCTGGCCGCACTCCCACGGGCCGTATACCGCTACCTATGACTCCAAGTGGGATGTGATGAGCTATCCGTACGGGTGGTACGAGGGCAGCGTGGCGCCATCGACGTGGGTGGGAGAGCAGACGATCGCCTTCAACAAGGCGGTTGCGGGGTGGATTCCCGCATCGCGCGTCCTCGTCCCTGCGATGCCGAGCAGCCAGTCGTTCATCCTCGAGCGCAGTGCCGAACCGAAGTCGGGGAGTGGATACCTGATGGTGCAGATCCCGATGAGCGGCGACGGCGGACCGTGGTACACCGCCGAAGCGCGTCGCTTCATCGGCTACGATGCGCACCTGCCGGGCCAAGCGGTCATCCTGCACACGGTCGATCTCACGCGGAAGGATTGGGCGTGGGTGGTGGATGTCGATGGCAACGGCGATCCGAACGACGCGGGCGCCATGTGGACGCCCGGCGAGACGTTCAACGATTCCACCAACGGCGTGACGCTGACCGTCGACTCGATCACGCCGGATGGCTTCGGCGTGACGGTACTCCGCGGGTGGCAGCTGAAGATGCAGGCGATGGGGCCGGGCACGATCACCAGTAGTGCAACGGCACCGTGCGCGGACAGCTGCTCCACCATGCTCGGTACGCGCGGAGAGAGCGTGACGCTCGCCGCGACGCCGAACGCGGGCACCGCGTTCACCGGGTGGAGCGGCGCGTGTTCGGGCACCGGGCCGTGCACCGTCACGATGCTCGGCAACCGGAGTGTGATGGCGCACTTCGGTGTGACGCTCGCGATCGTGTCCGACTCGACGCAGCGCGAGGCGGTCATGGGGGCGCCGTACGCGGACACGCTCGTCGCGTCGGGCGGCACGGGCCGCACCGTGTGGACGATCGCGAAAGGCGCGCTCCCCGCCGGGCTGTCGCTCGACAGTGCGACGGGAATCGTGCACGGCATCCCCGAGGCGGCGGGATCGTACGTCTTCACGGTGACGGCCACGCGCGATTCGCTCGCCGGCAGCAAGGCGATGCAGCTCACGGTGATCAAACCCGTGCTCGCCGCGGCGAACGTGATGGATCAGCTCCTTGGTGCGGGGACGCCGCTCAGCGCCGATGCGATCCGCTTTCTCGATCTCCTCGGCAACAGGAACGGCCATCTCGACATCGGCGATGTGCGCGCATGGCTGATCGACACCGGAGCTCTCGCGTCCTCGCGCGTGGCGAGCGACAGCGGCGGCGTCCTCGACCGAGCGCGGACGACAGCGCGCGCTGACCGCGCATCGAGCGAGCCATCGCGCAACCCGGAGCAACGGCCATGATGACCGATCCGCCAGAGAGGAGAGACACGGTGATGAGCAATCGGAGCCGGATCGTGCGCGTGCTGCTCGCCGTGGCCGTGGCGCTGCTCGCCGCGTGCGGCCACGATTCGCCCACGCAGCCCGACTCGCACGAGAAGACGGTGCAACCTCCCGCTCCAGGTGTGTTGACCGTACGATTGACGACGCCGCATGCCGATGACGCCGCACTCTTCGTCACCGTGAGCGGCTCCGCGATCTCCAACGTGACTGCGCCATCGGGACTGCTGCTCCACGTCCGTCAGCGCGGCGACACGATCGCAGCCGCGCTCTTCGGCCGCATCGCGTCGGGGGACGTGCTGCACTTCTCCGTCCCCGACGTGAACGCGGCCGCGCACTACACGGCGCGCATCGTCCAGGTGGCGGACAGCGCGAACGCGGTGCGGGGGGATCTGGGGGGGTACGGAGTGACGGTGGGGAAGTGAGCTGTGAGCTGTGAGCGGGCTGGATCAAAGGGGTCAGAGTCGATTGATCGCGTGCGATCAATCGACT
>DASVCF010000042.1:0-2997 GCA_036381735.1 Gemmatimonadaceae bacterium | reverse complement strand
GTTGTCATCCCGAGCGGAGTGTTGTCATCCCGAGCGGAGCGAGGGATCTCGGGCTGCCAGCGAGATCCCTCGCTCCGCTCGGGATGACGGTTGCGCGCGATCCCTCGCTTACGCTCGGGATGACAGCCCTGCGAGCCGTTTCTGACTCACAGACCCACTGACTCACAGACCCACTGCCTTTGAGGGTTACGTGATGGTGCGCATCGAATCCTGACCGATTATATTGGGCGAGCGCTTCAACATCGTGTCGTTGGCCCGCCCGGGCTGTGACGACGATGCGATGTGCGCATCGGATCGGTTTCCCCGCCGGCACATCCCCAGTCATTTTACCCGCGGAGTTCTCCCACACATGATCTTCGAGTTCGAAGAGAGCGCATCGCAACGGGCCCGGATGAAAGTCGTCGGCGTCGGCGGGGGCGGCGGCAACGCGGTGAACCGGATGATCGAGGAGCATCTCGAGGGTATCGAGTTCATCTCGGTCAACACCGACGCGCAGGCGCTCCTGAGCTCGAAGTCGGACGTCAAGATCCAGATCGGGAAGAAGCTCACGCGCGGACTCGGTGCCGGCGCGCGGCCGGAGATCGGCCGCCAGGCGATCGAGGAGAATCGCGACGAGGTCGCCCGCGTCCTCACCAACGCCGATCTCGTCTTCGTCACCTGCGGGATGGGCGGCGGCACAGGAACCGGTGCCGCGCCGATCGTCTGCGAGATGACGCGCGAGGCGGGTGCGCTGTGCATCGGTATCGTGACCAAGCCGTTCCTCTTCGAGGGGCGGAAGCGGATGCGCCAGGCGGAGATGGGGATCGCCGAGATGCGCAAGCACGTGGACACGATGATCATCGTCCCCAACGAGCGGCTGCTCGCCGTCGTCGGCAAAGGGATCCCGTTCGGTGAAGCCCTGAAGAAGGCGGACGAAGTGCTGCTGCACGCGACGCAGGGCATCTCCAATCTGATCAGCGTCACCGGGCTCGTGAACGTGGACTTCGCCGACGTGCGCACCGTGATGCAGAACGGCGGCTCGGCGCTCATGGGCACCGGCATCGGCCGCGGCGACAACCGCGCGATGGAAGCGGCGCAGCAGGCCATCTCGAGCCCGCTGCTCGACAACGTCTCCGTCTCCGGCGCGACGGGCGTGCTCGTCAACATCACGGGTGGCAACGATCTCACCCTCGGCGAGGTGCACCAGATCAACGAGATCGTGCACGACGCCGTAGGCGATGATGCGGAGATCATCTTCGGCGCGGTGAACGAGCCGGCCATGCAGGGGGAGATTCGCGTCACGGTGATCGCGACGGGCTTCGACCGCGCCGTGCAGCCGGGCGTCGGGGCGCTCACGCCGGAGCCGCCGCAGCGCGGGGCGCCGGCGACGCCGGTGATACCATTTCCTGCCGCCGCTCGTCAAGGGCGGACGACCGCAGTGCCGCGGAATCCGGGAACGCCGGACATTCCGCGCCGCACGTCGCCGCAGCCGCCCACGCAGTCGACCGACAAGCCCCAGCAGGATCTGAGCGACATGGAGATTCCGACGTTCATTCGGAGACAGATGGATTGAAGCGCCCATCTATTCTCACCGTGGCCATTGCGGTGAGCGCGGCCGTCGTCGTGGTCGCGCTCACCATTGTGCTTCCGGTGCTCCCGCACCCCAAGGCCTCCGAGCCCTTCGCGCAAGTCACGCCAGACTCCGATTCTCTTGCCACGCCGCCTGTCGCGGAGCAACCCGCGCAGGCGGTTTGGCATGAGCAGTCCGACACCTTGCACGAAGGCGAGACGCTGTCCGCGCTGCTGTCCCGCAGCGGCATGGAATCGGGGATGATCGGCCGCGTGCTGCGCGCGGCCGTCGGGCTCGATGCACGGCGCGCACGCGCCGGGATGCCGATCACCGTCCGGACGCGCACCGACGATTCGATTCCGTCCGAGATCGTGTTCAAGCTCGCGGTCGATCGTGTACTGCACGTCGAGCGCACCGACTCTGGCTGGTCGAGCACCGAGGTGCGCCTGCCGTGGACGACGGACACCGTCGCGGTCGCCGGCACCATCACCTCGAATCTGTACGACGCGATCGACAGCGCTGCCCCCACGCTCCCGAGCGGGGCGCGGTCGGAGCTCGCGTGGTCGCTCGCCGACATCTACGAGTATCGCGTCGATATGAGCCGCGATCTGCAGCAAGGGGACTCGTTCCGCGCGCTCTTCGTGCGGCAGGTGGGCCCCGGCGGGATCGTGCGGATCGGGAACATCCTCGCCGCGCGCTTCACCTTGTCGGGCGAGACGACGGAGGCGATCCGGTTCGCGACCAGCGATTCGCACGCCGAGTACTACGACCAGAACGGGAAGTCGCTGCGCGCCGCGTTCCTGCGCGTGCCGCTCGAGTTCCGACGCATCTCGAGTGGCTTCGGCCGCCGCTTTCATCCCATTCTCAAACGGTGGCGCGAGCACGATGGGATCGACTACGCGGCGAGCATGGGGACGCCCGTGCGCGCCATCGGCGATGGCGTCGTGATCTTCGCTGGGCGGAAGGGCGGGTACGGCAACGCCATCGACATCCGGCACCCGAATGGCTTCATCAGCCGCTACGGGCACATGCGCGCCTTCGCGCGCGGCATCACGCGGGGGAAACGCGTCTCGATCGGGCAGACGATCGGGTACGTGGGGATGACCGGACTGGCCACGGGGCCGCACCTGCACTTCGAGATCATTGTGAACGGCGTGCCGCGCGACCCGCGTCTGGCGCTCAAGCGCGAGGTCGGGATCCCGCTCCCCGCGAGCCAGCGGGCGCGCTTCGCCGATGCCCGCCAATCGCTGCTCGCCGCACTGGACGACACCGCCTACTCGCAGCAGCTGGCGATGCGGTAGGCACGGCGGCCGTGCCGGGCGTCAACACCGTCATTCTGAGCGCAGTGGTTGTCATTCCGAGCGCAGCGATTGTCGTTCCGAGCGCAGCGATTGTCATTCCGAAGCGCAGCGAGGAATCTCGTGCTTGGGCCGAGATTCCTCGCTGCG
>DASVCF010000041.1:0-8352 GCA_036381735.1 Gemmatimonadaceae bacterium | reverse complement strand
TCCTCGCTGCGCTCGGAATGACAGCACTGCTTTCTGCTTTCTGCTCTCTGCCTCCTCACCCCAACCCGTACTCGCGGATCTTGTACAGCAGTGCACGGTGCGAAAGCTCGAGCAGCTGCGCGGCGCGCGTGCGGTTGCCCTGCGTGCGCTCGAGCGCTCGACGGATGAGCGTCTGCTCCAGCTCGTCGGTCTTCCGCTTGATGGAGAGATCGCCGTCGGCGGGGGCGACCTCGGCGCGTGGCGCGCGCACCAGCTCCGGGAGCTGCTCGGGTGTGATGGTCGAGTCCGTGGCCAGGACGAGCGCGCGCTCGATCACATTCTCCAGCTCACGCACGTTCCCGGGCCACGCATAATCGACGAGCAGGCGCATGGCCGCCGGGTCGATGCGGCGCACGGAGAGCGCGAGGCGCTGATTGGCGCGCTCGAGAAAGTGCAGCGCGAGGTCGGGGATGTCCTCGCGCCGCTCGCGGAGCGCGGGGAGGTGGATGGTGACGACGTTCACGCGGTAGTAGAGATCGCCGCGGAAGCGACCGGCCTGTACGTCGCCGGCGAGATCGCGATTGGTGGCGGCGACGACGCGCACGTCAACGGCGCGCGCGATTGTGGCCCCTACGCGGCGCACCTCGCCCTCCTGCAGCGCGCGCAGGAGCTTCACCTGGAGCGATGCGGGCAGCTCGCCGATCTCATCGAGGAAGAGGGTGCCGCCGTCGGCCTCCTCGAAGAGCCCGCGCTTGTCCACGGTCGCGCCGGTGAAGGCGCCCTTCACGTGGCCGAAGAGCTCGCTCTCGAGCAGTGCTTCGGGGATGGCGCCGCAGTTTACGGCGACGAACGCCGCGTCGGCGCGCGGGCTCGCGCGGTGAACGAGGCGCGCGATGAGCTCCTTCCCCGTGCCGCTCTCCCCCGTGATGAGCACCGTGGACGGATGACGCGCGACTTTGCGCGCGACGTCGAGCGCCGTGCGCAGGGCCGCGCTGCGGCCGACGATCTCCTCGCCCGCGCGCATCGCGCTCAGCTCGTCCTCGAGCTGCCGCACCTTCGCGTGCAGCTTCTCACGCTCCGCCGCCTTGCGCACGACCAGCGACACCTCATCGGCGCGGAAGGGCTTCTGGATGTAGTCGTACGCGCCGTGCTGCATGGCGGCGATGGCGGTGTCGGCGTCGCCGTACGCGCTCATGGCGATGATGAGCGCGCTCCCGCCCGACGCACGGTAGCGGTCGATGAACTCGAGCCCGTCGACCTTCGGCATGCGGAGGTCGCACAGCACGATGTCCACGTCGCCCGCCGTCGCATGGGCGAGGGCCTCGTCGCCATCGCTCGCGGTGACGGTCTGATGGCCATCCGCGCCGAGGATGAGGGAGAGCGTCTGCCGGAGCGCCGGCTCGTCGTCGACGATGAGGATGTTCACGCGAACGCTCCGAGCGTGCGGCTGCCCCGGATCGATGGGGTCAGGCTCGACCGATCGGACTGATCGATCGAACCCGACCCCATCGATCCCGCCACCGGGAACATCATCACGAACGCGGCGCCGCCCTCGCGAGCGGGGCGCACCCACACGGTGCCGCCCAATCCCTCGACCACGCGCGCGACGATCGACAGACCGAGCCCCGTCCCCTGCCCCGGCTCCTTGGTCGTGAAGAAGGGATCGAAGATGCGCTCGCTGTGCTCCTCGCTCACGCCGGGCCCCGAGTCCGCGACCACCACCTCGACGACCTCCGACACCTCGCCCGCCGTGTTGAGCCACGCGCGCACGCGAGCGCTCGGGATCCGATCGATGGTGAGCGCATCGGGATCCTCCGCGCGGCGCTCGCCTTCGCGCGCCGTCGCCACGAACGGGACGCGGCGCGTCACGATGCCGATGCAGCCGCGTCCGTCGAGCGCCTGAACGGCGTTGAGCAGGATGTTCACGAACACCTGGTCCATCTCGTACAGGTCGCCGGCGAGCGGCGGTAGGGCATCCGTCAGCTCCAGCTGCAGGTCGATGCCGCGGAGCTTCCCTTGTGTCGTCAGCAGATCGACCGCGCGATGTACCGACGCATTGAGGTCCACGAGCGCGGTGGTGTGCCGGCGCGGGCGCGCGTAGTCGAGCATCCCGCGCACAATGCGGTCGATGCGCGCGCTCTCGCGCTCGATGCCGCTGAGCGCGTCGGTGAGCATTGCGTCGCCGTTCACGCCGCGCCGCAGGAGGTGCGCGTACCCCGAGATGGCGCCGAGCGGATTGCCGATCTCGTGCGCCACACCGGCGGCGAGCGTTCCCACGCCCGCCATCTTCTCGAGCCGCGCATGGCGCGCCTGACTCTCGAGCAAATGGACGGTCATCCGGTTCACGCTTCTCGCGAGGCGCGCGAACTCCATGCTCGCCGCCGGCGCGGCGCGGCGCGTGAGGTCCCCGTTCGCGATGGCCTCCGTGGTCTCGATGAGCTCATTCAGCGGTTCGAGCACGAGGCCGCGAATCTTGTAGGCACCGAAGAGCACGAGCACGAGCACGTCGGCGACGATCATCACCACGAGCGCGAACACGCCGAAGCGGCTCGTCGCGAGCGTGTCGAGGAGCAGCACCGTGAACACGGCGATCACGAGCGCCGTCGCGCCGAGCATCGCGAGGCTGAGCAGGATCTCCATGCGCAGCGACGTGAAGAGCTGCAGGCGCCGCGCGCGCAGCGGGATCGGTGCGCTCCCGGACGGCGGCTCGGTGGCGATCGTGGTCACGGCAGTGCGCTCATGCCCGCGGCGTCACGCGTCCACGCCGTAGCGCGAGAGCTTGCGATAGAGCGTGGAGGGGTTGATGCCGAGCACTTCGGCCGTGCGGTTCTTGTTGCCGCCTTCCGACTGCAGCACCCACAGAATGTACGCGCGCTCGATGGCGTCGAGCGTGGGGTTTCCGGGCGCGCGCTCGGCGGTGAGCAATTCCGGCGTCTGCTCGGTGATGCGCTCGGGAAGCGCGCCGACGTCGATGACGTCGCCCTCGCTCAGAATGACGGCGCGCTCCAGCGCGTTCTCCAGCTCGCGCACGTTCCCGGGCCAGCGGTACTGCTGCATGACCTCGAGCGCCGCCTCGGAGAGCCGCTTGGGCTCCTCGCCGCGCGCGGCGGCGGAGCGATGCAGAAACGTGTCGGCGAGGACGGGGATGTCGTCGCGCCGCTCGCGCAGCGGCGGGAGTCGCAGCGCGAAGACGTTGAGCCGGTAGAAGAGGTCGCTGCGGAAGGTGCCGCGGTTGATCTCCTCCTCGAGCTCGCGATTGGTCGCGGCGATGACGCGCGTGTCCACCGGGATGGCTTCCGTCGCGCCGACGGGGATGATCTCCCGCTCCTGCAGCACGCGCAGCAGCTTCACCTGGATGGCGGGCGTGGTCTCGCCGATCTCGTCGAGGAAGAAGGTGCCCTTCGCGGCCGCCGTGAAGAGGCCGGCCTTGTCCTTCACCGCGCCGGTGAACGCGCCCTTCACGTGGCCGAAGAGCTCGCTCTCGAGCAGGCTCTCCGGAAGCGCGCCGCAGTTGATGGAGAGGAACGACGTGTCGGCGCGCTGCGAGAGATCGTGGATGTAGCGCGCGATGACTTCCTTCCCGGTCCCCGACTCGCCCTGGATGAGCACGGTCGATTCCGTGGGCGCGACGGTCTCCGCGAGTCGGAGCACGTCGAGCCACGCGCGGCTCCGCCCCGCGGGGACGCTGGCACCGTTCCGCTCGCGACGGCGGATCTCCTGCTTGAGCGACTTGTTCTCCGCGCGCAGCTGTCGATGCTCCACCGCGCGCCGCAGGATGGCGACGATGTCGTCGTTGACGAACGGCTTCTGGATGAAGTAGTACGCGCCCTCGTTCACCGCCTGGATGGCCGAGCGGAGATCGGCCTGCGCGGTCATGAGGACGACGGGGAGATCCGGATCCTTGGCGCGCGCGGCGGCGAGGATGCCCAACCCGTCCACGCCGGGCATGCGCACATCGCACAGCACGACGTCGGGCGAGAGCGACTCCAACTGCTCGAGCCCCTGCTTGCCGCCGTGCGCCACGTGTGCCGCGAAGCCTTCGCGCTTGAGGAGGATGCCGAGCGTCTCGAGAATCCCCGTCTCGTCGTCGACGATGAGGACGTGCGGGGCGCCGTTCGTGGACGCGCTCATGCCGCACCTGCCAGCGCGGGTTGCGAGCACGGGAGGAGCACGGTGAAGCGGGTCCCCGAGCCATTGCTGTCGACGAAGACGAAGCCGCGGTGCGCCTCGATGGCGCGGTGCACGATGGGGAGTCCCAATCCGGTACCGCCCACCTTCGTGGTGAAGAACGGATCGAAGACGCGGGCACGGATGTCCGCGGGGATGCCGGGCCCGTTGTCGGTGACGCGGAGCGCGACGGCGCCATGGTGGAACGCGACGCCCTGCGGCACTTGATCGACCGGCACTTGGGAGACCTCGACGTTCACGCGCCCGCGATCGGGCGCGGCCTGCACGGCGTTGAGCGTGAGGTTGAACACGGCGCGATGCAGCAGGTCTTCATCACCCTCGACGAGGAGCGGCGCGTTGGGCGTGACGCAGTTCACCTCCACCCCACGCCTGCAGTCGGGATGCGCAGCGGCGAGGCCCGCGGCCGCGCGGGCGACTTCACCGAGATCGACACGCGCGCCGCGCACGGCGCGCACGCGCGCGAAGTCGATGAACTCGGAGAGCAGTCGCGACAGGCGATCCGACTCGCGCACGATGAGCGTGCCGAGCGTGCGCTCATCCTCGCCCGCGGCTGGGACGAGCGCGAGCTGTTCCACCGCGCTGCGAATGGACGCGAGCGGATTCTTGATCTCGTGCGCGAGCGATGCGCTGAGCTCGGCCACCGCCTCGAGACGCTCGGCGCGAAGCCGGAGCTCCTCCAGGCGCTTGTTCCCCGAGATGTCCTGAAAGATGGCGGTCGCGGAGAGTCCATCGGGCGTGCCATCGGCATCGATGGTCGTGGTGGCGAGACCGATCGGGAAGGTGCGGCCGCCCGCGCTGATGACCGCCTCGTGCCGGGAGACGCGCTCGCGTTCGTGCACCGCGCGATCGAGCGCGGTCGCGAGGTCGGGCGCGGCGGCGGCGAGGAGCGCCATCACCGGCCGGCCGAGCATCGCTTTCGCATCGAAGTCGAGCATGTTCGCGGCGGCGGGGTTCGCGAACAGCAGACGGCCGCGTGCATCGACGGTGATGATCCCGCTGCGAATGTTGCGGAGGATGTCGTCCGCCTGCAGGCGCGCCATCGCCAGCTGTGCTTCCAGCTCGCCCCGATCCACTTCGGCCTTTTGCAGTCGCGCGCTCAGGTACGCCGTGCCGAGCGCGACGATGGCGAAGACGGCGAGCTGCAGCACGAGCAGCACGTCGATCTGCGCGTTGTGGAAGAGCATGCAGTCGGCGAAGTAGAGCGCGTTGCCGAGCGTGGCGACGAGCAACGCGCCGCTCGCCGGCAGCAGGAGCGATGCGGCGACGGTGACGAGGATGTAGAGCGCGGCGAACTGCGAGGACGCGCCGCCGGTGAGGTGGACGACGACGGTGACGAGCACGACGTCGAAGAGGGGCTGCGCGTAGCGGAACTCGTACGGCAGCGGATCCGTCGGGCGGCGGGAGAGCTGATACCACGCGGAGAGCGCCGTGAAGCCGGTGGCGATGACCAGGGCGAGCGATGCCGCGAGGGTGTCGTTCACATCGGCGCGTTGCCACGCCAATACGGCCGCGAGAAACACCGCGGCCGCGAGCGACATCCGGCCGATATAGATCCAACGGAGAACGCGTCGGGGCTCGAACATCGAAATTTGGAGGGGGACTCGATCGTCAAGGGTACGAAGCGCGCGCCGGTCCCTCGGAAGGAGTCTTGCAGGACCATGAGTCCTGCACCCGCCTTCGAAGTACCGTCGGGCACGGTGTTTCGCTATATCTTCGACGACCAACGCCTGATAGGGGTTACGTGAACAATCCGACCGGGGAGCTGACGCTGGGCTCGATCGCGCTGCGGCTGGTCGCCGTGCTCGTACTGGTGCTGGCCAACGCCTTTTTCGTGGCCGCCGAATTCGCCCTCGTGGCGGCACGCCGGAGCCGGATCGACGCGCAGGCGGAGTCCGGAGACCGGACCGCGCGCGCCGTGCAGCAGACGCTCGACCACCTGGACCGTTACCTCTCGGCCACGCAGCTCGGAATCACGCTCGCCTCGCTCGGCCTGGGGTGGATCGGCGAGTCGGCGCTCGCGTCGCTCATCGATCAGGTGCTCGGGATGTTCGGCTACGAGCCGTCCTCGGCCGTGACGCATACGGCGGCCGCGGTCACCACGGCGTTCGTCCTCATCACCTTCCTGCACATCGTGCTCGGCGAGTTGGCCCCCAAGTCGCTGGCGCTGGTGAACCCCGAGGGGATCAGCCGCGGGATCGTGCGGCCGCTGCGGTGGTTCAACGCGGTGATGAGTCCCTTCATCTCGATCCTGAATGGCGCCGCGCGCGCGTTGCTGCGCGTGTTCGGGATCCGCGCGGTCGATGAGACGACGCGCGTCCACTCGCCGGAAGAGCTGCGGCTGCTCGTGATGCAGACGTCCGCGCACGGCCTGCTGGATGAGACGGACAGCGCGATGCTCGCGGGGGTGTTCGACTTCCACAACAAGAAGGTGCGCGACGTCATGCGCCCGCGCACGGAGATCGTGGCGCTCCCCATCGACGCGAGCGACGAGGAGGTGTGGGAGCTGATGCGGCGCGAGCGGTACTCGCGCTATCCCGTGTACCGCGAGACGATGGACGACGTGGTGGGCGTGTTCCTGGCCAAGGATCTCTGGCTGTACGAAGGGCGCGAGCCCTTTTCGCTCGAGCGGTTCGTGCGCGAGGCGCTCTACGTACCGGACACGCGGAGCGCCGAGCGCGTGCTCGACGACCTGCGCCGGACGCGCGCGCACATGGCGATCGTGCTCGACGAGTACGGCGGCACGGCGGGGATCATCACGCTCGAGGACCTCGTGGAGGAAGTGGTGGGCGACATCGCGGACGAGTACGACATCGCCGCGCGCGAAGCGGTGGAGATGAACGGGATGCTGGAGCTGGCCGGCTCGCTCTCGCTCATCGATGTGCGCTCCGACCACCACCTCGCGATCCCCACCGGGAGCTGGTCCACGCTCGGCGGCTACGTGTTCTCGCGACTGGGACGGCTGCCGAAGGTGGGCGACCGTGTGCCCTTCCCCGGCGGCGAGCTGGAGGTGGTGGCGATGGATGGGCGTCGCGTGGCGGCCGTGCGCGTGCACCGCGCGCCGGCCGAGGGGAAGGTCACCGCGTGAGCGACGACGGCCTGCGCGTCGACAATACCATCGTGATCCCTCGCGCCGAGCTGGTGTTCCGCGCGACGCGCTCCGGCGGCCCGGGTGGCCAGCACGTCAACACGTCGTCCACGCGCATCGAGCTGCTGTGGAAGCCGGCGACGAGTGAGGCGCTGACCGAGTCGCAGCGTGCGCGCGTGTCGACGAAGCTCGCCGCGCGGCTGGATGCGGACGGCTTCGTGCGCGTGGTGTCGAGCGAGAGTCGCAGCCAGCGCCAGAACCGCGTGGCGGCCGAGGAGCGACTGGCCGACCTGGTTCGCCGCGCGCTCGTCGTGCGGAAGAAGCGGATCGCGACCAAACCCTCGCGTGCGGCGAAGGAGGCGAGGCTGGAGGCGAAGAAGCGGAGGGGGGAGAAGAAGAGGATGAGAAAGGGCTATGAGCTATGAGCTCTGAGCTGTGAGTAGCTATGGGTTGGGTCGTGAGTTGTGAGTTGCCTCGATCGTCGAGCTCACAACCCACTCACAGCCCACAGCTCACAGCTCATAGCTCACAACCGTCATTCTCTCCAAAACGATCGTCTGAGCGAAATCTCCTCCAACGCGTCCTGCAGCTCGGGGTCGTAGTCCGCACGTGTGGCGATGTCCGCCATGGAGATGATGCCGACGAGACGGTCGTTCTGGTCGACGACAGGGACGCGACGCACCTGTCGGGTACCCATGAGGCGCACGACGTCGACCACCGATTCATCGGGCGTGGTGGCGTCGATGTCGTGCGTCATCACGTCGGCCGCGGTGAGTTGCGTTGGGTTCTTCCCCTCGGCGACCGAGCGCATCACGATGTCGCGATCGGTGACCACGCCCTGCAGCACGTCATCGGCGTTCACGACCGGGACGATACCGGTGTTCTGGTCGCGCATGATCCGCACGGCGTCGCGCAGGCTCGTGTCGGGGTGCACCGATTTCACGTCGCGCGTCATGATGTCGCGCGCCTCGAGCGGCTCGCGGCGCCAGCGGGAACGACGCGGCTCGCGCGTCGCGCGTGTCGCCGATTCAGCCGGGCTTCCCGTGGGCGGCAGGTTGACGGTGCCCCAGATGGAGCCACGATCGAAGGGCTGATCGCTC
>DASVCF010000040.1:0-22634 GCA_036381735.1 Gemmatimonadaceae bacterium | reverse complement strand
CGGATCGTTCAGGCTCGCACCGCCCTGACGCGAAATCGCTGCGTCGAGATTCGCGCTGTTCAACTGCTGCTCGATGCTCGGATACGGCAGACGGACCGGAATGAGTCCGTCGTTCAACGCATCCGGGCCGGGGGTCAGGTTCGGATACCCCGTGCGCCGCCATTCGGCATACGCTTCCGGGCCGTTGCCGAAGAGCGCGATCCACTTCTGCAGCGCGATCTGCCGCAGCCCGTCGCTCCCGCCGGCGTACGCGACGCTCGGCTGTGCGAGGTATGCATCGATCGCCGTCTGGTCTATGCCGTACTGCTGCATCGATGCGGTGATCGCGTCCGAGTACAGCTGGGCCGCCGTCACGCCGGTGATCCAGCCGCGCTCCGCGGCCTCGGCCTCCAGGAACAGCACCTCGGCGTACGACATCATCACCGAGGGTGAGGTGGCGCGGGTGAGCGCACTGCCGATGGTCGACAGCGAATCGAGCGGCGTCTGATAGTTCGAGCCGTTCGGTTGACCCCGGTACGTCCAGCCGTCCGAACCGTCGGTGTCGACGGGGATCGGATTGGCGAAGATGGCCAGCCGCGGATCGGCCATCGACGTCAGTGTATCGACCATCGTCGCGCTGATGGCGTGATCGGCGCGGCTCTTCTGATAGTCGTAGATGGGATTGTCCCACACCCCATCGCCCGGATAATCGAGCTCCGCGTTGTCGGCGTTGCTCGTGAAGCCGCCCGCCGCGTACGCCGCCGCGAACTCCGATTGCGCCTTGGCCGGATCCGCGTTCGAGAGGCGCATGGCGAGCCGCATGCGGAGCGAGTTCGCGAACTTCGCCCACTGGGTCATGTCGCCGTGATAGATCACGTCGGCGGCGCCGAGGGTCGGTGCGTTCGCATCGATGCGCGCGACGGCCGCCGACAGATCGGCGAGCAGGCTGTCGTAGACCGCCTGCTGCGCATCGTACGTCGGCGTCATGGTGCCGCCGGCGTCCATCCCGTGCAGCGCATCGGTGTAGCCGATGTCGCCCCATAGATCCGTCGCGATGCTGAACGTCCACGACTGCATGATCTGCGCGGGCGCGGCGATGTTCGGCTGGCTGTCGGAATCCGCCTGCTCGAGGATCTGGTGGAAGTCTTCCAGCGGACCCGAGTAGAAGCTGCTCCACAAGCTGCTCACGCGGGCGTCGCTCAAGTCGTACTGGTCCTCGGTGTTGTACTGATTCTCGGCGTACTGCTGCGCCCAGAGGGCGGTGAGATCTTCGTCCAGGCTGAAGCCGAGCACGGTTCCCACCGCGCCGGTGACCGCGTTGGGGAAGAGGAAGCTCGCGTCCACATGCGTCGGCCCGTTGGGGTTGTCGTTCACCCCAGTGAGGCCGTTGTCGCACCCGCTCGCCGCCAACACCGCGACCACGGGCAGCGCCCAGTATATGATGGATCGTCTCATTGGATTCACGGATTTCGGGTGAAGAGGCATGGTGGTCACGGCGTGAGCGACACGCTGAACCCGAGGCTCCGCGGCGTGGGAACCTGGCCGTACTCGATGCCCTGCATGTTGCTCGCATCGAACGCGGTCTCGGGATCGATGTTCGGCGTGTGATCGTGGAGCCACAGGTTCCGGCCGATCAGCGCGACCGAGGCCCGCGACACGCGGAGCCGGGCCAGCATGGACTGCGGCAGATCGTACGTCAGCGTCACTTCACGCAGCTTGATGAAGCTCGCGTCGTAGACGTATGCCTCGTTCAGGCGGTCGATGCCGCGCCAGTACGTCTGCGCGGTGACCTTGATGTCGTTCGGCACGGTGTCGCCGGCCGCCGTCACCTTCACACCCGGCACGATCATCCCGCCGCCATCGGCGAGCGACTCGGCTGTCTCGCGCCCCTTGAGGCTCTGGATGAAGGTGCCCGCCTTGTTCCCGTAGTTGTTGCTGACGGAGTAGATCTGTCCGCCCTGCT
Organism: Gemmatimonadaceae bacterium; assembly: GCA_036381735.1. Lineage (GTDB taxonomy): Bacteria > Gemmatimonadota > Gemmatimonadetes > Gemmatimonadales > Gemmatimonadaceae > DASSNR01. Next base: position 20,692 of record DASVCF010000040.1, on the reverse strand, counting down.
TCGTGTCGACGAGGACGCTCAGCCCCAGCCCCTTGTACCGGAAGCTGTTGCGCAGACCACCCGTCCAGTCGGGCTGATAATTGCCGAGCAGGCTGATGGTTTTGGACTTGAGCGGCACGCCATTCGAACCGACGACGATGTTCCCCTTGCCGTCGCGCACGTACGTGACGCCGTACAGCGAGCCGTACGGCTCACCGCGATGCGCCTCGACGCTCACGCCGTAGTATGTCCCGAGCACCAGCGCTTCCTGGTCACCGTACAGCTCGGTCACCTTGCTCCGGTTCGCGCCGAAGTTGGCGGTCACGTCCCACTGGAAGCTGTCGGCCAGCTTCACCGGCGTCATGTTGAGCAGGAGCTCGACGCCCTTGTTCGTGATCTCTCCGGCGTTCAACACGCGCGACGTGTACCCCGTCATCGGCGAGACCTGAACGGGGATGATCTGATTGGACGTCGCCTCGTTGTAGTACGTCGCGTCGAGCCCCACGCGATCGCCGAACAGCCGGAGCTCGGTGCCGACTTCCCACGAGTTGGTCAGCTCGGGCTTGAGATCGGTGCTCGGGATGCCGTTGCTGGCGCCGAACATCGGCACGCCGCCGAACGGCTGGTCCGCGACGTACACGGAGGTGAGCTGGTACGGATCGGCGTCGCTTCCCACGCGCGACCAGCTCGCGCGGAGCTTCCCGTACGAGAGCGCCTTGTCCGGTCCACCGAGGTGCAGCGCGTCGGTGAAGATGAAGCTGCCCGAGACCGACGGATAGAAGTACGAGTTGTTCGATGTCGGGAGCGTGGACGACCAGTCGTTGCGACCGGTGACTTCGCCGAAGAGCCAGTCCTTGTAGTTGAGCTGCGCACTTCCGTAGAGGCTGTTCACGCGCTTGCGCGACGTGTAGTCGCTCAGATCCGGTGTGATCGCCGCGTTGTTGAGATCGTAGACGCGCGGGACGATCAGGCTCTGCACGTACCAGCTCGCCGACTGATCCTTCGACTCGCGGCGATTGCCGCCCGCCGTGGCCTGCAGCGTGAGCGACGACGTTAGCGGATGCGTGGCGGTGAGCAGGAAGTCGGTGTTCGTCTCACGTCGCACGATGTCCGCGCGCTCGAAACCGCCGTTGGGATCGAAGTCGAGGGTGAGCGGCTCGGGTGCGTAGTCGCGCTCGCGATTCACGCGCGACCAGTCGGTGCCGGAGCGCACGGTCCCCGTCAGCCAGCTCGTGAAGTCGTACGTGAGCGAGGCGTTGCCCATGATCCGGTTGTTCTGGTCGGTGTTCGAGTTCTCGAGCGCGATCCAGTACGGGTTGTCGTGGTAGCTGTAGTTCCACCCGCGCATGGTGCCGTCGGGATTCTTGTAGTCCCGCAGCTTGTTCATGTCGATCTGCCGACCGAACCAGATGAACTGGAGCATGAAGTTGTCGCCGTCGTACCCCTGCGCGGGCCGGTCGCGCGCGGTGCCGTCGATGTACTGGACGCTCGCGTCGGCGCGCAGCTTGTCGGTGAGGTTCACACCGCCGTTCAACGCCGCCGTGGTGCGATTGATCTTGAAGCCGGGGTACATCCCCTTCTGGTCGAGGTTCGACACGGACAAGCGCAGGTTCGAGTTCTGCGAGCTCTTGGCGAACGCCGCGTTGGTCCGCGTGGTGACGCCGGTCTGGAAGAACTCCCGGACGTTGTTGGGGTGGCTCACCCATGGCTCGGGCTGGCCGTTGCTCCACCACTGCGGGATCATGAGTCCCTGATCGAGCGGCGGGCCCCAGCTCTCATCGACGTTGTCGTTGACGCCGCTGCCCATGCCATCCACGAACTCGAACTGGCCGTTGTGTCCCTGACCGTACTTGTTCTGGTAGGTCGGGAGCTTGAGCGGTGACTCGAAGGTGGTGTTGACGCTGGCGCTGATCCCCGTGCCCGTCGCGTCGCGGCCGTTCTTCGTCGTGATGACGACGACGCCGTTCGCGGCGCGCGAGCCGTAGAGCGCGGCCGCATTCGGACCCTTCAGCACCGAGATCGACTCGATGTTGCTGGGGTCGATGTCCTGGATCGTGTTGCCGTAATCGATGGCGCCGTAGCCACGCACGTCGCCGTTCGATGAGACGTTGTTGACGGGAATGCCGTCGACGACGAAGAGCGGCTGGTTCGATCCGGTGACGGATGTCTCGCCGCGAATCACGATGCGCGACGAGCCGCCCTCGGTTCCGGAGTTCGTGATGTTGACGCCGGACACCTTTCCCGACAGCGCGCTCACGACGTTCATGTCGCCGGACTTGGCGAGATCGGGACCGCTCACCTGCTGCACGGAGTTGGTCACGGCGCGTTGCGCGCGCTCGATGCCGAGTGCCGTGACGACGAGCCCCTCGAGCTGGACGGGGGACGTGTGCAGCGCGATTTGCACCGTGGTCGTCGCGTTCGCCGTCACGGTCACGCCCACGGTGGTCGTGGTGTAACCGATGCGGCGGACCTCGAGCGTCTGCGCGCCCGCCGGCACGCCTTCGATGCGGAAGTGTCCCTGCGAGTTGGTCAACGTCCCGAGCGACGTGCCCGACACGACGATCTGCGTCATGGGGACGGGTTGCCCGGACGTGGTGTCGGTTACGGCCCCCTCGATGGCGCCCTGTTCCTGCGCGGCGGCCACGAGGGGGACGAAGGCCATCGCACAGGCGAGTGCGAGTAGCCGCGGACGGATTCGTCTCATGCAGGTCCTCCGTGGATTCAGCGGGTGAGGGTGGTGACTCCGATCCGGCGTGGGCATCGGAGGCACGTGCGAATGCACTGCTGCCACGTCTGGCTCATCGCTGTTGGCGTCCGGCGACGAGCGAGCTTCGGAATGTTCGGCCGCGCGTGGTGTCGGCGAATGTCCAACTACGCCGCGGGACGAGGAGGCGCTCTCCCCAGGTCGTGCATGCGTGCTGCGGGCGACGACTCGATGGCGACTTTGCGCGATGCCGCCATCGCAACGGGACATGAAGCCCGTTTCATATTGTGAAACGCCGAACCACGCGGCGCGCCGGTTTATTACGGCGTTCTGGAAATCCTGTCAAGTGCGTACGACGCGCGATGCGCTGGCCGCGCACATCCACGGCGCTGGCAGCCCACATCCACGCGTCGCGCGTGTCGGTGCTCCACACGGCTCATCGTCGCGCGCACTTCCCTCCGGCCGCCCGGGAGTGCACCATACGACAGACAGCGCGCTCGTCGGCGCCGCGTCGTACGATGCCCAGATCGGCACATACGTCCGCCCTTCCCGCGAGCGCAGGACCACGCGGACTGGAGGTGCATGGTGGCACGTGACGATGTGCAGGCGAAACTCGACGAGATGGCACGCGCGTCTTCGGGAGGCCTTCACATCGACGGCGCCGGGGTCACCGCGGATGGGCGACGCCCGCGGCCGAGCGTGCTCGGGATCGACATCGGCGGCACCAAGATCGAGCTGGCGCTCGTGGACGCGGGCGGCGTGGTGCTGCACCGTCATCGGATTCCCACGGGCGCCGAGCGCGGCGCGGTCGCGGTCGTCGCCGATGCGGCGCGCGCCGCGCGCGAGGCGTTCGGTCCGCTGCTCGATGACGTACCGGCGATCGGTATCTCGATCGCCGGGCAGATCGGCGAGGGCGGCGTGCTGCTCGGCGCGCCGAACCTCCGCTGGCCGCAGTTCGCGCTGCAGGTGGAGGTGGAGCGCGTCTTCGGGCGCCCCGCCGTCATCGTGAACGACGTGCGCGCCGCGACGTGGGCCGAGTGGAAGTGCGGCGCGGGGCGCGGCGCGGATGACTTCGTGGTCCTGTTCGTCGGCACCGGCATCGGCGGCGGCGCCGTCATCGATGGTCGCATGCTCGACGGCGCGAGCGGCGTGCTCGGCGAGTTCGGGCACACGACGCTCGTCGCGGGGGGGCGGCCGTGCCACTGCCGCAACCTCGGATGCCTCGAGGCGTACGCGTCCGGATGGGCGATCGCCGAGCGGGCGCGCGAGCGCGTCGCGGCCGATCCTGCGGCCGGGGCGAGACTCGTGCAGTTGGCGGGCGGCGTCGAGCGCATCACCGCGCACACCGTCAGCGAGGCGAGCCGCGCCGGTGATGCACTCGCCGTGCAGCTGGTGCGCGAGACGGGCGAATTGCTCGGTGCGGGGCTCGTGAGTCTCGTGAACGCGTTCAACCCGCAACGGCTCATCCTCGGCGGCGGGATCATCGATGGCTTTCCGGAGCTCGTGCCGCTGGCGGATGCGTTCGTGCGTGCGCACGCGCTGCCCGCGGCGCTCGATGGGCTCGCCCTCGTCACCGCCGAGCTTGCCAACAATGCCCCGGCCATCGGCGCGGCGGTGGTGGCGCGCCACGCGCTCGAGCAGCGCGCCGGCGGGATAGCACGGTGAGCCCGTCGTCCGCCGCACCGCAGCCGGCAGCGCGGAGCGCGCCGGCGCCGATTCGCGCCGTGCTCTTCGACCTCGACGGCACGCTCGTCCAGACGGAAGCGCTCAAGGCCGAGTCGTACGCGCGCGCCGCGGCCGAGCTGCGGCCCCACGAATTGCGCGCGAAGGACGTGATCGCCGCGTACGATGACCTCGTGGGCCGCTCGCGCGAGCAGGTGGTCGCGGCACTCATGCAGCGCTTCGACCTCGAGCCGCCGGCGCGTGCGCGCATGCGTGAGCTCGGTGCGCACTCGCCCGCGGAAGTATTCTTGACGTTGCGCCTGAGCTACTACGAGTCGATGCTCGCGGATCACTCGCTCGTGCGACGTCAGGAATACCCGGAGGCGCTCGGGCTGCTGCATCGCGTCGCGCGGGAGGGGTATCGCACCGGGGTGGCCACGATGTCGCACGCCGCGCAGGCGCTCCCGATCCTCGACATCCTCGGCGTGCGGCGCGAGCTCGACGCGGTGGTGACCCGTGACGACGTGGAACACCCGAAACCCGACCCGCAGATCTACCTGCTGCTCGCGCATCGACTCGGCGTCGCGCCCGTGGCATGCGTCGTGATCGAGGATTCCCTCCCCGGTGTCCAGTCCGCGCTCGCTGCCGGCATGACGTGCATCGCCGCGAGCACCGCGCTCACACGTCGCGCATTGCACGCCAGTCACGCGCTCCCGCCGGGGCGCATCGTGGACGACCCCTCGCGCCTCGCGGCGGCCGTCCTCCCCTTACTGAACGAGCCGGGCGCAGCCACGGCTTGACGGAGTGTTCAACGAATGAAGATCGGCATGGTGGGACTCGGGCGGATGGGCGCGAACATGACGACGCGCCTGCTCAAGGGCGGGCATTCGGTGGTCGTCTACGATCGCAGCGCGGAAGCGGTGCGTGCGGCCGGCTCGGGCGGCGCGACGCCGGCCGCGTCGCTCGAAGAAGTGGTGCAGCAGCTCTCGGCGCCGCGTGCGGTGTGGGTGATGGTCCCCTCGGGTGATCCCACGGAGCAGACGATCCGTGCGCTCGCTGCATTGCTGCAGCGCGGGGACACGATCATCGACGGCGGAAACAGCAACTACAAGGACAGCATGCGCCGCTCGGCAATGGTCGCGGAGCAGGGGATCACGTTCCTCGATGTGGGCACCAGCGGCGGCGTCTGGGGGTTGAAGGAAGGGTACAGCCTGATGATCGGCGGCGAGAAGGCGGCCGCCGAGCGCATGCGCCCCATCTTCGAGACGCTGGCGCCGGGGAAGGCCGCGGGGTGGGGGTACGTCGGTCCGAGCGGGAGCGGCCACTTCGTGAAGATGGTGCACAACGGGATCGAGTACGGGCTCATGCAGGCGTACGCCGAGGGCTTCTCCATCCTCGAGCACAAGGAGGAGTTCCATCTCGATCTGGCGCAGGTGGCGAACATCTGGCGCACGGGAAGCGTGGTGCGCTCATGGCTGCTCGACCTCACGGCGCGTGCACTCGAGGAGAATCCGGAGATGACCGGCATCGCGCCGTATGTATCGGACTCGGGCGAGGGGCGGTGGACCGTGGCCGAGGCGATCGACCTCGACGTGCCGGCGCCCGTGATCACGCTCTCGCTCATCGCTCGGCTGCGCTCGCGCGATGCGGAGTCGTATGCGGACCGGTTGCTGGCCGCGATGCGGCATCAGTTCGGCGGACACGCGATCAAGCAGGAGGCGTGAGCATGGCCGGCGCTTCCGATCGGCGTAGCATGGCCGGCGCCCCCGATCCAGCGGTCTTCATCATCTTCGGTGCCACCGGCGATCTCGCGCGGCGCAAGATTCTCCCGGCGCTCTACGAGCTGTACCGGCAGCATTGCACGGATGCCGGGTGTGTCGTCCTCGGCGTGACGCGCGAGCAGTTGGACGACGCCCATTTCCGCGAGATGGCGTGCGATGCGCTCGTCGCGGAGGGTGTGAAGCAGGCCGACGCGCGGGCGTGGGCGAACAAGTTCCTCTTTTTCCAGTCGATCGAGAACGAGGCGCCCGCCGACTTCCAGGCGCTCACCGCGCGCATCGAGCTGCTCGAGCAGAAGTTCGACTTCCCGCAGAACCGCGTCTTCTACATCTCGCTCCCGCCGGGCGCGTTCGCATCCACGGTGCAGTCGCTCGGTGAGGCCGACCTCAGCACGAGCACCGGGTGGACGCGACTCGTCATCGAGAAGCCGTTCGGGCACGACCTCGAGTCCGCGTGCGAGCTGAACGCGCTCGTGCACCGGTACTTCAAGGAATCGCAGATCTACCGGATCGATCACTACCTCGGGAAGGAGACGGTGCAGAATCTGCTCGTCTTCCGCTTCGCCAACGCGATGTTCGAGACGCTGTGGAATCGCGATCACATTGAGAGCGTCGAGATCACGGTGGCCGAATCGCTCGGCGTGGAGCGGCGCGCGGGGTATTACGAGACGGCGGGCGCGCTGCGCGATATGGTGCAGAGCCATCTCACGCAGCTGCTGACGCTCGTGGCAATGGAGGTGCCGTCGGCCATCGACGCCGATGCGATTCGCGTCGAGAAGATCAAGGCGCTCAAGGCCGTGGCGCCGATCGATCCAGACGACGTCGTGTTCGGGCAGTACACCGCGGGGGAGATCGACGGCAAGCCGGCGCCCGGATATCGCGAGGAGCCGGGCGTCTCGCCCAACTCGTGCACCGAGACGTTCGTCGCGCTCAAGCTCGAGATCGACAACTGGCGCTGGCAGGGCGTGCCGTTCTATCTGCGCACCGGGAAGCGGATGCCCAAACGCCTCACGCAGATCGAGATCAAGTTCCGTCGCGCGCCGGTGTGGATGTTCCGCTCGACGGGGACGGAGGAGCTGAACCGCAACACGCTGCTGGTGACACTGCAGCCGGACGAAGGGTTCAGTCTCTTCTTCGATGTGAAGGCGCCCGGCGAGCCGTTCCGCATGCAGCGCCTCCCGCTGCACTTCAACTATTCCGAAGTGTTCAGCGCGATCCCCGAGGCGTACCAGACGCTGCTGCTCGACGTCTTGATGGGCGACCAGACGCTGTTCGTGCACGCCGATGAGGTGGAGGCCTCGTGGGCGCTGTACACGCCGCTGCTCGAGCGCTCGCACCCGCTGTTCCCGTATCCCGCGGGGACGCCGGGACCCAAGGAGGCGGAGCGGCTGGCGGCGCGGTACTGAGCGATGATCCGCATCTCCGAGGATCTCGACGCGCTGAGCGGCGCGGCGGCGGAGGACGTCGTCGGGGCCGCCGAGCGTGCCGTTCGCGAGCGCGGGCGATTCACGATGTCGCTCGCCGGCGGCTCCACGCCGCGGCGGCTGTACGAGATGCTGGCCACCGCGTATCGCGACCGCATGCCGTGGAGCGCGACCCACATCTTCTTCGGCGATGAACGCTGTGTGCCGCCGACGGATCGCGCGAGCAACTATCACATGGCGAACGAGGCGCTGCTGTCACGCGTGCCGATTCCGGATGCGCAGGTGCATCGCATCCGCGGCGAGCTCGCGCCGCTGGAGGCCGCGCGCGAGTACGGCCGGCTGCTTCGGCGGGAGTTCGACGCGTCGCACGCAACGGAGCAGACGCGATCCGGCTCGGCCTCCACGTCACTCGCGCAGACGTTCGACGTCGCGCTGCTCGGCGTGGGACCCGACGGCCACACGGCGTCGCTCTTTCCCGGAAGTCCCGCGCTCGATGAACGGAAGCACTGGGCGATGGAGGTGGAGGCGCCCGACTACATCGCGCCGCCGCGCGAGCGCGTCACGCTGACCTTCCCAGCACTCAACGCGTCGCGCGCGGTGATCTTTCTCGTCGCCGGCGAGGAGAAGCAGCGCGTCGTCGGCGAGATGCTCGGCGCGGATGCGACGCTCGCGTCGTCATATCCCGCTGCGCACGTCCATGGCACGCAGCGGACCGTCTGGCTCCTCGACCGCGCGGCGGCCACGGCCATCGATCGATCGAGCGGGAGATCGCGCGCCAGATAGACGATTCCTAGTCCGCGCCAGCGTTGTTTCACCGCCGTCCGCCGAATAACTTTGTCGCATGCGCCGCGCGTGGTGCGCGGCCGATCATCTCTCACGCGCTGGACCGCCGGATGCCTGATCCCTCACGCACGCCAGTCATCGTCTCAGCCGCCCGCACGCCGATCGGGAAGTTCCTCGGCGCGCTCGCACCGCTCACCGCGCCGGATCTGGGCGCCATCGCCATCCGCGCGGCGGTCGAACGATCGGGCGTTCCCACGACGGACATCGAAGAAGTGATCATGGGGAACGTCGTGCAGGGCGGAGTGGGGCAGGCACCGGCGCGGCAATCGGCCATTCGCAGCGGTCTTCCCGCCACGATTCCCGCGCTCACGATCAACAAGGTGTGCGGCTCGGGGCTCAAGGCGGTGATGCTCGCGGCGCAGGCGATCAAGGCGGGCGATGAGCAGGTGATCGTCGCCGGCGGACAGGAGTCGATGTCGAACGCCCCGTACTACGTGTACGGGATGCGCAACGGCGTGAAGTTCGGCGACCAGACGCTCGTCGATGGACTCATCAAGGATGGCCTCTGGTGCTCGTTCTGCGACGTGCACATGGGCGGTCACGCCGAGTACACCGCGCGCAAGGCGGAGCTCACGAGAACGATGCAGGATGAATTCGCCCTCGGCTCGCATCAGAAGGCGGTCGCGGCCATCGATGCGGGGCGCTTCAAGGATGAGATCGTCCCGGTGAAGATCGCGAGCCGCAAGGGGACGACGGTGGTCGACACGGATGAAGGCCCGCGTCGCGACACGTCGATGGAGCAGCTGGCGAAGCTCCGCCCCGCGTTCCCGAACGATGCACCGAAGAACATCAAGCCCGAGGAGCTCACCGTCACCGCCGGCAACGCACCGGGGCTCAACGATGGCGCATCTGCAGTGGTCGTCGTCTCCGAAGCGTACGCGCGGGCGCACGGGCTGAAGGTGCTGGCGCGCATCACCGGGTATGCGACAGGCGGCACCGAACCGGAGGAGCTCTTCTTCGCGCCGATCGTCGCCGTGCAGAACCTCATGAAGCAGGCGGGCACCAAGATCGGCGACTACGATCTCATCGAAGCGAATGAAGCATTCGCCGCGCAGGCTCTGGCCGACGGCAACGCCCTCGGCTGGGATTGGGATCGGGTGAACGTGAATGGCGGCGCGATCGCGCTCGGCCACCCGATCGGCGCGAGCGGCGCGCGCATTCTCACCACGTTGCTGTATGCCATGCAGGACCGCGACGCGAAGACGGGGCTGGCGACGCTCTGTCTCGGTGGCGGCAACGCAGTAGCCCTCAGTGTGGAGCGCATGTCCTGATGACCAACCCCTCGTTCACCCTCGCGCGGCCGCGCGACCGTCGCGTCACGTTCATCGGCATCGTCGGCTTCGCGGTGGCGCTTGCCGCCGCCTCGCAGGTCGCCATCCCGATTCCGGGAACGGCCGTCCCGATGACGCTGCAGCCGCTGGCCGTCGTGCTCGCCGGCCTATGGCTCGGACCCGTGGCCGGCGCGTCCAGCATGGTGCTGTACATTCTGGCCGGCGCGGCGGGCTTGCCCGTGTGGGCGCCGATGGGCGCGCCCGGACTCGCGCGGCTCATCGGGCCGACGGGCGGCTACATCATCGCGTATCCGGTCGCGGCGTTCATCGCGGGGTGGGTGGCGAACCGGCTGCCCGGCTACGCGGGTCGAGTGGGTGCGGCGATGCTCGGCATCCTCGCCATTCACATCGGCGGAATCGCGCAGCTCACGATTCTCTCCGGGAGCCTCGAGAGCGCCGTGCTGCTCGGCTCCATTCCCTTCCTCGCGCTGGATGTGGTGAAGGCATTTCTCGCCGGAGTGTTCTCACCCAAACGGCAACCACGCACGCTGGGTTGACCACGCGCGAACTGCTGTATCTGCCAGGAGGGATGCTACGGGCTCCGTGGCGCCTCCTGGCGTTCGCGTTGGTCGCGGTGCTGGCCACATTCATCGTGGGATCGATCGTCTTCGTCGTAATGCCCGCCGGTGTTCGCGCATCGGTGGCGAATCGACAGAGCTGGCAGGCGCTCGCGCTCTCGAGCATGATCGTCCTCGTGGCGCTGGTGCTCGCGCACGTGGTCGTCCTTCGGTGGATCGACCGACTTCCCTGGTCGTACGTGGGACTCGGTTCACGACAGGCGATGCCCGGGCTCTTCGGCTCGGGCTTTCTGCTGGGTGCGCTGGCGATCGGGATTCCGTCGCTGGTGCTCGTCGCGCTCGGGTGGCTGGAGCCGGCGGCCGCGCCCATCGGGAGCTGGGTATCGTTCGCGCTCCGCGTCGCCGTCCTGCTGCTCCCCGCGGCGCTCGTGGAGGAGCTCGTCTTCCGCGGCTACCCCTTCGCCGTGCTGCGTGATGCGTGGGGGTGGAAGGTGGCGCTCGTGGTGACGAGCATCGCCTTCGGCGTAGCGCACGTCGACAATCCGGGGGCGGACCTCGAAGCCATCATCGCGGTGATCGTCGCCGGCGTGTTCCTCGGCAGCGTCCTCGTGGCGACCGGCAGCTTGTTCGCGGCCTGGATGGCGCACTTCTCGTGGAACTGGATGATGGCGGCCGTCCTTCATACCGCGGTGAGCGGGCTCCCGTTCTCCGCGCCCGATTACCGGATCATCGACGCAGGCCCGGATTGGGCGACCGGCGGCAGGTGGGGTCCGGAAGGCGGCGTCGGCGCCCTCGTCGGCATGCTCGTCGTCCTCGGTTTTCTCTACGCGCGGTGGCAACGTCGAGCCGCGCTCACGAACCACATGATCTCGAACGACACGGTGAACCAGCATCATGGCTGAACGCATCGCGGTGGTTGGGGCAGGGCAGATGGGAAGCGGGATCGCGCACGTCTTCGCCGCCTCGGGCTTTCCGGTCACACTCATCGACGTCTCCGCTGAAGCGCTCGCCAAGGGGAGCGCGACGATCGAGAAGAATCTCGACCGGCAGGTGAAGAAGGGGACGCTCGACGCCGCCGCGCGCGACGCGGCGCTCGACCGCATCACGCTGAGCGAGGCGCTGGAGGGCGTGCAGCACGCGGACCTCGCGGTCGAAGCGGCCACCGAGAACACGGAGCTCAAGTTCCGCATCTTCCGTGACCTCGACCGCCTCGCGCCGCGCGCGGCGATCCTCGCCACCAACACCAGCTCCATCTCGATCACCGAGATCGCCGCGCAGACCACGCGTCCCGCGCAGGTGATCGGCATGCACTTCATGAACCCGGTGCCGGTGATGCAACTCGTCGAGATCATCCGCGGCCTCGCGACCTCGGACGAGACGACGCACACCGTCGTCACGCTCGCGAAGCAGCTCGGCAAGACGCCGGTGGAGGTGAACGACTTCCCCGGCTTCGTGTCCAACCGCGTCCTCATGCCGATGATCAACGAGGCCGTCTACTGCTTGATGGAAGGCGTAGGCACGCCCGAGGCGATCGACACCGTGATGAAGCTCGGAATGAACCACCCGATGGGCCCGCTCGCGCTGGCCGACCTGATCGGACTCGACACCTGCGTCTCGATTCTCGACGTGCTCCACCGCGGCCTCGGCGATCCCAAGTACCGCCCGTGCCCGCTCCTCAAGAAGTACGTGGCCGCGGGGTGGTTGGGTCGGAAGGCGGGGCGGGGGTTTTATGAATACACGTGAGTCGGTGAGTCAGTGGGTCAGTGAGTCAGGAACGGCACTCTCGACGGTCATCCCGAGCGCAACTGTCATCCCGAGCGTGAGCGAGGGATCTCCTGGCCGAGCCGGGATTCCTCGCTGCGCTCGGAATGACGAGGCTCCGCTCGGGATGCCACACTCACCCTACAGGCCTTTTCCGACCCACTGACTCACTGACCTACTGACTCACTTCTGTCATGTCCTGGGCCCTCATCCCCCTCACCGACGAACAGCTCGAGATCCAACGTCTCGCGCGCGAGTTTGCGCAGCGGGAGATCGCGCCGCACTCCGAGGCGTGGGACCGCGATGCGGTCTTCGATCCCGCGGTCATCGCGCAGCTCGGCGAGCTGGGCTTTCTCGGGATGATGATCCCCGAGCAGTACGACGGCTTGGGGCTCGACACGCGCACGTACCTCGTCGCGCTCGAGGAGATCGCCGCGGTCGACGCGTCGATCGCCGTCGCCATGAGCGTGCACAACTCACTCCCCACGCAGATGCTGCTGCGGTGGGGGACGGAGGCGCAGAAGGAGCGCTACCTCAAGCCGATGGCGCGGGGTGAGAAGCTCGGCGCTTTCGCGCTCTCGGAGCCCGAGGCCGGCTCCGACGCGGCGTCGCTGCGCACGCAGGCGGTGCGCGACGGCGACTGCTGGGTGCTGAACGGCACCAAGGCCTGGGTAACGAGCGGGAGCGCGGAGAACGCCGTGATCCTCGCCATGGCGCGCACCGATACGCCGAGCGAGCGGCGCGGCGCGCGCGGGATCAGCACGTTCATCGTCACCCCCGACATGCCCGGTTTCCACGTGGGGAAGAAGGAAGACAAGATGGGACTTCGCGCCTCTCCCACGGTCCAGCTCACGTTCGACAACCTTCGGGTGCCGGCGGAGAATCTGCTCGGGCAGGAAGGGCAGGGGTTCGTCTACGCGATGCAGTCGCTCGATCACGGACGGCTCGGTATCTCCGCGCAGGCCATCGGCATCGCGCGGTCGGCGCTCGAGCACTCCGTGCGGTACGCGGGCGAGCGCCGGCAGTTCGGGCAGCCCATCAATCAGTTCGAGGCCATCCAGTTCAAGCTCGCGGACATGGCCACGCGCATCACCGCGGCACGGGCGCTGCTTTATTCCGCGGCCGCCGCGAAGGACCGCGGCGAATCCATCACGCAGTTCAGCTCGATGAGCAAGCTGATGGCCAGCGAGACCGCGATGTGGGTCACGACCCAGGCCATCCAGATCTTCGGCGGGTACGGCTACATCAAGGATTTCCCGGTCGAGCGCTTGTTCCGAGATGCGAAGGTGACAGAGATTTACGAAGGCACGTCCGAAATCCAGCGCATCGTCATCGCGCGGCAGTTGTATGCACAGGGATGAGAGGCGCGGGATGCGGGATGCGCTATGCGGGATGCGGAACAGCCTCGGGGGAGAGGGCCTGCTCCCCACGAGCCGGTCGCATCCCGCATAGCGCCTCCCGCATCCCTTACCGACATTACCCGACACCCACACGGACTCTACCCATGACCGCCATATCCGACCCCACTCTTACTCCGACGTCCAGTCACCAGCTCTTCGATCGCATCGCCGAGATGGGGCACGAGCAGCTCGTCCTCTGCAGCGAACCCTCGGCCGGCTATCGAGGGATCATTGCCATCCACAGCACGACGCTCGGCCCCGCGCTCGGCGGGACCCGCTTCTGGAGCTACGCGTCGGACGAAGACGCGATCATCGATGCGCTGCGGCTCGCGCGCGGGATGACCTACAAGAACGCGGTCGCGGGGCTGAACCTGGGCGGCGGCAAGTCGGTGATCATCGGCGACAACCGCACGAAGAACCGCGAGATGATCTTCCGCGCGCACGGTCGCTTCGTCGAGAGCCTGGGCGGCCGTTACGTCACCGCCGAAGATGTGGGGACGAGCACGAGCGACATGGATTTCGTTCACATGGAGACGGATTACGTCGCCGGGCTCGCGGGCCGCTCGGGTGACCCGTCGCCCGTCACCGCCCACGGTGTCTTCCGCGCCATCCAGGCGACGGCGAATGTCCGGTGGGGCTCGAACAGTCTGGAGGGGAAGACGGTCGCGATTCAGGGGTGCGGCCATGTCGGCTATTATCTCGCCAAGGAGCTGCGCGAAGCGGGCGCCAAGCTCATCGTCACCGACATCGACGCCGAGCGCGTGCAGCGCGTGGTGAACGAGCTCGGGGCGAAGGCCGTCGAGCCGGGAGAGATCTACGGTGTGAAGGCGGACATCTTCGCGCCGTGCGCCTTGGGGGCGGGGATCAACGACAAGACGATCCCGCAGCTCAAGGTGCAGATCGTTGCCGGCGCGGCCAACAACCAGCTGCTCGAGGAGCGCCACGGCGACATGTTGGAGGAGCGCGGCATCCTGTATGCACCGGATTACGTGGCGAACGCGGGCGGCGTGATCAACGTCTACAGCGAGCTCGCCGGCTGGGATTCGCAGCGTGCGCTGCGCAAGGCCGATGAGATCTACGACACGGTGCTCGGCGTCTTCGAGATCGCGAAGGCCGAAGGGATCCCGACCTATCTGGCAGCCGACCGCCTGGCCGAACGGCGGTTGAAGGCCGTCGGCTCGATGATGAAGACTTGGCCACAGTGGCCGAACAGGTGAAACAGTGAGTCAGTGGGTCAGTGGGTCAGTCAGTCAGAAAGAGCTCGCAGGGTGAGTCTGTCATCCCGAGCGCAGCGTTGTCATCCCGAGCGCAGCGTTGTCATCCCGAGCGCAGCGAGGGATCTCGGCCGGCCGAGGAGATCCCTCGCTGCGCTCGGGATGACAGGCGTGCCGGCCGGTTCTGACTCACTGACCCACTGACTCACCGACTCACTCCCAAACAACGCCATGTCCACCAAAGAGACCATTCCCATCGCCGCTGACCACGCGGGCTTCGACATGAAGGAGAAGCTCGCGAAGACGCTCGCGCAGATGGGGTACCAGGTGCAGGATCTCGGCGCGAAGACGTTGGAGCCGAGCGACGACTATCCGGAGTATGCGCACCCGCTGGCACGAGAAGTGTCGGATGGTGCGGTGAAGCGCGGAGTGTTGCTGTGCGGGACGGGGCTCGGCATGTCGTACGTGGCGAACCGGTACCCGCACGTGCGCGCGGCGGTAGCGTGGAGTCCGGAGGTCGCCAAGCTCGCGCGGCAGCACAACGATGCGAACGTGCTCGTGCTGCCCGCGCGGCTGCTGTCGGAAGAGCAAGCCGAGACGATTCTCAAGACGTGGCTGGACACGCCCTTCGAGGGAGGCCGCCACGCGCGGCGCGTCGAGGAGATCGAGTTGGATCACGCGCCCAAGGAGTGAGGAGTCATGCGCTGGTTCGAGTGGGATCATCGTCCGCCGGGTGATGCACTGCGGCAGGGCGATCCGGAGGTCGCGGCCGCCGTCGAGTGCGAGATCCGGCGGCAGTCCGATGGGCTGGAGCTCATCGCGAGCGAGAACTTCGTGTCGCCCGCGGTCATGGAGGCGATGGGCTCTCCGCTCACGAACAAGTACGCCGAGGGGTATCCGGGGAAGCGCTATTACGGCGGGTGCGAGTGTGTGGACATCGTCGAGCGGCTCGCCATCGACCGTGCGAAGCAGCTCTTCGGCGCCGAGCACGCGAACGTGCAGCCGCACTCGGGTGCGCAGGCGAACATGGCGGTGTACTTCGCGTTCCTGAAGCCGGGCGACACGATTCTCGGGATGAACCTCTCGCACGGCGGCCATCTGACGCACGGGTCGCCGGTGAACTTCTCGGGCACGCTCTATCGCCCGGTCGCGTACGGCGTGCGCGAGGACACGGGGCGCGTCGACATGGACGTGGTGCGTGAGCTCGCGCGCGAGCACCGGCCGAAGATGATCGTGGCGGGGTTCAGCGCGTACTCGCGCACGCTCGACTTCGCCGACTTCGCCGCGATCGCGCGCGAGGTGGACGCCGTGCTGATGGTGGACATGGCGCACATCGCGGGGCTCGTCGCGGCGGGGCTCTCGCCGTCACCCGTGCCGCACGCCGATGCGGTGACGACGACCACGCATAAGACGCTGCGTGGCCCGCGCGGCGGGATGATCCTGTGCAAGGCCGCGCACGCGAAGGCCATCGACAAGCAGGTCTTCCCCGGCGTGCAGGGCGGGCCGCTCATGCACGTGATCGCGGGGAAGGCGGTGGCGCTGCGCGAGGCGCAGCAGCCGTCGTTCGTCGAATATGCTCGGCAGATCATCGCCAACGCGCAGGCGCTCGCCAACGCGCTCATCGAGCGCGGCTACGACGTCGTCTCGGGCGGCACGGACAACCATCTGATGCTCGTCGATCTGCGCAATCGCGGACTCACCGGGAAGGTTGCCGAAGCGGCGCTCGGTGAAGCGGGGATCACCGTCAACAAGAACACCGTGCCCGGCGAGACGCAGTCGCCCTTCGTGACGAGCGGCATCCGCATCGGGACGGCGGCGGTGACGACGCGCGGGATGAAGGAGGGCGAGATGCGCACGATCGCCGACTTCATCGACCGCGTGCTGCAGCAGCCCGACGATGCGACGCTTGCGCACGACGTGCGCGCGGAAGTCCGTGACTTCGCGGCCAGTTTCCCGCTGTACACGGCGCGTGAGGAGGCCGTCTCCCGGTTGTGAAATGGCGGTTCGCCTTGCATCTTAGCCTCAACCTCCGGCGAAGGTCGCCGGAGGAAGGCTTCTGCTGCTGAGGGTTGACCGTTGTCGCAGTTGTGCTTCCGGGATGGCATCATGGATCGCATCCGCGCACGCGAGCCGCGCTTTCACGAGAGTGCATATCTGTTCGTGCTCGCGGCGCTCGAGTATTGCCAGATGCGCCGGCGCGAGAGGCGGCACATCGGCGGGCGTGAGCTGGCCGAAGCGTGTCGCGATCTCGCGCTCGAGCGCTTCGGGGTCATGGCGTCGGCGGTCCTCGAGCATTGGGGCGTGCGCAGCACGGCCGACCTGGGTGACATCGTCTTCACCCTCGTGGACCTCGGCCTCCTCATCAGCCAACCCACCGATTCGCGCGAGGAGTTCGTCGACGTGTACGACTTCGACCAGGCCTTCGAGCGCGAGTACCCCTGGAACTGCGCCTGGCTGGGCTAGCATGATCCTGTCATCCCGAGCGACGCGAGGGATCTCGTTCTTCCAGCGAGATCCCTCGCGTCGCTCGGGATGACACGGTAGGCCACGGTAGGCCAGGAAGTGCGACGCGGGTACGGAATGTGCGGCCCAGACCAGGACGCACTGTGGGACGGAGGGAGGTGCCAGCTCCATGGATGGGATGGATGTAAAGGAGTTGCCGGCGTGCCGGAAGTGCAACCAGGGAACCATGCTTCCGCTCAGCGATTACGGCCGCGATGGCGCGCCGATCATCTACAAGGCATGGGTCTGTAACAACCCCGATTGCGGATTCAACATCCGGATCGACAACGGAGAGATCAGCCTCGGGCGGGCACTCACGCAATCGCACAAGTAAGTGTCCCGGCGATCCCGACCCGGCAACGACGGCGGCGTCCTTGGCCGCCGCTCTCGTTTCTCCACTGCCCACGACGCGTCGCGGCATCCATCGCTCGCGCGTCCCGACCGATCTTGTCCCGCGCTCCGCTCCCACCCTCAGCGTGCGATCGCCTCCTGACACGACAGTGCTCGTTCGCGTGACCACCGCACGCGAGTCCGCGACTCGCGACGCGGCCGCGATCGCGTCCGGCATCCCCTCGCGCGCGCTCATGCAGCGCGCCGGCGCGGCGGCCGCCGCGGAGATCGCGCGGGCGTACGCGCCGCTCCTGCGCGGGACGGTCGCCATCGCCGCGGGGCCGGGGAACAACGGCGGCGACGCGTGGGTCGTGGCGCGCGCGCTCGCGACGGCCGGCGTGCGCGTGCGCGTGGAGGCCGTCGGCGATCCTCGCACCGACGATGCGCGCGCGGAGCGGACGCTCGCGGAGCCCGTGGTCGACGCCGGAGGCGTGGATGGCGCGCGGCTCATCATCGACGGACTCCTCGGCACCGGCACGCGCGGCGCCCCGCGGGGCGCGATCGCGGAGTGCATCGCGCGCATCAACGCCGCACGCGATGCGGGAGCGACCGTCGTCGCGCTCGACGTTCCGAGCGGGCTCGATGCCGACACCGGCGCCGCGGCGCACGCCGTGATCGCGGATTCCACGGCGACGTTCGGTACGCTCAAACGCGGGCTGCTCGTCGCGCGCGCCGCGGCCGGCCGCATCGTCGTGCTCGACATCGGACTCGATGCCCGCAGCGATGACGACGCGCCCGCGCTGGTGGACGAGCGGCGGGTGTACCGCACGCTCCCGCCGATCGCCGCGAACGCCCACAAGGGAACGCGCCGCCGCCTCGTGATCGTGGGCGGTGCGCTCGGGATGGCGGGCGCTCCCATGCTCGCCGCACGCGCGGCCATGCGCAGCGGGATCGGCATGGTGCGCGTGCTCGTCGCGCCGCCGAACCTGGCAGCGGTGCAGCAGCGCGTGCCGTACGCGCTCGCGGGCACCTGGCCGGAACGCGACGACGATGTGCGCGCGTCGATCCTCGACTGGGCGGACGCGGTGGTCATCGGTCCCGGACTCGGACGCACCGACGCGAGTCGAGCGCTCGTCGAACGCATCCTCCGTGCGTGGCGCGGCCCCGTGCTCCTCGATGCGGATGCGCTCAACGTCTTCGCGGGCTCGGCGGCCATGCTCGGGTCGCTCCTCGCCGGCCGCGCGGCGCTCATCACGCCCCACGTCGCGGAGCTCGGGCGGCTCGCCGGCGTGGCCACTGCCAATGTCGAGTCGCGACGTTTCGAGATCGGCGCGGAGCTCGCGCGCACCATCAACGCGGCCGTGCTGCTCAAGGGGGTGCCGACGGTCATCAGCGGCGTGAACGGCGAGCGTCTGGTGAGCGCGACGGGCTCGCCGGTGCTCGCCGCCGCCGGGAGCGGCGATCTGCTCTCCGGCATCGCGGGCACTCTGCTCGCGCAGCTCGACGACGCCGTGGCGGCGGGCGCCTGTGCCGCGTGGGCGCACGGGCGGGCGGCGGAGTTGGCGAGCATCGGGCACGCGTCGATCCGCGGCATCGCGTTGAAGCGCGTGGAGCGGGCGTTGTCCGACGTGTGGCCGGGGGGCGAGCCGTCGCCCGACTACCCGGTACTCGCCGAGCTCCCCGCCATACGGGATCAGGCGTGACGCGCGACACCGCGCTGGGTCCGGGGCGCGAGTTCGATGTCGTCCGCGAGCTCATCGCGCGCTGGGGCGAGCGTGCATCGGGGATCGGCGACGACGCCGCGGTGCTCGACGTCCCCACCGGCGAGCGACTGGTCGTGAGCACGGACAGCTCCGTCGAGCACGCGCACTTTCGTCGCGAATGGCTCACCGCGCGCGAGATCGGCTATCGCGCCACGGCGGCCGCGCTCAGCGATCTCGCCGCGATGGCTGCCGCACCGCTGGGCGTGGTCGTCGCGCTGTCATGCCCGGAGTCGTGGCTCGCGGAGCTCGGGCACATCGCGGAGGGGATCGGAGACGTGGTCGCGCATGCGGGCACGCACGTGGTCGGCGGAGATCTCACGGCGGCGAACGAGCTCGTCCTCGCGATCACGGTGCTCGGTTCATCTCCCGCTCCGCTCGAGCGACGTGGTGCGCGGCCGGGCGATCAGGTGTACGTGACGGGCGCGCTCGGCGGCCCGCTCGCCGCCCTCGACGCGCTCCTCGCCGGGCACGAGCCGTCACCTGCTGCACGCGCGCGCTTCGTGCACCCGACGCCGCGGATTCGTGAGGCACGCTGGCTCGCGGCGCGCGGCGCCCACGCGATGATCGACATCTCCGATGGCCTGTTGGGGGATGCCGCGCACATCGCGGCCGCCAGCGGGGTGCGTCTCGTGCTCGACCTCGATGCGCTCCCGACCGTGGACGGTGCGCGCATCGCCGAGGCGGTGCGCAGCGGGGAGGAGTACGAGCTCATCGCCGTGTCGCCGGTGCGGCTCGACGCGACGGCCTTCGAGCACGACTTCGGTATCCCGCTCACGCACATCGGCCGCGTGGAGGCGGGCGCGCCGGGCGTGGAGGCGTACGCGAACGGTGAGCGCGTTGCATCGGGTGCCGGGTTCAATCACTTTTCGTGAGTGATGCGCGCTCTCCTCTTCTATCCGGTCGTCGTTCTCGCCACACTCGCCCTCGGCACCCCGATCGCCGTCGCGACGCTCCTGGGACGCCACATCGCGCCGGACACCTTCTTCGCGCGCGCGCCCGGCCTCTGGTGCCGCATCATCCTGCGCATGTCGGGAGTGAAGGTCGTCGTCCACGATGCGCAGCACATGCAGCACGACCAGGCCGCCGTCTACGTGGGCAATCACGTGAGCTGGTTCGACGTCTTCGCGCTCGGTCTGGTGCTCCCGCGCTTTCGCTTCGTCGCCAAGAAGGAGCTCGCCTCGCTCCCCGTGTTCGGGCGCGCGGTGAAGGAAGTCGCGGCGATCTTCATCGACCGGCAGAACCGCCGCGCCGCGTTCGACGCCTACGCCGACGCCGCCAAGCAGATTCAGGCGGGGACGTCGGTGGTCGTCTACCCCGAGGGGACGCGTGGCCGCTCGTACGCCCTGCGCCCCTTCAAGAAGGGCCCCTTCGTGCTCGCCATCGCCGCACAGGTGCCCATCGTCCCGGTGATCATCCACGGAACGCGCGAGATCCAGGGGAAGGGGGAGCTCGGCGTCCACGCCGGCACGGCCGAGCTCACCTT
>DASVCF010000039.1:0-5369 GCA_036381735.1 Gemmatimonadaceae bacterium | reverse complement strand
ATCGTATGGCCCTACCATGTTCGGTGTACTACACGAGGGGAATGAAGCGCTTCGCTCTAACGAGGCATATGCGATGTCTAACCCCCTGGCTCCAACGCGGTTCCGGCGCAGCAGGTGCGAATCCCGGCATCCTGATTGGCAGTCGAGACGCCACCGTCACTCGCGACGGTGGCGGTTCTTGTATCTGTCGTGGCAAACGCAGGCGCCTCCCGTGGCGCTGCCCCTGCGGGAATCCCCTACGTGCTCCCTCCACTCTCCCGATCCCGCCGCCGAGTGCGCCGTGCGATCATCGAAAGACCGAGCGACTCGCCGGTCACCGCGCACCGCACGCGTCAGGCGAATGACGCCACGCGACGGCCCGCGCTGCGACCGTGCGCTCGCCCGAATGACCAGAGCGCATTTCCGAGGAGTCGTCATGCGCGAGAGTCAGACCCCCGCGGCCCCATCGCCCCCCGCGCCCCGCTCGGACGACAGGGGAACCATGCGCAGTCCCTCCGGCGACGCGGTGCTCGCACCTCCGACATCGCCGACAACGTCGCGAGACGGCTCCGGTGATGTCGCCGCCACGCTCGGCCTGGCGGGTACCGCGAAGAGCCGCAAGCAACGCCTGCACCGCGCACTCGCGGGCGCGCTGCTCCTCGCGGCCATTGCCGTCGCGCTCTTCTTCTGGTTCCGTCGCGCGCCTGCGGCGCCGACGTACGAGACCGTCGCCGCGCGACGTGGCGATCTCACGGTGACTGTGACCGCGACGGGTGCGCTCGCTCCGCTCGATACGGTGTACGTCGGAACGGAAGTGTCCGGGATCGTCGATGTGGTCGCGGCCGACTACAACGATCACGTGACCAAGGGGCAGGTGATTGCCGTCCTCAACACCGATCAGCTCCAGGCGCAGATCCGCCAGGCGCGCGCCGCGCTCGCCGCGGCGCAGGCGAACGCGCAGCAGATGGCGGCGACGCTCGCCGAGGCCGAGCCACAGGCGGTGCGCGCGGAGTCGCTGTTCAAGCGGACGATGATCTCGCCGGAGGCGCTGGAAAGCGCGCGTGCCGCGCTTGCGCGCGCGCGGGCGTCCGAGGCCAACGCGCGGGCGCAGGCGGCTGGTGCGGAGGCGGCGCTCCAGGCGCAGGAGACGATGCTGAACAAGGCGACCATCCGCGCGCCGATCAGCGGGATCGTGTTGCAGCGCGCCGTGGAGCGCGGACGGACCGTCGCTGCCGCGCTGCAGGCGCCTACGCTGTTCGTGCTCGCTGCCGACCTCGAGCACATGACGCTCTCGCTGGATGTGGACGAAGCCGACATCGGACAGGTGGCCGTGGGGCAGATGGCCGACTTCACCGTGGACGCGTATCCCGACACCGCGTTCTCGGCGACCGTACGCTCGGTGCGCAACGCGGCAAAGACCGTCGAAGGTGTCGTCACCTACCAGGCGATCCTCGACGTCTCGAACCCGCGCCTGCTGCTGCGCCCCGGCATGACGGCGACCGCGCGCATCGCGACGGCGAGCGCGCACGACGTGCTCCTCGTCCCGAACGCCGCGCTGCGATTCACGCCGGCGAGCGACACGGCCGCGAGCGCTGTCGCCGCCATCGAACCCGGCAACGCGATGATCACCACGCCGCCGTCTCGCGCGCGCAAAGTGTGGACGGTGCGAGCTGGAAAGCCGATCGCGATTCCACTGACGGTGGGGTTGACCGATGGCCAGTGGACCGAGGTGATCGGCGGCGCACTTACTCCGGGCACGCGACTCATAGTGGGTGCGGCGGAGACCGGTACGACGCCGGCGAGCACTACGTCGTCTTCGAGCTCTACGCGCTCCACGAGCAGTCCACCAGCGGGCGGCCATCCGCCCGGCGTTCCGATGGGGCGGCCGCGTGGCTAGGGATGCGCGCGCGAGTACCGGCGGACTGATGTCCAGCGGCCCGCTGGCCAGCGGCGCGCTGACCGACGACGCGATGTCCAACCCTGCGATGTCCAACCCTGCGATGTCCAACGGCGCACCTCCGCTCGTGCAGCTCACGCGCGTCGTCAAGGTGTACGGCGTGGGCGATGCCGCGGTCATGGCGCTCGGAGGGATCGATCTGCGCATCGACGACGGCGAGTTCATCGCCATCATGGGACCGTCCGGCTCCGGGAAGTCCACGTGCATGAACGTCCTCGGCTGCCTGGACACGCCGACGTCGGGGTCGTACCGCTTTCGCGGTGTGGAGGTGACGACGCTGTCGCGCAATCAGCGCGCGCTGCTCCGCCGCCACTACCTCGGCTTCGTCTTCCAGGGGTACAACCTGCTCAATCGGACGACGGCGCTCGAGAACGTGGAGGTGCCGCTCATCTACCGCGGTCTGCCGATGGCCGAGCGGCGCGAGCGCGCGCGCGATGCGCTCACGGCGGTGGGGCTCGCGTCACGGGCGCACCACACGCCGGGCGAATTGTCGGGAGGACAGCAGCAGCGCGTGGCCATCGCGCGCGCCATCGTCACCGAGCCCGCGCTGCTGCTCGCCGACGAGCCGACAGGGAATCTCGACTCGAAGCTCGGCCGCGAGATCATGGAGCTGCTCGTCCAGCTCAACCAGACGCGCGGCATCACGATCGCCATGGTGACGCACGAGCCCGACATGGCCGCGTACACGCAGCGGTGCGTCCGCTTTCACGATGGCCTCGTGGTGGCCGATGGCGTCCCACCCGTGATGGCGGAGACGGTGGGGTAGCGGGATGCTGCGCGACACCATCGCCATGGCCCTGCGCGCGATTCGCCGCAACGCGATGCGCTCCACGCTCACGATCCTCGGTATCGTGATCGGCGTGGCCGCCGTCATCGCGATGGTGACGCTCGGCAACGGCACCACCACGCGGATCACCGAAAGCATCCAGAGCCTGGGGAGCAACTTGCTCATCGTCACGCCCGGCGCGCAGACTGGGCGCGGGCCCGGCGGCGTATCCACGGCCGCGTCGGCGTTCACCATGCGCGATGTCACCGCGATCCGGCAGAACATCTCGGGTGTGGCCGCGGTGGCGCCGTTCGCCAGTGCACGCGCGCAGCTCGTGGCCGGGAACGCGAACTGGCCCACCGTGATCACCGGGACGGACAACGACATGTTCCGCGTTCGCAATTGGGCGGTAACGCGGGGCCGCGAGTTCACCGATACGGAGATGCGCGGGGGCCGCGCGGTGTGCCTGCTGGGGACCACCGTGCGCGACAACCTGTTCCCCGGCCAGAACCCCGTCGGGGCGACCATCCGTGTTCGAAACGTCCCGTGCGAGGTGATCGGCGTTCTCGCATCCAAGGGGCAGGGGATGGGGGGGATAGATCAGGACGATGCGGTGATCATGCCGATCCGTGCCGTGCAGCGCCGGCTCAACGGCAACCAGGACGTGAGCATGATCCAGGTGTCGGTGCAGTCCGGGAATCTCACGCCCCGCGTGCGCGAGGAGATGGTGGCGCTGCTTCGCGAGCGCCGCCACGTGGCTCCCGGGAAGGAAAACGACTTCCGCGTGCTCGACATCGCGGAGATCGCGGGGACGATCGCCACCACCACGCGCGTGCTCACGGCGTTCCTCAGCGCGCTGGCCGCGGTGAGCCTGCTCGTGGGCGGGATCGGGATCATGAACATCATGCTCGTCTCCGTCACCGAACGCACGCGCGAGATCGGGATCCGGCTGGCCATCGGCGCGCTCGAGCGCGATGTGCTCGCGCAGTTTCTCACTGAAGCAGTGGCGCTGTCGTTGTTCGGTGGACTGATCGGCATCGTGATTGGTCTGGTGGGCTCGTACGTCGCGGTGCCGAAGATCGGGATTCCCTTCGTCTTCGATCCCGCGGTGGTGCTGCTGGCGTTCGGGTTCTCGGGGGCGGTGGGCGTGATCTTCGGCTTCTTCCCCGCGCGCAAGGCCGCGCGGCTGGATCCGATCGAAGCACTGCGCCACGAGTGATCCTGTCCAATCGTTCCCCGCCGAGCGGGGGGCGACGGGTGTTTGACCGTTCGTGGTCCGGCCCACATCTTCGCCGGCGCCGTACTTACCGTGTGTCGGCCGGGGACCACTTCGGTCAATCCTCCATTCCGGCTCGCGCACGTGTCCCGGCAGCACCATCTCACGCCACCTTACCACACCTCGAGGGACACGATTCGATGAACGCCACTCACGCGATCGTTGGGACCCTGGCCGCGCTGCTGCTCACGGCACCGGCCGGGGCGCAGCAGCGTGGACGGGAGCAGCGATCCACCAGCCAGCGCGCAGCTCCGGTACAGCGGCAGATGCCGCCGGCCGCGGGGCAATCCGCGCGGACGTCGGAGGGCGCGGAGCCGACGGACAGCGTCGTCGTCACGCATCACAGCGCGCGCATCGGCGGGCAGACCATCAACTACACGGCCACCACCGGCCGGTACGTCGTCAGGGATGATGCGGGAAAGCCCAAGGCGTCGTTCTTCTTCGTCGCGTACACGAAGGATGGCGTGTCGGACACTGGCACGCGGCCGGTCACGTTCGTCTATAACGGCGGTCCGGGCTCGGCGTCGCTGTTCACGCACATGGGGATGGGACCGAAGCGCGTGGTGCTCACCGCTGATGGCCACGGCATGCCGGCGCCGTACAGGGTCACGGACAACGAGGATTCCTTCCTCGATGCCACCGATCTGGTGTTCATCGACGCGGTGTCCACGGGCTTCAGCCGTCCGGCGCCGGGGCAGGATCCCGCGCAGTTCTACGGCGTGGTACAGGATGCCACCATCTTCTCCGACTTCATCTACCAGTATGTCACGCGCAATGGCCGGTGGGACTCGCCGAAGTTCCTTCTCGGGGAGAGCTACGGCACCACGCGCGCGGCGCAGCTCGCCGGCGTGCTGGAGCACCGGCACGAGATGTACCTCAACGGCGTGATGCTGCTCTCGTCGATGGCGTTCGCGCCGTGGGGCGCGGACGACCGCACGGAGTATTTCCTCCCCACGTACATCACCTCGGCGTGGTACCATCACTTGCTCGCGCCCGATCTGCAGAAGCAGTCGATGGAGCAGATCGCGCAGACCGCGCGCGACTTCGCGCACGGTGAGTACGCGCAGGCGCTCGAGAAGGGCGATAAGCTGTCGCCGGCCGAGTACGACAAGGTCGTGCAGGACATGGCCCGTCTCACGGCGCTCTCGCCGGAGTACATCAAGGAGTCGAATCTGCGCGTGAGTCCGTTCCGCTGGTTCGCCGAGCTCGAGCGCGGCAAGCGGCGCATCGTCGGGCGGCTCGACTCGCGCTTCGAGGGGATCAACCGCGACGCGGCGTCGGAGCGCCCCGAGTACGATCCGAGCGAGGCGTCGTACGAGGGCGCGTTCACGGCCACGTTCATGGACTACGTGCGGCGCGACCTGGGGTGGGACAGCGACCAGTACTACACC
>DASVCF010000038.1:0-7300 GCA_036381735.1 Gemmatimonadaceae bacterium | reverse complement strand
ATAGGGGAAGCGCGACATCGCCAGCAGCGTGCGCGCGTAGACGATGTTGACGCCCATGGCGATCACCGCGATCACCCCGATCGAGATCCAGGTGACCGTGGCCTCGATCCAATCGATCCCGCTGTACTGCCCGGGGAGCGTGAAGTAGACGATGAGGGCGAAGAGCACGATCACGGCGCCTGTCGCCACGAATCCGCCCAGCGCCGCTGCCTTCAACACCAATGCCGTTCGCGAATCGCGGCCGGCATCTGTTCCCGCATCCGATGCATATGCCATTTCGAGTCCTCTTGGGTTGAAGCCCATTGTATGGCGACTGCATGGCCCGTGCGCAAGTGCCGCTACGGACGATACACGACCGAGAGATACCCTCTCGTCTTGTGGCGGAAGGGCGCATCGATGGAGTAGGCGATGCCGCCATCGAGTTGCACGGCGGGGAGCGCGACGAAGGGGATCGACACGACGGGAAGGTGTGTGTCGAGCCCGAACGCGCGATGCCAGCGCGTGAGCCGATCGCCAGCGCTCACGCCGAGGTAGAACGGGCGCAGCACGCCGCCGGTGAGCATCACACGATAGGCGCCGACCGTCGGGCCGGACGCGACGCCCACCGGGAAGATGGGCTCGACCACACGTTGCGAGAGCAGCGGTGCATCGAACAGCGGCGGCTCGAGCCCGCCCACGGCGAACTGCTCGAACGGGCGCACCGAAGGGCTCACGCGTCCGAGCGTGACGTCGCCCGCGATCCCGTGGCCCGAGCGTCGCACCTCGAACCCGGCCGTCCCGACGCCGCGCAGCCAGCCGTCGCCGAGTGTGCGTCCCGCGTCGCCGTGGACCGTGAGCCGCTCGACGAAAACCCAGTCGCGTACCCGTTGCAGGCGCGCGGTACCGTACTCCGCGAAGGCCAGTGCGCGCTGCCCCGCTCCGAGCGCCGACCCGCGGAGCCTGCCGAGCGATGCGCCGACCTCCAGGCGGTGGCTCGACCCGACGTAGCTACGCGTGAGCTGCGCGGAGAGCGCGCCGCCGTCGTAGCGGGCATCGAGCGCCGGCGCGGCGAACGTGCCCGCGTGCTGCTCGGACGGATAGTCGCGTGTTGTGAATAATTCGCCCGTCAGGAACGGGTGGAATCGCCGGAGCGTCGCGCTGGCCGACACCCCGCGCCACATGCCAGCATCGCCGAGGGTGCCTTGCACGAGCCACGTGAGCCGGCCCACCGGATCCGTGCTCGCGAGCGACAGCCCGATGCGGCGCCCTTCGGGCGCGATCCCCGCGTTCGGCAGCACACGGTAGAGCCGCGGTCCCACACCGTAGCCGTGCGGCGACGGCAGGACGCCGCGAGGGAACGTGTCGACGTCGGCCGGGGGCGCGGGCGGCGCCGCGGGCGCGAGCGATGTGGGGAGCGCGACGATGCTGTCGAGATGCACGCTGTCCGGCCACACGCGGTTCAGGTCGAGTCCCTTGGGCCACAGCTCGAGAAAGTACACCGCGCCGGTGGCCGGATCGGGCTCCGGCGCGATGGCGGCACTCGCCACGCGCGTGAGCGGACGCGATGCTCCCGTCGCGAGGTTCAGCGACATCACGTTGGGGATGCCGCCCTTCTCGGAGATGAACACGAGCGAGTTCCCGCCTGGGAGGAAGGCCACACCGTAGCGATTCGCGTCATCATCCGCGGCGATGTCGCGCGGCGCGCCGCCATCGCGGTTCAGCAGCACGATGCGCCATCGGCCATGCTCGTGCACCGAGACGGCGATGCGCTGCCCATCGGGCGAGTAGCGGGGCCGATAGTACGACCGTTCCGGCGTGCCAGCGGCGAGCATAGCCACATGGCCCGTGGAAAGATCGACGCGCACGAGATCGCACGAGCCGTGCTGACATCGGTCCGCGATCGCGTCGCGCCCGTCGGGCGAGGGATCGGCGGTGCGCACCGCCGCGCCGTGCGTTACGCGGCGCACACCGCCGCGATTGGTATCCCAGATGTAGAGATCCGGACGCAGCGTGCCATCGCCCAACGACTCGCGGCGGGTCACCAGCACGTGCCGACCGTCCGGGAGGAAACGCGGATTCTCGTACGGCATGCCGTCCACCGCGTACAGCGTGGCCAGCGCGCGCTTGGGACGCGGGCGCCACACGATCGCGGGGACATCCAGCGGATCGAGCCTGCGCTCCTTGGCCCGCTCGGCGAGCTCGCGCGCGCTCACCGGCTCGGGCGCCGTACTCCAGATCACGAGGCGTCCCGGCTCCGTGTGCGAGCCGAGGGCAATGGCGATCCGCGTCCCGTCGCGCGAGATCGCGGGCTGACCCGTTCCCCACTCGAGCTGCTGTACCGTCTCGCCTTCGACGAGACCGCTGTGCGCGAGGAGTGAATCGACGGCGAGCGCCTTTCCCGTGAGCTCAGCGGTGAAGCGTCCGTAGAGATCAGCAGGGAAGCCGCCGAATACGCCGGCGAACGCGCGGTCGAAGCTCCGATCGATGCGCGCGCTCATGCGCAGCCAGAGGTGCACGAGGCTCTCTTCCCCGCCCTGGCGGCGCGCGAGCCACTCGAGGTACGCCGAGCCCGCGAGGTATGCCATGGCCCCGCCCTCGTACGCTCCGCTCCCGTCCAGCTGTCCGTACGTGGGGAGCTTCCCCTGCAGCGCCCACTCGCGCAGGATCGCCGCGCGCCACGCTCCAAAGGGGCGGCCGCTCCCCGTGAGCCGACCTTCGACGTACGTCGCGTAGCCTTCGTCCACCCATCGCGGCGACTTGATCGCGATGGGGCCAAGGCGCACGGGGAGAATGTTCGTGATGATGCGGCGCCAGCTGTTGCGCGACGGGCGCGTGAGATGCGCGATGTGCGTGTACTCGTGAACGGAGAGCATCTCGCCCCAGCCGCGGTTGTCGCCGATGGTCGACGACGGAGAGGGCGGCGTGGGCCACATGAAGATCAGCGGATGACCGATGAACGGGAGCGCGAAGCCGTTGGAGATGTCGTACGGGTTGTCGACGATGACCGTGACGCGAGCGGTGGGCTCACTGCCCACGAAGGCGGAGACGGCGTCGTGCACCGACTCGATGTGCGCGGCCATGGCGAGCGTCCAGTCGCTGAGCCGCTCGGGATAGTGGATCGTGAAGTGCTGGGTCTGGAGCGTGCGCCATTCGAGCGTCGGGCGCGTGAGAAACTGCGCCGACGCCCGCGGCACGCAGATGACGCCGAGCAGCAGGAGCGGAACGACGACCAAACGTCTCACGATCCGGTACGTCACCAGAGGTTCACCACGCGGCACTTCCTGTGAGGGTGCACAAGGGGCCGTTGACCAGGGCCATGATGCTTGCCCGGGGTCACCCGACGAGCGAAGATTCATCAGCGCACGTCGCGCGCCCGAGACGAAGAGAGGAAGATGACCGATCACAACACGCTGCGCGATGCCGTCGCGACGCTGCCGTACGGCACCTGTCCGCTCGAGGACGTGGGCGCCGCCGGGCAGCCGTCTGAGGAATCGCTTGCGCGCATGGCGCAGGCGGGGTACCGGACGCTCGTGGATCTGCGCGCGCCCGAGGAGCCACGCGGCTACGACGAGGCCGCGGCGGCCACCCGCGCCGGTCTGCGCTACGTGCCGATTCCCGTCACGCAGGCAACGCTCGACGATGCGGCGTTCGACCGCTTCCGCGGCATGATGCGCGATCCGGACAACCGGCCCGTGCTCGTGCACTGCGCATCGTCGAATCGCGTGGGCGCGCTGCTGCTCCCCTACTTCCTGCTCGACGAGCGGCGTCCCATGGAAGAAGCCGTCGCCATGGCGCGCGGCGCTGGGCTGCGCAGCCCCGAGCTCGCGCAGATGGCGCTCGACTATGCGCGCCGGCGCAGCGCGCCGTAAATCGCCCCGTCACGCATCACACGCAGTCCTATACGACGTGCCGCCATGTTCCTGACCCGGTTCTACAACGAGCAGCTCGCGCAGGCCAGCTACATGGTGGGGTGCGCCGCATCTGGTGAAGCGCTCGTCATCGACCCCACGCGCGATGTCGAGCAATACATGGCTCGCGCCGCCGCCGAAGGGCTTCGCATCACGCACGTGACGGAGACGCACATCCACGCGGACTTCGTCTCGGGCTCGACGGCGCTGGCCGAGCGCGCGGGCGCGCGGCTGTACGTGTCCGACGAAGGCGGCGCCGACTGGAAGTACGCGTTCGCCGCGGAGCGCGGCGCGGTGCTGCTGCGCGATGGCGCATCGTTCAACGTCGGTGCGGTACGCGTGGACGTGCTGCACACGCCCGGACACACGCCGGAGCATCTGTCCTTCGTGATCACCGATACGGCCGCCGCGAATGAACCGATCGGGATCTTCACGGGCGACTTCGTGTTCGTGGGCGACGTCGGTCGTCCCGATCTGCTCGAGCGCGCCGCAAAGCAGGCGGGGACCATGGAAACGAGCGCGCGGCAGCTCTTCCACTCCCTCCATCGCCTGGAGCGCTACTCCGACTACGTGCAGATCTGGCCGGGACATGGCGCGGGCTCGGCGTGCGGCAAGGCGCTGGGCGCGGTACCGCAGACGACGCTCGGCTACGAGCGACGCTTCAACTGGGCCTTCGCGCCGCGCGCCGAAGACGAGTTCGTCCGCATGGTGCTCGCGGGACAGCCGGAGCCCCCGCCCTACTTCGCACAGATGAAGCGCATCAACAAGTGCGGACCGCGCATCCTGGGCGCCCACGCTCCGGCGACGCTGTCACCCGAGCGCTTCATCGTCGTGGCGGATGGCGGCGACGTACTCCTGCTCGATGTGCGTCCCGCCGCCGATGTCGCGACCGCGCGCATCCCCGGCGCCATCAACATCCCACTCGACCGCTCGTTCACCACGTGGGCCGGCTGGCTCATCCTCTACGACCGCGACATCGTGCTCATCGCGAGCGACGACGCCGGCGCGGCGGACGCCACCCGTCGACTGGCCATGATCGGGCTCGATCGCGTCGCCGGTACCGTTCCGGCCGCGCACGCGCACGATGCGTGGACGCGCGCGGGACGCCAGCTCGATACGATCCCGCAAATCACGCCCGCCGAGCTCGCCTCGCGCCTGGCCTCGCACGATGTGGCCGTGGTGGATGTGCGCAACCGCGCCGAGTGGGATGCCGGTCATCTACCTGGCGCCGCGAACATTCCGCTCGGTCAACTTCCCGATCGCCTCGCCGAGCTCCCGGCCGGCCGCCCGATCGTCGTCCAATGTCAGGCCGGCAGCCGCTCGGCCATCGCGGCGAGCGTGCTCCGGGCGCGAGGGCTGAGCGCGACGCAGAACCTCACCGGTGGCTTTGGGGCGTGGGAGCGGGCGGGGCTGGCGGTCGAGAAGAGTGAGTCAGTTGGTCAGTGAGTCAGTGGGTCAGAACGACAGGGAGGAGGGAGGAGGGAGGAACCGGCGGGGGCATCCCGAACGCTTGTCATCCCGAGCGTGAGCGAGGGATCTCGCGGGCACAACGAGATCCCTCGCTCACGCTCGGGATGACAGTGTTACGGGTCGTTTCTGACCCACTGACCCACTGACCCACTGCCCCACGGCCCCCCCCCCTCACGCCACCCGCTTGTCGTCCTGTTTGGCGAAGTACGATCCGCCGACGGTGGCGTGGGCGCCGATCAGCTTCAGGCCGAGCTCGAACACCTTGCGGAGCGAGCGGAAGAACTCTTCGGGCATGTGCAACGTGCCAAGGCACACCCGTTCGGCGTTCGCGCGGTCGTTCCTGAAGGCGAACACTTTGACGCTGACGGTGTTCTGGAGCTTGCGGCTCACTTCGAGGTGAATGTCGCGTTTGAGCTTCATGGGGAATGCACTGCGGCAGGACAAAGGTACAACGTGCAGATAGGCAGCCGTCGACTGGAGGCCAGCGAAGGGCTTCCGCGTCGGCGGCCGGAGGGATAGACCGGCTAGCATCGGTTCTTAACCAGCCGGCACGCACCAGTCAAGCGCATCAGCGGTTGATGGCGCTAGGTCACAGATCACATATTGGGCTGCGTTTCCTCCCGAATTCTCCTTCCCGCGGAATTTCCCGGATGCGCATACTCGCACTGGTCCTCGCTCTCGTGTCCACCTCCCTCCCCCTCCAGGCGCAATCCGACAGCACCAGCTACCTCCTCAAGCCGGCACGCGTGTTCGACGGAGTCGACGCCGAGCCGCATGCGGGGTGGGTAGTGCTGGTGCGCGGTGAACGGATTGCCGCGGTCGGTCCCGCGAGCCAGGTGGGCGCTCCCGCCGGTGCGAAGACCGTCGATCTCCCGGGCACGACGCTGCTCCCAGGACTCATCGAAGCGCACTCGCACATGTTCCTCCACCCGTACAACGAGACGTCGTGGAACGATCAGGTGCTGAAGGAGCCGCTCGCGCTGCGCGTGGCGCGCGCCACGGTGCACGCGCGCCGGACGCTCATGGCGGGGTTCACCACTGTGCGCGATCTCGGGACGGAAGGCGCAGGGTACGCGGACGTCGGACTCAAGGAGGCGATCCAGCAAGGGATCATCCCGGGACCGCGTATGCTCGTCGTCACCCGCGCAATCGTGGCCAAGGGCAGCTACGGACCCAAAGGATTCGACCCGCGCTGGGACGTGCCGCAGGGCGGCGAGGAAGCGGGCAACCCCGATGAGATCGAGAGCATCGTGCGCGACCAGATCGGCAAGGGCGCCGACTGGGTGAAGCTGTACGGCGACTATCGCTGGGGACCGAACGGCGAGGCGCGCCCCACCTTCACACTGGACGAGATGCAGCGCGCGGTCGAGGTCGCGAGCAGCAGCGGGCGCAGCGTGGTGGTGCACACGGTGACCCCTGAGGGGATGCGGCGCGCGATCCTCGCCGGGGCGACGACCATCGAGCACGGCGACGAGGGGACGCCCGAGATCTTCAAGCTCATGGTGGAGCACGGCGTGGCGCTCTGCCCGACGATCACGGCGAATGAAGCGATCGCGTCATACCGCGGCTGGCGCAAGGGCGTGGATCCGGAGCCCGCGTCGCTGGAGCAGAAGCACGCGAGCTTCAAGGCCGCGCTCGACGCCGGTGTGACGATCATCAGTGGGAGCGATGTGGGCGTCTTCCCGCACGGCGACAACGCGCGCGAGCTCGAGCTGATGGTCGAGTACGGGATGACACCGGTGCAGGCGCTCCGCTCGGCGACATCGGTATCCGCGCACGTGCTGCATCTCGACGATCGAGGGAGCGTGAAGCCCGGGCTGCTCGCGGATCTGGTGGCGGTGGATGGCGATCCGACGCGGCAGATCGACGCACTCGAGCACGTGCGCTTCGTGATGAAGGGCGGTACGGTGTATCGAGGCCCGGGAAGCGAAGCGATCGAGTGA
>DASVCF010000037.1:0-9800 GCA_036381735.1 Gemmatimonadaceae bacterium | reverse complement strand
TGATCGGGCCGATCAATCGAACCTGACCCCATTGATCGCTTGACTTGGTGTGCTAATTGATCTATAACTATTAGAACAATAGCGACGTGAGCCGACCGTGCTGCTGACCGTTGATCTGACGAGCGAGCTGCCCATCTACCTGCAGGTGCGGGATCGCATCGTCGAAGCGATCGCCGATGGAACGCTGCGTGCGGGCGACAGGCTTCCCACCACGCGGGACCTCGCCGCCGACCTCGGCGTCAACTTCCACACGATCAACAAGGCGTACGACGTGCTGCGTCGGGAAGGGTTGCTGCGGCTGACGCGGCAGGTGGGCGCCGTGGTGCAGCGCGATGCCGACTCCGGCCCGCCGGCGCCCGGCTTCGACGAGGGGTGGGATGAGCGCCTGCGCGCCATGGTGGCCGAGGCGGTGGCGCAGGGGATGACGCGGCAGGAGATCGTCGGCCGGTGTCAGGCGATCGCGGCCGAGTTCGCCCAGGCGCGGTCGGGCCAACGCCAGAAAGGAGGGACGTCCCGTGGGTGATTCCGCGCTCGTGCTGTGGGTCGTCTACATCTTGCTGCTCGCGCTCATGTGGGCCATGCCCTCGCTCATGCGCCGCACGCTGCCCTTCGGAGTGCGGATCCCGGGCAGTCGCGCGAACGAGCCGGTGATCGCGCGCGAGCTGCGGCGCTACCGGTGGCGTCTCCTCATCGCGGGGATCGCGAGCGCCGCGTTTGCGCTCGCGCTCGCGAACGTCACGAGGTGGTCCGGGGCCATCATCGCGGCGCCGTTGCTGCTCGTCGTCGTGGATTGGGTGTGCTACTTCGCGGCGCACGAGCGCATCATGGCGGTGAAGCATCGCGAGCAATGGTACGAGGGGCTGCGCCAGGGCGCGGCGGCGGACACGAGCTTCCGCGCGCATCCGCCGAGCTATCCGTGGGGATGGGCGCTGCCGGCGATCGGCATCTGGGTCGCGTCGCTCGTCATCGGCATTGCCGTGTACCCGCGGCTCCCCGATACGCTCGCCACGCACTACACCTTGGACGGGGTCGCGAACGGGTGGGCGCCGAAGAGCGCGGGCTCGGCGTTCTCCGTCGTCATCGCTGCCGCCGTGGTCACGCTGATCATCATCGGCTCGAGCCTCCTCACGTTCCGCAGCCGGCAGGAGCTGGACGTGGAGCATCCGGCCGCGTCGGCACAGCAGCGCCGCGTGTTCGTGCGGCAGATGGCGATGGCACTGTGCTTCCTCGCCGCGTGCGTGAACGTGGGAATGCTCGTGGTCGATCTCATGATCTGGAACATCATCGCTCCGTCGAGTGTCGTAGCGCGCGCCGGCCTCATCGCGCCGCTCGTCGGCGTCGTGGGCGCGATCGTGGTGATGGTCCGCGTGGGGCAGTCCGGGCACCGGATACCCACCGACGAGGCATCGGAGGAGACGGGGCTCGTGAACCGGGACGACGACCGCTACTGGATTGCCGGGATGATCTACGTCAACCGCGATGATCCCGCGCTGCTCGTCGACAAGCGCTTCGGCATCGGGTGGACGCTGAACTTCGGTCACCCGGCGTCGTGGGTCATCTTACTGGTGATCCTCGCTCTCGCGCTCGTGCCCGCAGTCATCCCCACGCTGTCCGGGAAGTGAGGGCGGCGCTGTCCGGTACGTGAAGTCGTAGTCCACCCGATCATTCCATTCATGTCGTTCATGCCGTCCAGGGTTGTGATGCAGAATCGTTTCGCGTCGTATCGTCGTGCGCTGCTCGCCTGTGCCATGCTCCCGTTGTCCATGATCGTCACCACATTCCCCGCGTACGCGCAGGACCCGTCACCCGCCGCGTTCGACTCGATCGCGGCGTGGGCGGCCGGCACGCACACCGCGCCCGGCTTCACGATGATCGTCGTGTTCCGCGGGCAGGTGCCCTACGTGCGCAGCTTCGGTGTAGCCGATGTCGCCGCGAAGGCGCCGGTCACGCCGGACACGCGGTTCGCGATCGGATCGCTGAGCAAGCAGTTCGTGGCCGTGTCCATCCTGAAGCTCGCCGAGGAGGGCAGGCTCTCGCTCGACGATCCGCTCTCGAAGTATCTGCCGGCGATGCCGAACGCACAGCAGATCACGGTGCGCGAGCTGCTCTACCAGACGTCGGGGCTGCACAACTTTCCGCGTACCGACGAGCATCACTGGCCGCTGCACGGCGTCATCCCGCCGGATTCGCTCTTCGCGATTCTGGCGACCGACAAGCCGGACTTCGCGCCGGGCACGGCGTGGGAGTACAGCAACACGAACTACGCGGTGCTCGCCGAGATTGTCGCGAAGGTGAGCGGGATGCCGTACGGCCTGTACCTGCAGCGGCGGATCTTCACCCCGGCGCAGATGTTCACGAGCGGCTCGGGCTACGTGTCGCAGGCGGGCACGGCGACGCCGTACCAGGGGAAGGCGCCGTTCCGGAAGGAGCCCAGCCTGAGCCTCGATCTCTTCTACGGCGCGGGCGACGTCGTCTCGACGGCATCGGATCTCGCGAAGTGGGATCTCGCGCTCATGAACGGAACGCTGCTCGATGACTCATCGATGCGCGAGCTGTGGACCGCGGGCACGTTGAGCGATGGCAAGCCGGTGAATTACGCGATGGGCTTCGTGCCGACGACGCTCGATGGACACCGCGAGGTGTGGCACAACGGGCTCACGCCGGGCGCGGGCGGCTACTGCTTCAACGCGATCTTTCCCGACGACGGGTTGGCGGTGATCGTGCTGAGCAACGGGGCGTATTTCAGCGGGAAGCCGGAGCGGATCGCGCGCGACGTGCTGGAGGCGTATTTCCCGGTCACTGCCACTCGATGACTTCCTTGATCGACTCGGGGCGATGCTGCGTCAGCGGCGCGAGGAAGCGGTCCACCGGATAGCGTTGCGTGATGAGCGTGGCGATGTGTGTGTGCCATCGCCGCGTGGCGGTCGCGAGATCGTTCACCGCCATCTGGAAGTGTCCACGCGCCGCGTTCACGCTGCCCACCATGGCCTGGTTGCGGAGTACGAGCTGGCGCATGAGCATGGCGCCGTGCACTTCGATCGGCCGATCGCCGCCGGGGATCCCGGTGAGCACGTACACGCCGCCGAGGGCGAGCGCGTCGAGCAGGTTGAACTCGAGTGATGCGATCCCGGTTGCCTCGAG
Organism: Gemmatimonadaceae bacterium; assembly: GCA_036381735.1. Lineage (GTDB taxonomy): Bacteria > Gemmatimonadota > Gemmatimonadetes > Gemmatimonadales > Gemmatimonadaceae > DASSNR01. The sequence continues at coordinate 6,659 of DASVCF010000037.1, read as the reverse complement.
GATGACGTCCATGGGGCCGACGTGGTCGTCGATCGCGTCGGCGGCCACCTCGCGTCCATCGATGTAGTGGCCGCCGATGCCAGTGAGCCAGCGCGGGCGCGTGCTGTCGGCGTCGACGACATCGAGCCCGTACACGTCGGCGCCGCGCAGGCGGAGCGCCATGGCGCCGAGGAGGCCGATCGGGCCGAGGCCGGCGACCAGACACCGCCGGCCGCACAACCAATCGGGCGTGGCCGCGGCATCGGGGCGGCGCTCGATCACGTGCATCGCTTCGTCGATGGCCTTCTCCACGACAGAGAGCGGCTCGGTGAGGACGCCGACATCGGCGAGCTCGGTGGGCACGCGCACGACGTAGTCGTCCGTATCGACGACGAGCTCGGCCTGAAAGCCATCGAGCCCCCAGATGCCGCGCTCGCAGTAGTCGCCGCTCTCGCACATGTCGGGGCGGCCGGCGCGGCAGCTCAGGCACGCATCGCAGCCGCGCCGCACGGTGAAGACGGCGTAGTCGCCGGGTGCGACGCGCGTCACCGCTTTGCCCACCTCGACCACCTGGCCCAGCATCTCGTGGCCGATCACGAGCTCGTCCCGTCCGGGCGGCGCCTTGGATCGTCCGCCGCGCGCTTCCTCGCGGTCGGTGCCGCAGATGCCGACGCGCACCGTACGGAGCGTGACGTCGTGCGGTGTGGTGATGCTCGGCTCCGGCCGATCGACGATTCGCACGCTCGTCGTGCCGGGCACGACCGCGATCGCTTTCATGCTCCGCTCCTCGCTCGTAGAGAGCGCGAACATAGTGCGGGGCGAGTGATCGCGGAACCGCGCGGGCGGATGTCGTGTCGTCGCTGGAGCAACGTCCCTCCTGGCGAACCCGTCGTCCGCGCCGCATACTCGGGGCGTCTCGTCCGTTTCCTCTCCCGCCCATTCGCGCCTCGTGCACTCCCGCCCTGCCATGCCCGTCATCGCGATGGACCTCGGAGGCACCAAGCTCGCCACAGCCATCGTCGATGCGGACGGCGCGCTGCACCATCGCGCGAGCGTGCCGCTCGGCGGCCGCCGCGGCCACGACGTCGCCTCGCTGATCATCGAGCGATGCGAGGCCGCGTGCGCGCGACTTCGCGAGCTCGGCGAGGGCGCGTCCGCAGGCAAGCCCGCGGCGGTCGGCATCACCGTCCCGGGCATCTACCGCGCCGCGCAAGGCACCGTGTGGGCGCCGAACATCCCGGAGTGGGATGACTATCCGTTGCGTGACGCGCTCGTGCGCGCGCTCGGCGCCGATGTGCCGGTCGTGATCGACAGCGACCGCGCCGCGTACGTGCTCGGCGAAACGTGGCTCGGGGCGGCGCGCGGCGCGCGACACGCGATCGTCATCGCCGTCGGAACGGGGATCGGCGCGGGGATCATGGTGGACGGCACGGTGCTGCGCGGCGCGAGCGACATCGCCGGCGCCATCGGTTGGCTCGCGCTCGACCGGCCGTTCCGTGAGCCGTACGTCAGCTGCGGCTGCTTCGAGCACCACGCCTCCGGGCCAGGGCTCGTGAAGGTGGCGCTCGCGCTGCTCGACGGCGGTGCGGGCGACGATGACGACGCGGGCGAGGATGGTGACGCGAGCGACGATGGTGACACGAGCTACGATGGTGAGCTGCGACGGATGCCGCGCGACGCGATCACGACCGCGCACATCTTCGCGGCGTACGATCGCGGCGACGCGGTTGCGACGCGCGTGCTCGACGATGCGATCGCCTACTGGGGGATGGCGGCCGCGAATCTCGTGTCGCTCTTCAACCCCGAGGTGATCGTCTTCGGCGGCGGCGTCTTCGGGCCCGCGGCGCGCTTCATCGATCGGATTCGCGATGAGGCCGTGCAGTGGGCGCAGCCGATCGCCGTGCGCGAGACGCGGTTCGTGGCGAGCACGCTCCATGGCGACGCGGGGCTCTTCGGCGCCGCGCGACTCGCGATGCTCGCATCTGGCGAGGCGCTGCCCACGAAGCCATCGTCGTCCCCCGCGGCATCGCCTTCCACGCACTCCTCATCGTCCGCCGCACCGTCCGCCGCTCCGCCCTCCGCCCCCTCGACCTCACGCGCGACATGACCGGCACCACCACCAACCGCCGAGTGCTCTTCGCCGTCGCCTGTCTCGGGATGCTCGCGTTCGGCATCGTCCTCACCACGCTCGGCGCGGTGCTCCCGTCGCTCGTTCAACGCTTCGGCATCGACAAGACGGATGCCGGCGCGCTGTTCGCCGTGATGAGCTTCGCGATCCTCGTGGGCTCGCTCGTCTTCGGGCCGATCGTCGATGCGCGCGGCTACAAGGGAATGCTGCTGCTGGCCGCCGCGCTCATCGCGCTCGGGTTGTGGGGGATCGCCGCGGCGCCGAGCGTGGGGTGGCTCCGCGCGGCGATCGCGCTCGTCGGGCTGGGCGGCGGGATCATCAACGGCGGCACGAATGCACTCGTCGCGGACGTGAGCGCGGGCGAACGCAGCGCGGGGCTCAGCCTGCTCGGCGTCTTCTTCGGCGTGGGGGCGATGGGTGTGCCGTTCGTGCTCGCGCTGCTGTTGAGCCGATTCTCGTACACCGCACTCATCGCGAGTGTGGGGGCGCTCGTGCTCGTGCCGCTCATCGTCACGGCGGTCGCGCGCTTCCCCGCGCCCAAGCAGGCGCAGGGATTTCCGCTCGTCGATGCGGGGCGGCTCATTCGCGATCCGATACTCCTGCTCATGGGGCTCATGCTCTTTCTCGAGAGCGGGATGGAGATCTCCGTCGGCGGGTGGACCGCCACGTACTTCCACGAAGTACTCGGACTCGCGGATCAGCGCGCGCTCGTCTTCCTCTCGCTCTACTGGCTCGGGATGATGCTCGCGCGGCTCGCGCTCGGCTGGCTGCTGCTCCGTGCGGCGGCGGCGCGCGTGCTGCTCGGCTGCCTCGCGGTCGCGCTCGTGGGCGCGCTGCTGTTGCTGGGGACGCAGAGCGTCGCCGCGGCGGGTGCGGGCGTGTTCCTCATTGGCTGCGGCTTCGCCGCGACCTTCCCGGTCGTCCTCGGCTTCGTGGGCGATCGTTACGAGCAGCTCTCGGGGACGGCGTTCAGCGTCGTCATCGTGATGGCGCTCGTGGGCGGGATGCTCATTCCGTACGCCACCGGCGCGCTCGGGGCGGTGTACGGACTGCGCGGCTCGCTGTTCATCATCCCCGCAGCGCTCGTGCTGCTCGCGACGCTGCTCATCGTCGTCACCCGCAGGCTCGCCCTGCAACCTCGGCCGGCGTGAACGCGTCGGCCCAACCACAACTCTCACATCCTGATGCTTGCTCAACAGTGGCTCGCCAACACGCGGGCCGTGATCGATGACATCGAGGCCACGCAGCTCGACAACATCCGACGTGCCGCCGAGCTGATGGCGGACTCGATCGCCGCCGAGCGATGGGTGCACACGTTCGGCTGCGGCCACGCGACGATTCCGGTGGAGGAGATGTATCCGCGCATCGGCGGCTTCGTCGGCTTTCACCCGATGGTGGAGCTCCCGCTCACCTTCTTCACGCGCATCACGGGGGAGATGGGGATCCATCAATTCCTGTTTCTCGAGCGTGCGGAGGGGTACGGGCGCGCGATCATGAAGGGGTACGACTTCGACGCGCGCGACACGATGTGGATCTTCTCGCACACGGGGATCAACAACGTGAACATCGATGTCGCGTTGCGGGCGAAGGAGTTGGGGATGCGCGTGGTCGCGACGGGCTCGGCGGAGCAGGCGAAGGGGAGCACGCCGCGGCATCCGTCGGGGAAGAAGCTGTTCGACCTCGCCGACGTGGTGATCGACACGCGCGTCCCGGCGGGGGATTCGTCGGTCGTGCTGCAGGGTCATCAGGACAAGGTGGGCCCCGTGTCGACGATGGCGTTCGTGACGGTGGTGTGGATGACGATCACGACGGTGGCGGAGATCCTGGCCGCGCGCGGCGTGAAGCTCTACATCCACCCGTCGCACAACGTGCCGGGCGACACGACGGCGCACGACCGGTTGGACGCGGCGCTCTCGGAGTACAAGCGGCGGGTGGCGGGCGTGTAGGCGATTGCCGCGGTCGCGCCGGCCGGCGCGACCGCGAGCGGATAGTGCGGCCGTGAGCGGATGGTGCGCAAAACGCGGCCGGCGGGCGGCAACACATCTGCCACCCGCCGGCCCGTGTGTCGGTGCGATCTGTGCCTACGGGTGCGGCACCGGCAGTCCGCTCGGCACGCTCGCTGGAATCAACCCCGACAGGTTGCGTGCGGCGTCGTCCGTGAGCGCGCTCATGTAGGCCATGAGCTTGTCCACGATCTCGGGCGTCAGCACCACGCCGTTCAGCAACGTGTCGCGCTGCTGGAGGATCTCCTGCTGATTGTCGAGCAGCGTGCTCTGCAGCGCGGGCTCGAGCTGCGACGGATCGTAGTTGAGGAGCGCCTGGTCCGACGCGCTGTAGTGCTCGATGAAGCCGCGCAGCGACGTGATCGCGCCGTCGTGGCCGTAGGGGCCGGTGAGCTCGACGTTGCGGAGCGGCGTCGTACGGAAGCGGTAGAGATCGGCGGAGTTGCCGGTCACGTTGAAGCGGCCGAAGTCATCGTGCCCGGACGCGCCGTTCCCATCACCGGGGCCGATCTGTGCGACGGCGACATCGTGGAACTTGTCATCGGTGAGCGTCGGCCCGTTGTGGCAGACCGAGCACTTGAGCGTGAGGAACGTCTGCGCGCCCTCGAGCTGCGCCGGTGTGAGCGCGCTGTTCTGTCCCCTGAGGAAGCGATCCCACGGCGCGTTGGTGAACGTCAGCTTCGAGACGATGAAGCCTGCGATGGCGTTCGACGCGTATGCGAAGTTCATGTCGTCGAACTTCTTTCCCGGATACGCCTGCTCGAACATCCGCCGGTACGCGGGGATGTTGCCGAGGCGGCGCATGAGGCCGGCCCAGATGTCGGTGTAGTCGTCGGCGGGGATCGACGCGAGCTCGTTGCCGGACGAACCGCGCATCTCCGCTGCGGCGGCGGGCGGGAAGAGCGGTTGCGCGGAGAGCGCGCCGAACTCCATGACGTGCGTCATCTCCGGTGTGAGCTGCGCGCCGGCCGGCGTGTGGAAGTGTCCCTGCGCATCGACCTCCACGCGGCCGTCCCAGAACGCGTGCTTCAGTGTACCCAGGTCGAAGAGCGGCGGGGCGTTGCGCCCCAGGAAGCCTGCCGCCGGCGGAATGCGGGTGGGTCCCAGCCCTGTGCCGCCGGTGCCGATGGAGACGCTGTGCGTGTCCCCGGTGCCGTAGGTGGGGAAGTGGCACGTGGCGCACGTGATGTCGTGGTTGCCGCTCAGGATCGGATCGAACATGAGCGCCTGTCCCAGCCGCACGAGCGCAGGCCGGACAGGGTGCGGTGGCTGGAGGGCGCCGATCCCGCGCTGGGCCGCGAGCTTGCGGACCTGTCCGGGCGTCGCCGCGGATGGGAGCGTCGCCGCATCGAGCGAGAGATGGACGCCCGGCGCCGCGGGCGTGGGCGCCGTCACGCGGTCGGAACAGTGAACGAGTGATGCGATCAGGACGACGGACGTCCCGATCGCCCTCCATGTACTGCGACTCCGATGCATACCGACCTCCAGACCGCGAGAGTGCGCTGGGCGCGGATGGACGTAGTCGTGTGGTGCGTCCGTGGACCGCGCGTCTGCACGGTTCCTTCAAACAGACGATCGGAATCGGATCACAGAACCCGACATCCGGGTGTGGCAGCCGGGCTCGCGGGCCCGGACGTGAAGTGCCGCTCATGAAGGGTCCCTCATGGTCACGCGCGCCGTGCCGGTGTATACTGGATGCTCCCGTCGGGAGACCGGCCATGGGCGTCATGGATCGCGATCACTGGCGCGTGCTCGAGCCGTTGCTCGACCACGCACTGGAGTTGTCGGTGGAAGCGCGCGCATCGTGGCTCGATGCGCTGCGCGATGAGTCGCCGGCGCTCGCCGGCGAGCTCGCCACGCTCCTCTCCGGCGAAGAGGCCGCGGACCAGCGCGGCTTTCTCAACGTGCCGTTGGGTGTGCGCCCCGAAGGGATGGAGATCGGCGCGTACACGCTCGAGCGTGCGCTCGGCCAGGGCGGAATGGGAAGCGTGTGGCTCGCGCGGCGCACCGATGGGCGCTTCGAGGGGTTCGCCGCCGTGAAGCTGCTCAACCTCGCGCTCCTCGGGCCCGCGGGGCAGGCGCGGTTCCGCCGCGAGGGCTCGGTGCTCGCGCGACTCACGCACCCCGGAATCGCGCGACTCATGGATGCGGGCGTGTGCGCGAGCGGGCAGCCCTATCTCGTCCTCGAGTACGTGGACGGCGAGCCCATCGATCGCTACGCCGACGCACACCACCTCCCGCTCGACGCACGCGTCCGGCTCGTGCTCGATGTGCTCGCCGCCGTCGGTCACGCGCACGCCAATTTGATCGTGCACCGTGACCTCAAGCCGTCGAACATCCTCGTGACGCGCGACGGGGTGGTGAAGCTGCTCGACTTCGGCATCGCGAAGCTGTTGCGCGATGACCTCGCCGAGGGCCGCAGCGCGCTCACCGCCGAGAGCGCGCACCTGATGACGCCGGAGTTCGCCGCGCCCGAGCAGGTCTCGGGCGGCACGATCACGACGGCCACCGATGTCTACGCGTGCGGCGTGCTGCTGTACCTGCTCGCC
>DASVCF010000036.1:0-17500 GCA_036381735.1 Gemmatimonadaceae bacterium | reverse complement strand
GAAGCGCACGCGACCGAGCTCGGCGCCGGCGAACAAATTCAGGGGGCCGGCGCCGAGTCCGCCCTGCAGGCGGACGGCGTCTTCGCTGCCCGCGAAGGGCGCCAGGATCAGGCTGTCCGCCCGCCAGCTCCGGCGATACTCGGCCGACAGGTAGCGGCCATAGCTCACACTCCCCCGGATCGACCGGTAGTGCTGATCACCGGAGAGCTCGGGGAAGTTCGGCACGCTCGTCGTCCGGTCGATGAAGCGGCCGGCGAGAGTCAGGCCACCGAAGGGGTGAAGCGCGAGTACGCCGTCCTCGTACGCGACGCCGCGCACGATACCCGGGAAGGCGCGGTCCGCGTTCAGGTACTGGACGCTGTAGCCGGCAAAGCGGTTCGTGCCGGCGAGCTGCACCGACCGGGCGGTGCCGCGCCCGGTCGCGCTCGTGCCGGCGCCGTACTCGACGTCGAGCGTCGCCGCGGGCGATGGCGCGAGCACACCGTGCGCGGTCCACAACTCGCCGGCGTCGAATCCTTGTCGTTCAAGGTAGTTCACCCCGAGTCGGGATTGCCCCGCGATGCGTGTCTCGAGAAAGCCCGCCCGCTGGATCTCGTGTGTGAACGCATACGTCCGCCGGTCCTGAAGCATGAAGCCGCCGGCCGTCAGGGGGCCGAGCGTGAGGCGGCCGCTCCCTCCGAAACCGGAACGACCCGCCTGCGTGAGCGGGGAGAGCGAGGGGTTCTGGTCCCCGAGGCGCAACTGGTACCGGTCGCCCGTCAAGGCCGCGCGATACTCGTCCTGTTCGCCGAACAACCCCAATCCGTTATCCGGCCCACGCAGCAGCACATCGATCCGATCGTGTCCACCCTCCGTGAGCGTCCCGGAGCCCCGGAGCTCGCCGGTGACGGCGTCGCCCGGCTCCGTCGTGCGGAGCGTCAGCTCGAGCGGGAGCGAATGGAAGCGCGGCGCACCGCTGCCGCCGCGCGGGATCACGTCCACCAGGCTGAAGGCCGTCGCCGTGACGGTGGTGTCGGCCGACGCTCGCGCGACGACGTCCAGCCGGTGGCGGCGCTGCCGGCGCTCGCCCCGGTCGGTCCGCACCGCGATCGAGATCACGCGCGCCCGGCCCGGAGCGAGGGTGACGACATCGGAGTCTGGCGCAGCCGGCCAGCCGTACGAGCTCGCCACCAGGAATCTGATACGCGACGTGACGTTGCCGCCGTTGCGCACGGCGAAGCTCGCTCGGTACGACTGGCCCGCCATCACCATGTCGGGTGCGTGCAGCAACTGCAGCGAGAGCCGCCGTACGGCCTGCACGGTGACTCCCAATGAGTCACGAGCGACGGCACTGCTGGAGGACGCGTCGAACGCCGTGTAGCGGAGGCGGTAGGTACCTGGCGCCGCATCGCGCGGGACGACGAGACGCAGCAATCGGAGCTCCGTACTCCGCGCGCGCAGCACGAACGGCGCATCGGGCATCGCGAGGCGCCATCCCTTTGGCAGCGCCACGTGTGTGCGGATTCGTCGGGATCGCGGGCCGCCGTTCCGGATGAGGAAGACCGCCGTGATGCCGGTACCCGGCGCGGCCTGCACGCGGCTGGCCCCGCGATGCGAGATCGAAACGCCCGGGCCCTGTGCTCGAGCTCCCCCCGCAGTCAGACACAGCGCCGCCGCGGCGGCGACGAGTCGGATGGACGGCGGGGAGCGCCACGCCACGAGGGCCCGCCGATGCTAGAGCGTGATCGTGAATTGCGCACCGAAGGCATCGTCGCCGCCGCTGTCGACGATCACGAGCGCGCGGTATTGCCCATGGGGAATGCGAGAGAGCGTGAACGACTGGCGCAGGGATGTCCCAGGATAGATGAGCTCGCGTGTGGCCGCGCTGGTGGTGACGCGGTCGCCTGTCTCGCTGTAGAGCTCCAGCGTGATGCGGGGTCGGTAGGCCCGCTCGCCGGTGTTGCTGAGGTCGAACTGCAGTCGCTTCCCGTGCGTGTCCACGACGGTCTTCGGGTTGGCGAACTGCACTGTGCGCGTGCCGGTATCGCCGATGTCCGTGACGATCTGAACCGCGTACCGCAGCCGGGTCACGATCCCCATCTGCACCTTCCGCTGTCCGGCGGTCGACGCATACCGCGACTCCGCCGAGCCCTTGGGGATCCCCTCCACCATCAACATGCTCCAGTAGGTGCCTACGAGGGGGCGTGCCATGTGGGTGGGGACGTGCACGGTGTACGTCACCTCGACCGCCTGATGGGGAGGCACGGAGACGTACGACGGCTGAACGGTGATCCACCTGGCGTTCGAGCGCGGCGTCGTTCCTGGCTCGCCGTACGACGTGGTCCCATTGGCAAAAGACAGGTAGTCGGTGTGGTAGATCTTGGCTTCCTGCGGGGTGTTCGAGCTGTTGCGGACGACTATCGTGCCCGTGTAGCTCTCCCCCGGTTCCGCTTGATGTTCGGCGACGGATGGGCTGCCGAGGCTGATCTGCGCGTGCGCGGTGGTGGACGCGGCGATCAGGGCGGAGGCGACCAGCAGGAGCACAGAACGCGTTCTCATGAGTCCTCGAGCGAGTGATGATGGCGACTCGAGGTAGTATCGGCCGGCTGGCAGCACACTTGAGCGGATGGCGGGAGCCCCAGCTCCGGCCCGCTGGCTCAAGTGTTCACCGGATGTGCCGATACTGGAACACAGCGGCATCGGCGTCGATGCCGCGCAGTATTCCAAACACTCCTCACGAGGGCTAGCTCATGAAATTCGGACGCATCGCGTGGGTGCTCGCGCTGTCGGTCGGTGCGGCCAGCACGGCTATGGCACAGACCGCCACGCAGACGGTGACCTACACCGTGAGCGACGTGAAGACCATCGCCGTCTCCGGCAATCCCGCCGCCATGACGGTGACTGCTGGCGGCACGGGGTCCACGGCCACGGACGCCACGACGACGTACGATGTGACCACCAACGCATCGAGTACATCGCCGGCAACGATCACGGCACAGCTCAGCGCCGCCATGCCGGCGGGTGTGACGTTGTCCACCGCGCTCGCCGATCCGGATGGCGCCGGTGCCGCCACCAGCGCGGGGACCGTCGCGCTCAGCACCACGGCGCAGAACGTGGTCACCGGACTCAGCCAGGTGCAATCGACCGGCAACACGATCACCTACACGCTGACCGCCGGTGTGACCGCGGCTGCGGTCTCCGGCCAGACGGTGACGGTGACGTATACCGTCCAGTGACGGGTTCCACGACCCCACCGCATCGATGCGGTGGGGTCGTGGCCTCCCAATGACGTGGCGACTTCCTGCGAATCTCGATGCCACATTCTCGCGTCCGCGGCTCGGCGCCGTCGGCGTTGTCGGCGCTGTCGCTCGCGTTGCTCATCCTCGTACCGTGTGCCTCCCTGGCGGCGCAGACCATCGCCGTGTCCGGTGATCCCGGCCCGCTCACAGTCGGTACGGCCACGCCTGGCGCGCCGCTCGATCCGGCATCGGATGCGAGCACGACCTACACCGTGACCACCACAGCGCCCGGGCAGAAGATCGTGGCGCGACTCGATGCGCCCATGCCGGCCGGGGTGACGCTCTCCATCCTGCTCACCGCTCCCGGCGGGGCGGCGAGTGCCGGAGAGGTCGTCCTGTCGACAATCGATCAGACGGTGGTGGGGAGCATCCCGACGCCCGACAGCTACGCGGGTCTGACGATCACCTACCGGCTGAAGGCGTCGACATCAGCGGGCTCCATCCCGACGACGGCCGGCTCCGTCGTGCTCACGGTGGTCCCCGGCCCATGACATGACGCCGACGCACGGCATCACATGAGATCCTCGGCCCATGTGGATGTACGATCGGGAGACGCTCCAATTCCTCGAGAAAGTGCGCCAGGTGCTCGACATGAAGCAGTCGAGCGAGGGCCGCTGATGGGTTGAGGAATCGTCGGGGTTATGTTGGATGAGTTGCAGCTCCACGTCGGTCGACGCGCTCCGCCGCCGGTGGCGCACCTTCCCCAGATCCCGCATCGAACGGTCGTCCATGGAGCAACCGTCCTCGTCGTCCTCGTCGCAGACAGACGACGTCTTCATCCAGTGGCAGCGCTTCGTCAGCGGGCTCGACGTCGACGCGTCCGTGCGCCCGGTCATCCTCGAGTCGTGGCGGCGGAGCGCCGCGGCCGGTGTCCAGCCTGAAGCGCCGCATCCGACGCGCCGACAGGTGACGCCCGAGGAGCTGGAGCAGCGCCTCGCGGCGAATGCCGAGCTCGTGGCGCTGGCCGTGCCGCACCTCGAGTGGCTCTCGGAGTTGCACGCCACGCTCCCTCACGCGGCGTACCTGGTCGATACGGACGGGATCGTCCTCTGCATCACGGGCGCGGACGTCGCGGCCGCGGAGACCGCGGGCGTTCGGCCGGGTGCCGACTGGTCGGAGGCGGCGCTGGGGACGAACGGGGCCGGCACCGCGCTCGCCTGCGGCGAGACCGTGGTGGTCGATGGCGCCGAGCACTTCGCGAGGGCGCTGCACGGCAGCTCCTGCACGGGCGCGCCGGTGCGCGGGCCCGACGGTGCGGTGCACGGTGCGATCGGGATCAGCACCGACCTCACGCATGCCGCGCCCAACCGGCGGCTGCTCGTGGCGCATGCGGCCTACGTCATCGAGCAGGACCTCCGACTGCGCGAGACGGTGCGCCGCACGAGCCACCAGCTTGAGGTCGAGCGGCAGCTCTCCGAGGAGCGCGCCGAGCGACTCGCCACGCTCGAGGCGCTGCGTGCGAGTGAGGCACGCTACGAGCGCATCGCGGCGAACGTGCCGGGGGTCGTCTACCAGTTCACGTATTGGCCGGATGGCAGCGCCGGCTTCACCTTCGTGAGCGAGGGAGTACGCGCGCTCTGCGGCGTGGTGCCCGAGGCGGTGCTGCAGGACTCCGAGGCTCTCTTCGGTCTGGTGCATCCCGAGGATCGCCCGTGGCTTCACACGTCGGGGCGTGCGGCGGTCGCGGCACTGGTGCCGTGGCAGTGGGAGGGGCGTCTGGTGCTCCCCACGGGCGAGGTGCGATGGATCCAGGTGGCATCGCGAAACGGGCTGCAGCCCGACGGGAGCATCGTGGCCGATGGGCTCATCATGGATGTCACCGAGCGACGACAGGCCGCGGCGCGGCTGGAGGAGAGCGACCAGCGCTTCCGGTCGCTGTTCCGTCACCATCCGGACGCCGTCTTCTCCACGGATACGGCCGGTCGCTACCTGACGGCCAACCCGGCGTGCGAGGTGATCTCCGGATACACGCAGGATGAGCTCATCGGCAAGCACTTCGCTCCGCTCATCGTGCCCGAGGATCTCGAGGAGGTGACCGAGCACTTCCGGGCGGCGGTGGAGCGCGGCGAGTCGCGGCGCTACGAGATCGCGATGCGGCACAAGCTCGGGCACACGGTGCCGCTCGACGTCACGAGCGTCCCCATCATCGTGAACGGGACGGTGGTCGGCGTCTTTGGGATCGTGCGCGACCTCACGCGTCGCCACGCGCTCGAGGCGCAGCTCCGCCAGGCGCAGAAGATGGAAGCGGTGGGGCAGCTCGCTGGCGGCATCGCGCACGACTTCAACAACATCCTTGCAGCGATCACCGGCGTGGCCGGCCTGCTGCTCGAAGACATCGGCCCGGCCAGTCCGCACCAGACGGATGTCGAGGAAATTCTCAAGGGCGCGCGCAGAGCCGCCGGGCTCACGCGACAGCTGCTCGCGTTCAGTCGGAAGCAGGTGCTCCAGCCCGAGGTGCTCGATCTCAACGAGATCGTACAGGACACGGTCACGATGCTTCGCCCGCTGCTCGGCTCCGCGGTGCACGTGTTCACGCTCCCCGCACCGGCCGCCGTCCCCGTGTTCGCTGATCGCACGCAACTCGAACAGGTGTTGATGAACCTGGCCGTCAACGCGCGCGATGCGATGCCGAACGGAGGGACGCTCACCATCGAGGTCGGCACGACACCGGCAGCAGGGGATGCGTGGGCCGCAACGCTCGTCGTGAGCGACACGGGGATGGGGATGCCGCCCGACGTCGCGGCGCGCGCGTTCGAGCCGTTCTTCACGACGAAGCCACTCGGACAGGGTACGGGGCTCGGCCTCGCGACGGTGCACGGGATCGTGGAGCAGTCGGGCGGCACCGTGCGCGTGAGCTCGGACGAGGGGCAGGGGACCACGTTCACCATCACACTGCCGCTGGCCGAATCCGCCGCGAACGATGCGACGATCGCTCGGCAGGCAATGACGGACGCGACCGGTGCGGGAACCGTCCTGCTGGTGGAAGACGAGGAGGCCGTGCGCACCATTGCACGGCGCGTGCTGGAGCGAGCGGGCTATCAGGTGCTCACCGCCCGCCATGGCGCCGACGCGCTGCACGTGCTCGAGGCGACGGATGCACGGGTGGATGTGCTGCTCTCCGATGTCGTGATGCCGGAGATGGGGGGCGTCGAGCTGGCGGCGCTGGCCACGGCGCGTGTGCCTGACCTGCGGGTGGTGCTCATGTCAGGGTACGCCGACACCGATGTCGGCGTGATCGGGAAGGACGGCGTCGTCGCCGCCTTCGTCGCGAAACCGTTCACGGCGGAGTCGCTCGTGGAGACGGTGCGGGAAGTGGTGCGGGCCGGCTGAGCGCTTCGCCCCGGAATGCCATTTTACATTCCGACATGCCCGAATTCCGCCTGAGCGTCCTCGATCAGTCCCCCATCTCCGAAGGCTCCACCGGCGCCGACGCGCTGCACAACAGCGTTGACCTCGCGCGCCTCGCCGACGAGCTGGGCTACCACCGCTACTGGGTCGCCGAGCATCACGGCACACCGATGCTCGCCTGCGCGAGCCCGGAAGCGCTCATCGGTCCGATCGCCGCGGCCACCGAGCGGCTGCGCGTCGGAAGCGGCGGCGTCATGCTCCCGCATTACAGTCCGCTCAAGGTGGCCGAGACGTTCAGCATGTTGAGCGCGCTCTTCCCCGGACGCATCGACCTCGGGCTCGGGCGCGCGGCGGGCACCGACCCCACCACCACGTTCGCGCTGCAGCGCGACCGCCGACAGGCGGCGCCGGACGACTTCCCGCAGCAGCTCGCCGAGCTCCTCGCGTACCTCGGCGATACGATGCCGGCGGACCACCCCTTCGCGCGACTCGCCGCGCTGCCCGGCAGACCCGAGCGTCCCGTGCCGTGGCTCCTGGGCTCGTCGCCGCAGAGCGGGATCTGGGCGGCGGAGCTCGGGCTGCCGTACGCGTTCGCGGATTTCATCAACCCCGTCGGCGCCGAGATCGCCGCGCGCTACCGCAAGGAGTTCACGCCCTCGGAATGGCAGCGCGAGCCGCACGTGATGGTCGCTGTGTGGGTGATCTGTGCGGACACGGACGACGAGGCCGAGCGGCTGGCGTCGAGCTCGACGATGAGCTTCAGGCTGCTGCAGCAGGGGCAGCTGATCCCCGTGCCGCCCGTCGAGACGGCGCTCCGCTTTCTCGAGGAGGATCGAGCGCGCGGCCCCAGGCAGCTTGGCGTGCTGCCGCGCGCTCGGCGCAAGATCGTCGGCGCGCCGGATACCGTGCGCGCAGGGATCGAATCGGTGGCGCGCGAGTACGGCGCGGAAGAGGTGATGGTGGTGACCATCACCTACGAGCACGAGGCGCGACGGCGGTCGTACGAGTTGATCGCCGAGGCGTTCGGCATAGCAGGTACACGCACGCTACGCGAGCGGGAGCACGCCCAGAAAGGGTAGCACTCGACGGCGCCGGGCGTCGCGCGCGCCGAACGATGCGAGCACGCGGTCGATCTGGGCGACCGAGCTCGTCTTGAGGGCGCGATTCCATTCGGCGCGCTCGCCCCGCTCGCGCGGCGACGCGCGCTCCAACCGGCGCGCGATGCGCTCGAGCTCCGCGCGGCTCGCGCCCGACACGTCGATCGTGATGCCCGCGTCCCGCTCGAGAGGTCCGAGCGCGCGCCGCAGCTGCGCCGTCGCCGCCTCGACGCGATCCGCGCGATCGAGAAGCCGAGCGCGCACGACGCTCCCCGCGCTGTCCGTTTCTACCCAGACCGCCGCCGGCGGCGGCGTGATCGTGCTCGCGGCTTCGCGGATCCTGTCGATGATGCTCTCCGCGGATGCGCGCTCGGCCGCGAACAGCGCGCGGATCGCCGCCGTCAACGGATGCCGTTCGTTCAACTGCACGAGTCGGTGCGCGTCCTCGCCCATCCGATCGATGATCCCCGTCTCGCCCAGCGCCCGGAGGGCGGGGTAGACGCTGGTGCGCCCGAGCTGCGCGCGGCGGGCGAGGATCCCGGCCGTGACGGGTGTATGCGACTCGGTGAGCACGCGGAGCAGGCGTACGTTCGCCTCGGTCGCGAGAAGCCCGTTGAGCGGAGCTCGCAGGCGGTTCTGCCGCCGCGCGGTAGGGCGCACTCAGCCTCCGGTCGCTGTGGTATCAGGGGCGGCACGTGCACATGCGGCAGCGGTCGGACAATATCCCCTCTCCCGACCATCGTATTTTATAATAGACAGTTGTCTATTATAAAATACGATGGTGGCGAGGAGTACTACTGCGATGGTGGCGAGGAGCACTAGTGCGACGGTTGCGAGGCGCAGCAGTGCCGAGGTCCGTCGCCGCCTGCGCCCCTACGTTCTTCACCTGGACGTAGAAATTCTCGTCCACGCGGAACTCGTCCGCCCGCGCGAGGTGCGTCGCCGATGTCTGCCATGCCTCGGTCGGACGGATGAGCGTGTACCCCTTCGCTGAGAGCGCGACGCGCACCGGCATGTCGAATCCCTTCACCACGTTCGTCCACCGGTAGGAGAGCGTCGAGCCGTCGAGCTTGTACTCGAGCA
The DNA here is from genome assembly GCA_036381735.1 of Gemmatimonadaceae bacterium. Classification (GTDB taxonomy): domain Bacteria; phylum Gemmatimonadota; class Gemmatimonadetes; order Gemmatimonadales; family Gemmatimonadaceae; genus DASSNR01. The sequence goes on along the minus strand of DASVCF010000036.1, from coordinate 8,694 downwards.
CCGGGATCTGTGTCGTCTCCAGGTACTGCGCGAACACCTTGTCGAGGTTCAGCCCCGACTGCCGGTCGATGTACTGCTCCACCTGCCGGCTCGTCACCGTCTGATGGCGGAACGTGCGCTGCAGCCCGCGCAGGATGCTCCGCCACTTCGCGTCGTCGTTCACGAGCTGGCGGATGGTGTGCAGCATGTTGCCGCCCTTGTAGTACATATCGCCCGAGCCTTCGTCGTTCACGCCGTAGTGACCGATGATCGGCTTGTCGTTGCGCACGAGCTTGCGCGTGCCGATCACGTAGCGCGCGCCCGCCGCCTTGCTCCCCGTGAGACACTCCGTGTAGAGATTCTCCGAGTAGTTGGCGAAGCTCTCGTGGATCCACTCGTCGGCCGCGTCCTTGTCGGTGAGGCTGTTGCCCCACCACTCGTGCGCGCTCTCGTGGACGATGATGAAGTCCCACTTCAATCCTTCACCGGTGCCGGAGAGGTCGCGCCCCAGGTAGCCGTTCCGGAAGTGATTTCCGTAGGCGACGCCGCTCTGATGCTCCATCCCCAGGTGCGGCGCCTCGACGAGCTTGTAGCCGTCCTTGTACCACGGGTACGGCCCGAACCAGTGCTCGAAGCACCGCATCATCGACGCCGCCTGCGTCCACTGCTTCTTCGCCGCCGCGAGGTGGTACGCGAGCGGCCAGAAGTCCATCGTCAGCGTCCCATCTTCGCCCTTGTAGCGCTCGGTGTAGTGCGCGTACGTCCCCGCGTTCGCCTCGACATCGTAGTTGTTGATCGGGCTGGAGACGAACCACTCGTAGGTGGTCGTGTGGTCGGGGTTGTGGACGGTGCTGCGCAGGCGGCCGTTGGAGACATCGACCATCGGATCGGGGACGGTGATGGCGATGCGTTGGCTGTCCGGCTCATCGGCCAGCAGATCCTTGTTCGGCCACCACACACTCGCGCCCAACCCCTCGCACGCCGTCGCGATCCACGTGTTGCCGAGGCTGTCGTGCTGCCAGATGAGCCCGCCATCCCACGGCGGCCGCTTCGCGACGCGCGGGCGGCCGTGATAGTAGACGGCGACCGTCTTCACGTCGCTCGTATGCTGCGGCGCGACCAGCGTCACGAAGAACGCGTTCCCATCTCGGCGGAACGACAGGTGCTCCCCGTCCTGCACCATGCTGTCCACCTCGAGCGGCTGCTGCAGATCGATCTGCATCTCGCGCGCGGGGTGCAGCACGCGGTACGAGATCCCGTTCCAGCCGCGGATCGTGCTGTCGGCGGGATCGATGCTGACGTGCAGATCGTAGAAGGTGACGTCCCACCACGCGCGCTGCAGCGTGTTGGAGCCGCGGAGGGTGTCGGCGTGCGTGAAGCGCGCGGTGTCCGGCGTCTGCGCGAGCGTGACGCCGAGCGGGCTCAGAAAAAGGACCGCGAGAAGAGGGATGTGTCGCATGGGCCTAAGTTATCGGTGGGGGCGGAATCCCGAAACGGGAACCCGGGTTCATCGTCCATCAGGAGGGCGCCACGTCCCGGCGGCACGGTCGGTGCCGCATCATCCTGGAGGGGTGAGGTGCACATGAGCCCGTTCCCGTGTCGACGTGCAGCTGGTCGAGCCTCGCTCGCGCTCGTCGCGAGCGTCGTTCTCGCATCGTGCGGTGGCCACAATCATCTCGAGCGCTACGCGTTCACCAACCGCGCGCTCGCGGTGGTGTACCTCGCGCCGCCGTCGCCGGATCTCGAGACCGGCATCTACAACCTGCGCCACGTCCATACGCCGCTGGATGCCGTGGTGCGCGCGGGTTCCGACGTCGCCAAGGAAGTGGAGGGCCGCAAGGCGCGCGCTCGGCTCGACACGGCATCGACGCGCGTGAATCCGGTGGACCGCATGAGTCAGCGCACGCTCGATCGCGCGAGCCGCTACCTCGGCACTCGCGCCGTGCAGACGCCCGACAGCGCGGACTATCTGCTCGAGGTGAACCTCACCGACTACGGGATCGACGCGCGCGGCCAGAGCGCGGCGTACCTGTACATGAAGGCCCAGGTCGTGCTGCTCGACCATCACGACGGGCACGAGATCTGGGACTCGAACGTGAGCGGCTGGAACCGGCTCACGCCGTTCGTGCGCGCGGGGGAGCACGTGCCCACCGGGATCATCACCGCCGGCGTGCTGAGCACCGTATCGGTGGACGATTTCCAACAGGTGCTGCAGGAGCTCTCCGACTACACCTCCGACATCGTCACCAACGAGCTGCGGAACGCGCTGTGGGACGTGCGGAAGTAGGAGACGCTGTCATCCCGAGCGCAGCGAGGGATCTCGCTGGCAGTACGAGATCCCTCGCTGCGCTCGGGATGACAGCGATCAATCGACTCTGACCCCATTGATCGCCGGCGCGAGCGTTCCGCCTGGCGCCGGCGCCGATACCGCGCGCTCCTGCACGTAGTCGCTCTCCACCGTCTCGTCCGTTCCCCGCCCGACGCCGAGCGCGTCGAACACGACCGTGAGCACCACGCTCACCACCAGGTTCGCGATGAAGGCGAGGAGCGCGTTGTACCACGCGAAAGTGTGGCCGCCCAGGTGCAGCGGGTAGATGGCCGTGAAGTGCTGCGCCGCGGCCATCACGGTGCCCGTCACCATCCCCACGATCCACCCCGCGAGCAGCGCCCACCGGTGGAACCAGCGCGTGTACAGCCCGAAGATGATCGCCGGGAAGGTCTGCAGGATCCACACGCCGCCCAGCAGCTGGAAGTTGATCGCTTCCTGTCGCGCGTTTTCGAGCAGCAGGATGAACGCGAGCGCGCCGAACTTGACGACGAGCGACGCCAGCTTCGCGACGCGCGCTTCCTCGCGCGGCGTGGCATCGGGACGGAAGTACTCGCGGTAGATGTTGCGCGTGAAGAGGTTCGCCGTCGCGATGGACATGATCGCCGCCGGCACCAGCGCGCCGATCGCGATCGCCGCGAACGCCACGCCCGCGAACCACGACGGGAACATCGTGTTGATGAGCGCCGGCACCGCCCACTGCGCGCCGTACGTCGCGTCCGGCTTGATCCCAGCCGCCACGGCCATGAAGCCGAGCAGTGCGATGAGTCCGAGCAGGAAGCTGTACGCGGGGAGAAATGCCGCGTTGCGCTTGATCACCGTGCGCCCGCTGCTGCTCAGCACGCCCGTGATCGAGTGCGGATACAGAAACAGCGCGAACGCCGAGCCCAGCGCGAGCGTCGCGTACGCGCCGAACTGCGTGGGCGGGAGCAGCAGCTTGGATGGGGGCACCGCGGCGAAGATGTGACCGTAGCCGCCGAGCTTCGCGGGGATGATCGTCACCGCGGCGATCACCGTGATGAAGATGAGTGCGTCCTTCACGAGCGCGATCATCGCCGGCGCGCGCAGCCCGCTCGAGTACGTGTACGCGGCGAGGATCACGAACGCGATGATGAGCGGCATGTCCCCCATCATCCCTTTCCCCGTGATGCCGAGCGCGGCGATCACCACCTGGATCCCCACGAGCTGCAGCGCGATGTACGGCATCGTCGCGAGGATGCCGGCGATCGCGACGGCGAGGGCGAGCGTGCTGCTCCCGTACCGTCCGCGCACGAAGTCGGCCGGCGTCACGTACCCGTGCTTGTGCGACACGGACCACAGCCTCGGCATCGTCAGGTACACGAGCGGGTAGACGATGATCGTGTACGGCACCGCGAAGAATCCGATCGCACCCGCGCCGAACACCAGCGCGGGGACGGCGATGAAGGTGTACGCGGTGTAGAGGTCGCCGCCGAGCAGAAACCACGTGACCACGGTGCCGAACCGTCCGCCGGCCAGCCCCCACTCGTGCAGCAAGTCGAGATCGCCGCGTCGCCACCGCGCGGCCACGAAGCCGAGCCCGGTGACGAGGGCGAAGAGCAGGACGACGACGGTGAGCGCGACGATGTTCACGGCTCGCGCTCCTTCCGCGCATCACGCGCCGGACGCTCCACGAAGTACACGATGATCGTCAGCGCCGCACCGATGCCGATCCAGAGGAACTGATACCAGTAGAAGTACGGGATCCCCCACAGCGCCGGCGTGAGCGAGGCGTAGCTCGACACCCACAGCGTCCCGATGAACGGGATGAGGAGGAGCAGGACGATGAGGTGCCGCCAGGGAGAGCGGCGCGGTGTGGTCGCTGTCGTGTAGGACGTCGAGTCCATGTCATCCCTCCGGGGGCTCGTGACTGCGGCGGGATAACATATCGGCCGGAACCGCGCTGGACCAGCGCGCATGAACCTCGCGTGAGCCGCGCGCCCCGCGCCCTTGACGCCGCCGTGGCCGCGCTACGGCTGCACGCCGAGCGCCGCGTACAGTTCCGCCGGCCGGTAGACGATCCCGTCCTTCACCACCAGCGCCGTGCGCCGGATGTCGCTGATCGATGTCGTCGGGTCGCCGTCCACGAGCACGACATCGGCGAGCTTCCCCGCCGCGATCGAGCCGCGCTCGTCGTCGTGATGCATGATGCGCGCGGCGCCGAGCGGCGCGCGTCGAACATCGCCTCGAACGCGACGAGCGTCGGGTCGATGTCCACGCCGCGCGCCTTGAACAGCGCGACGAACCGGCGCACGCGCAGAGACGCGAAGTCGAGCTCGCCCCCGTGCGCGCCGATGGCGGTGAAGCGCGCCATCGTGCGCGTGTCCTTCACCGAGTCCATGAAGTTGAGCAGCAGGAAGTTCGCGTGCTGCACTTCGTTGAAGCCGAGCCGCACCACCTGCTCTGCGGTCATGAACGCCGGCACGTGTCCGCTCACGCGCAGCCCGCGCGCGTGTGCGTCGGCGATGATCGAGGGCACGAGCGCCGGCTTCATCGAGCTGTAGATCTTGATCTGCTCGTAGCCGTGCGCCGCGTACCACGCCACGGCGCGGCGCGCGCTCGCCGAGTCGTCGGCCACCATGCCGATGGGCACCTGGTACGGACCCGAGCCATCGATGAGACCGGCGAGGATGAGACGCGGCCCGATGAGCGAATCCGTGTTGAAGCGCCGTCGCAGCGCGAGCACGCCGACGGTGTCGTTCCCCATGTCGCGCGCGCTCGTCACGCCGGCGGCGATGTGCAGCAGCCCCTGTGCGCCCGGCTGGATGTGCACGTGCATGTCCCACAGCCCGGGGAGCAGCGTCTTCCCCGTCGCATCGATGATCTGCGCGCCCGCGGGGATCGCCACCGCGCCGTCGGGCCCCATCGCCGTGATGCGCTGCCCGGTGATGACGACCGTCGTCCGCGGCCGCACGGTGGCCGACTCGGCGACGAACAGTCGTGCGTGCTCGATGACGAGCGCGCCAGCGGGTCGATGCCCGAGCTCGCGCGCCAGCTCGAGGTAGCGCGCGCTCTCCGCGGAGTCCTGCGCGGCGATCATCCGCGGGACCGCACGCTCCCACGCGACCGGCACGATGCTGCTCCAGCTGGAGACGACCGCGAAGCGCTCGCCGCTGTCGTCGAGCCAGACCGGGACGGGGGAGAAGTCGAGCCCGCCGATGTCGTACTGCGTGAGATGCACCGGCGTACCGCCAGCATCGATCGTGAGCGCTCCGACGCTGGTGACAGTCGCCTCGCCGCTCGGCAGCAGCGGGAGCTTGCCGCCGGCTCGGCGCGCCGCGCGGACGAGGAGCGCGTACTCGATCGGCGATTCGGTCGCCGTGAGATAGAACCCGTGGTCGCCCGCCGCGCGCGAGCCGTGCTCGATGGTGTTCGTCCACGCGGCGCGGTCGCGCTCGATCGTGAAGCGCTCGTCCACCGTGTCCTTGAGGTACTCGTGGCCGACGACGGTGAGCGCCACGGGCACATCGCCCGAATCCGCCCGGAGCGACGCCTCCAGATGCGGTCCGCGTCCGCGATCGTTGTAATCGAACACGGCATGGAGGTCGCGTCCGACCCGCCATTCGTTGTAGTAGCCCGCGCGGCGGCTGGAGAAGAGGACGACGTAGCGCGCGGTATCGGTGGGCGCCTGCGCGCGGGCGGGGGCGAGCGGGGCGGCGAGCGGAAGGACGCCGGCCATGCACACGACGGCAAGCACACGACAGCGCACGGAGCCGAGTGACATCACGAGCCGAATCATGACGCGCTCCTCGTACGGCGGTCTTGCAACATACATCGCGGCCGGTCCGCCCGCTGCATGCGCGTCGCGCGCTCGGGGGGGGCAGGGCGGGGTCGCCCCACCTTCCGCAACGCCAGGCGGCGGACTAGCCTAAGGGAACACCACTCGCCCCATCGGAGGCCGCGTATGTCCGGACGTCGTTCGCTCTACGTTGGCAGTCTCGCCGTTCTCGCTCTCGCCGCGGGTGCGTGCACGATCCAGCATCGCGCGCAGGTGCCGGAGTCGCTCGCGATGGACGACCACCTGATGCACATGTCGGCCGGCGACATGGCGGCGCCCGTCATCACGCCGCGCGCCGATGTGCAGGACGATGCGAATCTCCCGCCGAGCGCGAACACCGCTGCCGCGCGAATCAAGGACAGTCCGCGCCACGGCGAGTGGGTGAAGATCGCGTGGACGCCGGGCTCCACGGACTCGCTGATGGCGTGGATCGTCTACCCCGTCACCTCGCGCCCACACACGCCCGTCGTCGTGGTCGTGCACGAGATCTTCGGGCTCTCCACCTGGATCCGCGGCGTGGCCGACCAGGTGGCCGCCGACGGCTACATCGCCATTGCGCCCGATCTCCTCTCGCGCGTGCGCGGCGGGCCCACCGCCGATGAGCTCCCCGCCGACTCGGCGGTGAAGCTCATCCGCAACGTGAGCGTGGAGGAGCGCGTGCAGGGGATCACCGCCGCGGCGCGCTACGCGATGTCGCAGCCCTCGGCCGCCAAGCGCTACGGCGTGATCGGCTTTTGCTGGGGCGGCACGACGACGTGGGATTACACGATCAGCCGCGGCGTCCCCGGCTTCTCGGCCGCGGTGGCGTACTACGGGCTCCCGTACATCGAGAACGGCGTGCCCGTCGCCGACTCGCTGAAGAAGATCCAGGTGCCGATCATGCTCCTGAGCGGCGCCAAGGACGCGCGCATCGGCGCCGCGATGCCCGCCGTCGACTCGGCCATGCACGCGCTGAATAAGGACTATTTCGGGAAGAATTACGACGGCGCGATCCACGGCTTTCTGCGCGCGCAGAACGATCCGGGGCCGCGCACCGACGCCGCCACGCAGGACGCGAACCTTGCGGCGACGAAAGACGCCTGGCCGCGCACGGTGACGTTCCTGCACAAGAACCTGCGGCTCGACTGATCGCACGCGCGGGCGACGGAGTTCCGGGTGGCGACCCCTGTGAACACGACGACCCGCGCGGCCGACGCGCACGAGGTTCGGGAGCGGAGCGAGCGGTTCCGCAAGGAGCTGGGCCTCCCGAACCTCATCCTCACGCAGATCATGTTCGTGATGGGCGCGAGCTGGGTGGGCGCCGCCGCCAAGCTCGGCCAGGCGCAGCTCGTCTTCTGGTTGCTCGCCATCACGTTCTACTACCTGCCGCAGGCGGCGGTCGTCATCTACCTCAATCGCCTGATGCCGCTCGAGGGCGGGCTCTATCAGTGGGCGAAGCTGGGATTCAACGCGCTCATCGGGTTCCTCGTCGGGTGGAACCTCTGGCTGTTCACGATCACCGTGATGTCGACGCTGGCCATCGGCGCGGCGCAGACGTTCGCGTACGCGACGGCCGAGCACGGGGCGAACGTGAGCGTCTCGACCTCATATCTCGCGGTGACGAGCACGGTGCTCATCGTGCTCATCATCCTCGGCGCGATCGTCGGGCTGCGGCTCGGCAAGTGGGTGCACGCGGTGGGCGGTGCCGCGCAGCTCCTCGCCTTCGGCGCGCTGGTGATCGCGCCGGTGGTCGTGCTCCTGCGCGGCGGGCTGCACGCGTACCATCCCTTCGCCATCGTCACGCCGGCGGTGTCGCTCTTCAGCCTCAACGTGTTCGGGAAGATGGGGATGGGCGCGCTCTCCGGCTTCGAGTACGTCGCCATCCTCGCGGGCGAGTGCCGCAACCCCGCGCGCTCCATCGGCCGCTCGGTGATCGTGGCGACGCCGATCATCGGGCTCCTGTTCATTCTCGGGACGAGCGCCGTGCTCGCCCTCGTGCCGCAGAACGGCATCGATCTCATCGCTCCGATCCCGCAAGCGCTGCGCATCGCGTTTCCCGGCGCGGGGCTCATCGCGGTGATCGTCCCGATGCTCATCCTCTTCCTCTTCGCGCGCACGGTGGCCGACATGAACCTCGTCTTCACCGGCAACACGCGGCTCCCGATGGTCGCGGGGTGGGACGGACTGCTGCCGTCGTGGTTCTCGCGGCTCGATGCGCGCTTCCACACGCCGACGAACTCGATCGTCTTCGTGGGCGCGGCCACGTGGGTGTTCGCGATGCTGAGCCTCGTGGGCGTGGGCGCGCAGGAGGCGTTCCAGCTCATCGACAACGCGGCGGGGATCTTCTACGCGCTCACGTATCTCGCGATGTTCGCGCTCCCGTTCGCCGGCGTGGCGGCCGTATCGCGCCGCGCGCCGATGTGGCTCAAGGTCGCCGCGGCATCCGGCTTCGCGACGACGCTGCTCTACACTGTGCTCTCGGTGTTCCCGATCATCGACGTGCCGAGCTGGACCGCGTTCGCGGCGAAGATCATCACGGTGATCGTCGGCGCGAATCTCGTCGGCGCGGCGCTGTACGTGATGAGTAGACGGACCAAGGGGTCAGAGTCGAGGG
>DASVCF010000035.1:0-33163 GCA_036381735.1 Gemmatimonadaceae bacterium | reverse complement strand
GATGGGCGGCGACGAACGCCGCGCGCTTGGTCATCAACGTCTCGAGCGGTTCCGTGGAGAAGAACTCGAGGTAGATGTGCCGCCCCTTTCCGAAGCGCACCGTGAGCCGGTTCTCGCCGAGCTTCGCGAAGCGTACCTCGTACAGATGCATGCCGCCCGTGCGCCCCAGCGGTGTGATCGTCGTCTGAAGCGGAAACTCCGCGTCCACGCCCTCGATGTGCTGTGTGGCGCGCAGCGCGATGCGGGCGGAGAGATCGGAGGGGACGGTCATGCCGGGGACCACGTGCACGTCGATGAGCCCTTCGTCCACGAGCAGCGGCCGCACCGCGTCGTAACCGTCGGCCCACTGGAGCTTCACGCCGTACGTGACCGCGTCGCGCGAGGAGCCAGCGGGCGCGAGCGTGATGCTCGTGTTGGGTTGTCGCCAGTGGCATCCGTGCTCGCGCGCGACGGCACCGGCCGCTGCAGAGTGGACGTACACGCGATAGTCGCCGCGCTCGGCGTCCCAGTACTCGAGGCTCGTGTGCTCGAGCGGCGTCATGGTGAGGAACGGGCCCGCGCTGTTCGAGCGCATCCAGAAGAGGAACGATCCGTGGCCCGAGATGAAGCTGTGCTTGAGCACGCTCGCGGGCTCCGACTTCGCGTGGCTGTGCGCGCTCGTCATCGGGAGCGGGAGCGCGAGATCGCCGATCTCGAGCGGGTGATGCGTGCGGTTTCGGACGGTGATCGTCCAGAGGATGGCGCGATCCTCGAACGTGAAGCGCGACTGGATGGCGAGCGCGGGCGTCGCGCCATGCGCGACCTCGTATGTGGCTTCGTAGTGCGCGCCGTCGGCGCTCCGTATCACGTTGCGCACGCCGGCGAGCGCGCCGGTCTCGGCCGTCTGCCACGCCGAGTTCCGACCGGCCGGGCGATAGCGAACGACCGCATCACCCAATCGGCCGCGCGGGGCGATGTACTCCGTGTTCACGGTGTCGCGCGCGTACTGGAGGCTGACGATGGCGCCGGCATCGAGCTGGACGGCGAAGCTCGAGCCCGGAGGGCCGGAGTGCGGTTGCGGCGACCGCGTGGATTCGTCGCGGCTGGCTGCTTGCGCGGAGGCGTTCGGAGCGATCGCCAGCCCGGCACCCACGATGCTCGCGGCCTGGAGGAAGCGGCGGCGGGTGAGGGGAGAGCTGTCGTCCGCGTTGGCGGCGTGGGACGTGCGGCGTGATGGCGTCTCGTTGTCCATGCGAGCTCGTGAGGCTGACCTGTCTATTCTAGAAGCTGACCTGTCGAGTCTATCGGATTGCGCGTGTGTCCGGAGGAGATCGAACGGAGGAGATCGACGCCGTGCGGCAGGAAGGATGTGCGTCACGCGGGATGCGCATCACGTGCGATGTGCGTCAAGACGGGAAGATACTACACAGCATGGACGGCGTGCATATCTTGAACGAGTGCGCTCGCGGTCGGCCGCACGCGCGACGCACCGCGGCGCGTCGCATGCGACGAGCCATTGAACTGATGCCCCGGCCTCACATTCATCATCCATCATCACGCTTTCCATGACGCTCCCTCTTCGTACGCTCGGCTCGGCTGGTCTCCGCGTCTCCGCCATCGGACTCGGCTGCATGGGGATGAGCCAGTCGTACGGTCCCGCGGACGAGCGCGAGTCGATCGCGACCATCCACCATGCCATCGACCTTGGCGTCACGTTCTTCGATACCGCCGAGGTCTACGGTCCCTTCACGAACGAAGAGCTGCTCGGCCGCGCGCTGAAGGGGCGGCGCGAGCAGGTGATCATCGCGACGAAGTTCGGCTGGCGCATCGGCGGTAATCAATCGGAGAGTCTCGACATCAAGCCCGTCGGGCTGGACAGCCAGCCCGAGCACGTGCGCGAGGCGACGGAAGGCTCGCTGCGTCGGCTGCAGACGGACTACATCGATCTGCTGTACCAGCACCGTGTCGATCCTGAGGTGCCGATCGAAGAGGTCGTCGGTGTGATGGCGGATCTCGTGCGCGAGGGGAAGGTGCGCTACCTCGGGCTCTCCGAGGCGGGCGAGCGGAACATTCGCCGAGCGCACGCGGTGCACCCGATCTCGGCGTTGCAGAGCGAGTACTCGCTATGGGAGCGCAACCTCGAGCCCACGATCATCCCGGTGCTTCGCGAGCTCGGGATCGGGCTCGTCCCCTTCAGTCCGCTCGGGCGCGGCTTTCTCACCGGGAGCGTGAAGCGCGCCGAGGAATATCCCGACGACGACTTTCGGCGCGGCGACCCGCGCTATCAGGGCGCGAACTTCGACGCGAACATGCAGGCCGCGTCGGCCGTGCGCGAGCTGGCGGTGCGCAAAGGTGCAACGCCCGCGCAGGTGGCGCTCGCGTGGTTGCAGCACAAGGGCGACGACATCGTGCCGATCCCGGGGACGAAGCGGCGGACGTATCTGGAGGAGAACATCGCCGCGGCGAGCATTGCGTTGAGCGCCGAGGAGATGGCGCAACTCGACGCGGCGCTCCCGCCGGGGCGTGTGGCGGGGCCGCGGTACAACGAGCGGCAGATGGGGTTCGTGGATCGGTGAGAGGAGGGAGGCGGCCGTGCGTGCTCGAGCGGCGCTCGCCTTCTCTTGACAGCCTCCGTCCGGGGGCGTAGGCTCTCGTCGTCCCGTTCGTATACAATATCCAGCACCATCCAGCACCCGCGGCTTCCGCGCGCGGCGTACGGCTGCCGGCGTCGTCGCCGCATGCGCTCGGGTGCGAACGTGACTCCCGCCACGACCACCGATCATGACACCCCTCGCGCATCGATCCCGCGTGACCCGCGCGTCCAGTCGCGCCCTCTGCGCGCTACTCGTGGCAGCCGCGGCCGGCTGCGGCCGCAGCTCGGGCGAGCCATCGAGCACCTCGGCGCGACGTGCCGCCTCCGCCGCCATCGAGCAGCACGCGCAGGGCACGCGCCCGCCCGCCACGCTCGTCGCCAGCTTCGATGGCTTGGGCTTCGGCTTCGATGGCCCGCAGGGGCCGAGCACCGGGCGCAATCCGTCGGACAACAGTCTCGCGGTCGGGCCGAACCACATCATACAGATTGTGAACTCGCGGCTCGCGATCTTCACGAAGAAGGGCGCGAAGTTCGATACCACGGGGAAGGTGCTGTACGGCGCGGTGCCGACGAACACGGTGTTCAAGGGGTTCGGCGGCACGTGCGAAGCGCGCAACAACGGCGACGCCGTCGTGCGCTACGATCAGCTCGCGGACCGATGGCTGATCGTGATGCCGATCTTCCGTCGGGAGCCCGAGCGTCCGGACCAACCGCAGCCGTGGACGGCTGATGGGCACGCGCATCTGAGTCCGCCAGGTGTGAAGGGGCAGCCCGGTCGCGCCGCGAAGTTGTTCGTCCCGCCGACGGTGCCGCCAACTTCTGCCGAGGCGCAGGAGCGACAGGCGATCGCGAACCAGCGCGACATCGAGCAGCGACGGCGGCAGATGGGGGAGCGTCCGCCGGAAGGGAACGGGCCGTACTCGATGTGCTACGCGGTGAGCACGAGCCCCGATCCACTGGGCACGTGGTATCGCTACGAGTTTCTGCGTCCGCTCTTTCCGGATTATCCGCGCCCCGCGGTGTGGACCGATGGCTACTACGTGCCGACGAGCACGGGTGACAAGGTGATCCAGAAGCAGGCGTGCGTGGCGGATCGCGCGCGCATGTTGAAGGGTGAGCCGGCCACGGAGCAGTGCTACATCATCGACGGCGTGAACTTCCTGAACAATGCCGACATCGAGGGACACGCGCTGCCGCCCGCTGGCGCGCCCAACATCATGCTCGCGGCGGGCGGCACGCAGCTGCACGACGTGTTCGAGGACGATGGCATCTACGCGTGGCAGTATCACGTCGATTGGGCGGACCCATCGAAGACGACGGTGACCGGTCCGGAGAAGATCGCGGTCGCGCCGTATCACTACCTGTGCGACGGGCAGCTCACGAAGTGCGTCCCGCAGCCCGGCACGGACATGCGACTCGATGCGCAGGGCGACAAGCTCATGGCGCGCGTCGTCTACCGGAACGTGCACGGGCGCGAGTCGATCGTCGCGGCGCACTCGGTGGCGAGCTCCGAGGGGGCGGGCGGCGTGCGGTGGTACGAGCTCACCGTCGGCGCGAACCGCGCGCTCGCGCTCAGGCAGCAGGGGACCTACGCGCCGGACTCGATGTACCGGTGGATGCCGAGTGCCACCATCGATGCCAACGGCGACATCGGGATCGGCTACTCGTTCGGCGGCGCGTCGCAGTACGCCGGCCAGCGCTTCGCCGCTCGACTCGAGGGCGATTCGCTCGGGCAGCTCACGCTCCACGAGACGGTGCTCGTGAACGGCGCAGGCGCGCAGGAGCACACGCAGCGCTGGGAGGACTACACGCAGACGGCGGTCGATCCCAGCGACGACTGCACCATCTGGTACGTTGGCGACTACTACAAGCACGGCGCGCCGATCTACTCCACGCGCATCGGGGCGTTCCGGCTGCCGGGGTGCGGCGCGGGGAAGTGACGCGCGCCAACGACGCAGCGACTCGAGCGCGAGGGGACAAATGAAGGTTACGAAGGTGATGGCGATCGCCATCACGATGACCGGCGTGGTGACGCTGCCGATGACGGCGCGAGCACAGCGCGCGCCCGGTACGCGGCACACGCGTGAAGCGCAGCACACACTTGATTCGCAGCGCGCGCCCGATGCGCAGCACACGCTCGATCGACAGCTGCTCGCCGCGTTCACCTACCGCAACGTCGCGCCCTTCCGGATGCAGGCGCGCATCGCGGACATCGCGGTGCCGGCGTCCCCGGAGAAGGCGCACCTCTACACGATGTACGTCGCGCCCTGGATCGGCGGCGTGTTCAAGACGACGAACAACGGCACGACGTGGCAGTCGCTGTTCGACGGTCAGGACAACCTCTCGATCGGCGCCATCGCGCTCGCGCCGTCGAACTCCGACATCGTCTGGGTGGGGACGGGCGATGCGTTCACCTCGCGCAGCTCGTACGCCGGCGACGGTGTCTACAAGTCCATGGATGGCGGGAAGACGTGGACGAACATGAGGCTCGAGGACACGCAGCACATCGCGCGCATCGCGATCGATCCGACGAACCCGGACATCGTCTACGTCGCGGCGATGGGGCACCTCTACTCCGACAACACCGAGCGCGGCGTCTTCAAGACGACGGACGGCGGGCGCAGCTGGCGGAAGGTGCTCTACATCAACGACAAGGTCGGCGTCATCGATCTCGTCATGGATCCGCAGAACCCGGCCGTGTTGTACGCCGCGACGTACGACAAGACTCGGCTCCCGTGGCGGATGATCAACGGCGGGCCCGAGAGCGGGATCTACAAGACCACCGACGGCGGACTCCACTGGACTCGGCTCGCGGGCGGGCTCCCCACGGGGAAGATCGGACGCATCGGGCTCGACATCTATCGCCGGAATCCGCGGATCCTCTACGCCGTGGTCGAGAACGACAATCTGAAGCCGGGCGCGAAGGTCCCCACCGGTCCGGGCGCCGGCGGTCCCCGACAGCGCTTCCCCGTGATCGGCGGCGAGATCTATCGCACGGACGACGGCGGCGCGACGTGGACCAAGATGAACCCCGACTCGGTGAACGTGAGCCCCAAGGGGCCGTACTACTTCAACCAGATCCGCGTCGATCCCAACAACGACAAGACGCTCTTTCTCACCGGATATCCGGGCGGCTTGTCGTACGACGGCGGTAAGACGTGGCACGGCGAAGTCTTCCCGAGCTTCTTCGGCGACTTCCGCACGTTCTGGTTCGATCCGCGGAACTCGGATCGCATGATCCTCGGGAGCGACGGCGGGATCGCGATCTCCTACGACGGCGGGAAGAGCAGCGATGCCTACTCGAATCTGCCGCTCGGTTCGGTCTACTCGATCGGCGCGGACAACGAAGATCCGTACAACATCTACGCGGGTCTGCAGGATCACGAGAACTGGCGGGGACCATCGAATAGTGCAGCCGGCCGCATCACCGAACAGGACTGGTACGCGGTGGGCGACGGCGACGGCATCGTCACGCTGCCAGATCCCACGAACAGTCGCTGGCTGTACACCACGCGTGAGTACGGTGCGCCGGAGCGCGTGGATCAGAAGCTCGGCTACCGCACGAACATCACGCCGCAGCGCGACTCGAGCAAACCGCCGTACCGCTTTCTGTGGGAGACACCGCTCGCCATCTCGCCGCACGACAGCCGCGTCATCTACCTCGGCACGCAGGTGCTCCTCCGCTCCACCGATCGCGGCGATCACTGGAAGGAGGTCAGCCCCGACCTGAGCACGCATCCGGCGGACAAGATCCTGCCCGAGTCCGAAGGGAGCATCCCCGGCGGCATCCCGTGGTTCGCGATCTCCACCATCTCGGAGTCGCCGCTCACCGCCGGCGTCATCTGGGTGGGGACGAGCGACGGGAAGGTGTGGCTCACGCGGAACACGGGCGCGAGCTGGACGGACATGACGGCGAAGCTCACCGCGCTCGGCGCGCGCGAGGATGCGTATGTGAGCCGAGTGTTCGCGTCCTCGCACGTGGCGGGGCGCGCGTACGTCGCGAAGCGCGGGTACAAGTTCGACGATTTCCATCCGTACCTCTATCGCACGGATGATTACGGCGCGACCTGGCACTCGATCGTCGGCGATCTTCCCGACGAGCCGATCAACGTCGTCTTCGAGGATCGGAAGAATCCCAATCTGCTGTTCGTCGGCAACGACGCGGGCGTCTACGTGACGATCGATGGCGGGGCACACTGGGCGAACATGAACAACAACATGCCCCGGATCCCCGTGCACGATCTGCTCGTGCATCCGCGCGCGAACGACCTGATCCTGGGTACGTACGGGCGCGGGATCTACATCACGAACATCGAGCCGCTGCAGGAGATGACGCCGGCGATGCTCGGCGAGGACGTGCATCTCTTCGCCATTGCACCGACGGTGCAGCGTGTCACCTACCAATTCGGCGCAAATGATTACTTATTCGGTCAACGGCAGCTCCAGACACCGAACGAGCCGGATGGGATGGTGATTCGGTACTACCTCCAGCACGCGGCAACCGGCGAGGCGACGCTCACCATCGCGAACGCCGCGGGGAAGGACGTCGTGCGACTCGCGGGGCCGAGTGCGGCGGGGGTCAATTGCGTGGTGTGGAGCACGCGGCTCGGAGAGCGCGGGCGACGCGGCCGGCCGCGTGCGCCCAAGCCCGGCGAATGCACGTACGGCCGCCCGATTCAGACGGTAGCCGGTGCGACCGCGGCCGGCTCGCGCGGTCGTGATGGTGCGACGACGCGTGCTGCCGAGAACACGAATCGCACCGTGCTCGATCAGCTGGCGCCGCTCGGCGAGTACACGGTCACGTTGCAGGTGAACGGGAAGACGCTCGCCCGGAAGGCGCGCATCACGAAGACGCAGGGGTGGCGCATCGGACCGGTGCCCGAGGTCATCCGGGAGATGCGGCACTAGTCCGCTGTCATCCCGAGCGCGTCTGTCATCCCGAGCGGAGCGAGGGATCTCGTTGGCTGACCGAGATCCCTCGCTGCGCTCGGGATGACAATGCGCTCGGGATGACAATGCGCTCGGGATGACAGCTGCGCTCAGAGCTGCACCTCGATCGGCTTCCCATCGAAGGTGACCGCGCGCGTCGTGGATGCGCCGGCTGCCCGCACCTCGATCTTCCGCTGCATCGGCGGCAGCATTCGCGAACCGTCGGCCAGGCGTAGACTCAGCGTGCGCTTCGCATCGTCCCACGCCATGGCGATCCCCATCCACGCGCCCTTGCGATAGTCGAAGCTCGTGCCGTCATCCTCGTACAGCGTGAATGCGCCGTCGGCGCCAGGGTACACGACGAGCGTGAGCGGACCGTCGACCTTTTCCGCCGTGTACTGCTTCACAGGCCCGAGCGGGATGATCGCACCGGCACGCACGTAGAGCGGCATCGTCTCGAGATCCACGGAACGAGAGATCTCCCGTCCCCCGTCGATCCGCGCTTCGGTCCAGAAGTCGTACCACGCGCCGCGCGGCAGATATAGCTGCCGCGATGTGGCGCCCGCGTCGGTGACTGGCGCCACGAGGATGTCGCGCCCCCACAGATACTCGTCGCCGCGTGCGACGGCGTGCGCATCGTCGGGATAGTGCAGCCAGAGCGCGCGGATGATCGGCACCCCCGTCACGTGCGCTTCGTGCACCGCGGTGTACAGGTAGGGCAGGAGGCGATAGCGCAGCTCGAGATACGTGCGGCAGATCGGCTCGACGTTCGGATTGTGGAGCTCGCTCGGATCGGGATCGGCCGCACCGCCGTAGTTGCTGATCTCCGCCGGACCCAGCTCGCCGGTGTTCCACCCCCATGGGAGC
Organism: Gemmatimonadaceae bacterium; assembly: GCA_036381735.1. GTDB lineage: Bacteria > Gemmatimonadota > Gemmatimonadetes > Gemmatimonadales > Gemmatimonadaceae > DASSNR01. The sequence continues at coordinate 24,795 of DASVCF010000035.1, read as the reverse complement.
CGCAGCATCCACGTGCGGCCGTGCGAGCGGAAGAGCGTGCAGAAGGCGCTGAACTGGAACCACCGCACGAACAGCTCGGCGGTGAACTCCTTGGTCGGCACGAAGCCGCCGGTGTCGGTGCCCCAGTACGGGATGCCGGTGAGCGCGGTGTTGATCGCGTTCGGGATGTGCGTGCGCAGCGTCTCCCACGTGGAGTACACGTCGCCAGACCAGAGGAACGGCGCGTAGCGCTGCATCCCCGCGTAGCCGTTCCGGTGGAGCGCGTACGGGCGCACGTTGGGCTGATCGAGCTGCGGGCCTTCCCAGTACATGCGGATTCTCGTGAGGCGCGACGCGGCGTCGAGCGGATCGCCCTCGTCCGGCCACCAGGCGTCCACGCCCATCGCCTGCAGCTTGCGGTGCGCGTCCCAGTAGCAGCTCGCCTCCGTCTCATCGAAGCGCGAGAGATCGCACGCGTCGTGCACCGTGCCGTGCAGCGAGCGCGTGAGGATCACCGCGTGCAGCACGACGCGGAAGTGCTCGTCGTGCAGCTCGCGAAGCATTTCCGCCGGATCGGGGAACACGCGCGGATTGAACTCGAAGGAGCCGTTGGCCGTGTTCCATCCCGACGGCACGAAGCCGGTGCCGAGGTAGATGAGTGCATCGCACGGCAGACGCTTCTCGCGGAACGTGCGCGCGACGGACATCACCACATCTCGGCTGGGGAGCGTGCGATGCGACTGCTGGTAGCCGAGCGCCCAGAGCGGCGGCATCTCCGGGAATCCGGTGAGACGCGCGTACTCGCGCATCACCTCGGCGGGCTCGCGCGCGGCGACGATGAAGAGGTCGAGCGGGAGGAGCGCATCGGCGTTCGTTGCGCCGTCGGCACCGTCGTCGCTCGCCTGGGCGTGGCTCGTTTCGCTGGTCGGGTTCGGGGTGAAGCGACCTTCACTGCTTGTGAGATCGAAGGTGCCGTACGGTTGGTGGATGAACATGGCCCAACCGGCGGTCCCGATGAGCCATGGGATGGGTACGCGACCGCCGTGTGTGCGCAGCTCGTAGCCGCCCTGACCGCTGCGCATTCGATACGCGGAGCCGCGTCGATCGAACTGCGGCCCGCCCTCGCCGAGTCCGAACACCGGACCATCGCCGAGGGGGAACGACACGGAGCCAGTCACCTCGTCGATGCGGAGCTGCTGCACGAGCCGACCATCCTTCGATTCGACGCGGATGGTGAGCGGATCGGGCGCCACGGTCACGTGCAGATCGCCGGCGCGGACGCGTTTGGGAGCGGTCAGCTCCGTGATGCGCGCGGCTGGCGACGCGGGCAGATGCTCGACGAGCGAGCCATCGTCGACGATCGGCGCTGGCCGGCCGATCGCGAGCGGCGTGATGGTCACCCGCACGGTGCGCGCGCTCACGGGCGTCACGGTGATGTCGGCGGCGCGTCCGGCGACGCGTGCCGTGCCGAGCGAGATCGACTCGTCGCTCGGGAAGCGCATGCCCAGCAGGGTGCCGGCTCCAACGACGCCCATGCTCTTGATCACGTCCCTGCGCGATATCCGGTCCGCCATGTTCCACGCTCTCCAGTTGTCGGTTCACCGCTGCCCGCGCGTCGCACCGTGGAGCCGTGCGCCGCGCGCTCTGCGCGTTTACGCGTCGCACGCCGGCCACCGGCCATTGACGACATCGGGAGCCGGGACTACGATTGCAAGCGCTTACACCCGCTCACCTCTATCCATCGATTCCCGCATGCTGGCGACGCTCCGTGACGAAGTGCTCCGCGCGAACCTCGAGTTGTCGCGCCGTGGGCTCGCACTCTTCACCTTCGGGAACGCGAGCGGTATTGCGCGCGACGAAGGGCTGGTCGTCATCAAGCCGAGCGGCGTGCCGTACGACCGGATGCGCGCGGAGGATCTCGTCGTTACCGACCTCGACGGCCGGATCGTCGAGGGGACGATGCGCCCCTCGTCCGACCTGCCCACCCACCTCGTGCTCTATCGGGCGTTCCCATCCATCGGCGGCGTCGTGCACACGCATTCGCACTACGCGACCGTCTGGGCGCAGGCCGGCCGCGAGATCCCGTGCATGGGGACGACGCACGCCGACTACTTCCACGGCCCGGTGCCGATCACGGAATCGATGACGCCCGACGAGATCGCCTCGCGCTACGAGGAGAACACGGGGCACGCGATCGTGCGGCGGTTCGACGGCCTCGACCCGATGGCGATGTCCGCCGTGCTCGTCGCCGGTCACGCGAGCTTCTGCTGGGGTCGCACCGTCACCGACGCCGTCGAGACGGCATCGCTGCTCGAGACGGTGGCGCGCATGGCGTACGACACCGCGGCGCTCAATCCCCAGGCCTCGCCGATCTCCTCGGCGCTGCTCGATAAGCACTTTCTCCGGAAGCACGGCGCGAACGCCTACTACGGGCAGCCGAAGAGCGTGTAACACCGCGCCGCCGTCATCGGACTGGACTGTCATTCCGAGGACCGGGCTGTCATTCCGAGCGCAGCGAGGAATCTCGGCCTGGCCTTCCGAACAGCAATGCACCACAGAGACACAGAGGGCACAGAGAACGGCGAACTGCCGTTCTCTGTGCCCTCTGTGTCTCTGTGGTGAATACCATCGGCCCCGCACTCAGGCCTGCTGGCGAACGTCCGCCGCGATATTTCGGAGCTCGGGGAGCACCGTGCCGATCGCCATCGGCGCCGAGTCCGGACTCCCCAGCCCGAAGTAGAGCGACCGGAAGATCGGGTACAGCCGCTCGTACGTCCGGTGCGCCGCCGGATCGGGATTCACCGTGCGATACGACGGGCACACCGCCGCCTGCGCCGCCTCGAGCGACTCGTACGCGCCGGCGGCGACGAGCGCGAAGAGCGCCGAGCCGAGGCTCGTGATCGGACGCTCGGGAACGAGCACCGGCTTGTTGAGCACGTTCGCGTACACCTGGTTGAGCACCGCGTTCTTCTGCGGGATGCCGCCACCGTGGATGACGCGCTGCACGGGGACGCCGTGCTCGCTCATCCGCTCGAGGATGATGCGCGTGTGGAACGCGGTCCCCTCGATGGCGGCGAACAGCTCGTCGCGCGCGGTGGTCTGCAGGTTCGAGCCGAGCATCACGCCGCCCAGACGCGGGTTCACGAGCACCGTGCGGTCGCCGTTGTCCCACGTCATGCGGATGAGCCCGGTCTGCCCCGCGCGGTACGCGTCGAGTCCCTGCGAGAGCGCGCCGACGGTGGTGCCGGAGCGGCGCGCAACGGCCTCGAAGAGATCGCCCGTCGCCGAGAGTCCGGCTTCGATGCCGGCGTACGCGGGGTGGATGGAGCCCTGCACCACGCCGCACACGCCGGGGACGCACGCCGTCTGCTTCGAGATGGCCATGATGCACGTCGCGGTGCCGATGACGTTGACGACGTCACCCTCGGCGATCCCCGCGCCCATCGCATCCCAGTGCGCATCGAAGGCGCCGACGGGGATCGGAATGCCGGCGGCGAGGCCGAGCCGCTCGGCCCACGCGGGCGAGAGCCGGCCGGCAAGATGGTCGGAGGTGAGGTACCGGCCGGGCATCTTCTTGGCGATCCCGCCGAGCAGGGGATCCACCGCGCAGAAGAAGTCATCGGACGGGAAGCCGCCGAGGTCCGCGTGCCAGAGCCACTTGTGCCCCATGGCGCAGACGCTGCGCGGGATCTGCGTCGGGTCGGTGATGCCGCACAGCGTCGCGGCGACCATGTCGCAATGCTCGAGTGCGGTCACCAGCTCGTGGCGGCGCGCCGGGTTGTGGCGGAGCCAGTGCAGCAGCTTGGCGAATCCCCACTCCGAGGAGTAGACGCCGCCGCACCGCTCGATGGCGGGGAGGCCGAGCTCGTGCGCGATCTCGGTGATGCGCGCGGCCTCGTCCTTGGCGCGATGGTCGCACCACAGGTAATAGTCGCCGAGTGGTACTAAGTTGGCGCCGACGGGAATGACCGTCGAGCCGGTGGTGTCGAGCGCGAGCGCGCGGATGGCCGGGCCAGCGACGCGGGCCGCGGCGAGCGCGGTGCGCATGGCATCGACGAGCGCGGCCATGTGCGCGTCGTGCGACTGCGTGGCGAAGTCCGGGTCGGACGCGTCGTGCACCACCGGGTACTCGCACACGCCCGAGCCCACCGGCCCGTCGTGGCTGTGGACGATGGAGACGCGGACGCTCTGCGTTCCGAAGTCCACGCCCGCGACGTGCATGGCGCCGTTCACCGGTGCCACAGCACGTCCCACCCGAGGTAGCGCGTGGTGGCCTCGTGGAGGATGTTCGACACGCTCGACAGGTTGGCCGCGACGTGGTGCTCGAAGCCGTTCGCACAGATGTGGTGCAGCAGCTCCTGCAGCTTGGGGATCTCGACCACGCCCGCGCCGCCGAACGTCTTCAGCGGGTCGGCGGTGAAGCGGCCATCGCCCACGTAGCCGCGGATCTTCCCGGTGCGATCATCGGTGGAGAAGCGCGCGAAGCTCATCGGCCCCGCCTTCACTCGGCCGACGACGGTGCCATAGGTGTTGTCCTTCCCGACCGTGCCGGCGATGATCGCCTGGTAGTCCATCTGGACGTTCTCGAAGAAGTGCTTCGGCAGGTTGCTGCAGTGGAAGCACACCGCCTTGTTCGGATCGTCGCCGTAGTTGTTGTTCCAGTCGAGGAGCGCGCTGGGTGTCTGAGACGCGAGCGTGAGCGCATACATGCTGACCGTGCCGCAGACGTCCACCTCGCACGCGCTCGGCATGCAGTCGTTGCTCATCATGCTCATGATCGTGCACGGGACGACGCCGTAGAACTCCTCCATGGCGGTCCAGCACTGGATCGCGCTGACGGTGACGTCCACCTCCTGCATCCACCCTTCGATCACCGCGCCGAGCTTGGCCATCTTGATGAGGGCCGGCTGCGGGATCCCGTTGGTGGACACGTAGGCCGTCATCTGCTCGAGCTTGGTCCGGACGGCCGGGTCGTCATCCTTCAGTCGGTTGACGCGGCCGAGGATCTCGGAGAGGTCCACCGGCTCGACCGCGATGCCGCTCGCCTCGAGGATCTTCTCGCTGTAGCGCACCGTCTTGAACGCCGCGGGGCGCGCGCCGATGGCGCCGATGCGCGCGGTGCGGAGTCCCTTCACCACGCGGCACACGCCGGCGAACCAGTGGAGATCCTGGCGGAAGCTCTCCGAGTCGAGGGGCTGCGTGTGCACCGACGGGAGCGAATAGGGGATGCCGTACTGCGTGAGCGCGTTGCAGACGGACATCTTCCCGCAGAACGAGTCGCGCCGGAACTTGATCCCCATCTTGCGGGGGGTGTCGGCCCAGGCGTGGATGAGGACGGGCACATCGAGCCCCGCGAGCCGGAGCGTCTCGGCCACGGCGGCTTCGTCGCCGAAGTTGGGGAGGGTGACGATGACGCCGGCGATGCGATCGCGGTGTTCGCGGAAGAGCGCCGCGCACGCCTTGGCCTCGTTGCGCGATTCGACGGCGCCGTACCGCGTCTCCTCGGTGCCGAGGGTCACCACCTCGAACCCTTCCTTCGCGAGCACGCTCAGCATCTCCGCGCGCCCTTCTTCGGCGAGGTGCCCCGGGAAGAAGCCGCGGTTGCCGACGAGGAGTCCGAAGGTCAGCGGTGCGGCGGGGGTGGGAGCGGGGGGGCGGAGGGGGGAGTGGGGGGTGGAGCGTGGCGTCGCGGCTGCGCCGCCGACGTTCGAGTGCAGCTGGTGAATGCGCATCCGGTCCTCGTTGATGTAAGCGCTTGCACTATAGGGTCTGAGCCGGCGAAACGAAAGAGGGAAGCCGATGGCGTTGTCATCCCGAGCGCAGCGAGGGATCGCGGACTACCAGCGAGATCCCTCGCTCCGCTCGGGATGACAGGCGCGCTCGGGATGACACCGCGGCGGGGATGCACACCGCGCTCAGCGTCCCGATCGTGTCCGTGCCCGGCTCGCGGCCACCTTGCGACGGCGTGGCGCGGCGCGGGGTGCGCGGGCGGTCGATTCGCGCACGACGAGACTCGGCTCGATCAGGACCTCGCGCCCCGCCGCGTGCCGGCTCCGCGGGCCGGGGATCAGCGCCTCGCCGATGAGATGCCCGATCTCCTCGCGGGGGATGTGCGCCGTCGTGAGCGCGGGGCTCACGAAGCCCGCGAGTCCGATGTCGTCGAAGCCGGTGACGGAGATGTCGCCGGGGACGGCGATCCCCTGCGCGTGCAGCTCGCGCAGCACGCCGACGGCCATGAAGTCGTTCACGCACACGATGGCCGTGGGGCGGAAGCCGGAGCTCAGAATCTCGCGCGCGGCGTTCTGCCCGCCGAGCGGACCATCGGCGCTCGCCACGGTCATGACCTTCATGCGCGGCGCGTACTCCGCCGCGAGCTCGAGGAAGGTGCGCTTCCGGTTGTTCAGCGGCTCCAGCGTCGGGTGGTGTCCGATGAACGCCATGCGGCGGTGTCCGAGTCCGTGCAGGTACTCGATGATCCGCTGCATCCCCTTCCGGTAGTCCACCTTGATGTTGGTGATGTTCGGGCGCGCGGTGCCGACGTCGTAGAACACGACGGGGAGCTGCGTCTCGGCGAGCTCGCGAATGAGCGACGGCTTCATCTCGGAGACGACGACCGCGAGTCCGGAGACGCGGCGGCCGAGCATGAGGTGCACGCTCGAGACGAGGTACTGCGGGCGGTAGTCGGTGTTGGCGACCAGGACCTCGTAGCCGCGGCGATGGGCGTCCGCCTCGAGGGTGCGGAAGATGTCGAGAAAGAAGGGGTTCTCGAGGTTGGAGACGATCATGCCGAGGGTGCGGCTCTGCCCCCCCGCGAGCATGCGGGCGTTGAGGTTGGGCGTGTACTTGAGCTCCTCGACCGCCTGGAGGACGCGTGCGCTGGTACTGTGCCGAACTCGCCCGACGTTATTGAGCACGCGCGAGACGGTGGCCGTGGACACCTTCGCGCGCTTCGCGACATCTTCGAGGTTCATGACGGCTCTCGCTCCGGAGGACAGCGGGGGCGGGGGGTTGCGCGGGACTCCGTCCGCCAAGTATCTCACGAGCGGCGGCGGCGCACAAGAACCGGTGCGCCACGCCGGAAATTTTGCGTTGACAGGGTGCGGGCCCAACCGTAATCTTGCAAGCGCTTACACTCTCTCGCCACCTACCCCCGCCACCGTTACGGCCCTGTAGCATGGAGCTCCTCACGCACGCCGCCAGTGAGAACGTCGGACGCCCGTCCGCCCTCCCGCGCGCCGCACGGCTCGTGCTCCAGTCGCAGCAGGTCGGCCTCGTGCTCGTGCTGCTGGTCATCGGGACGGCCCTCACCATTGCCGCCGGCTCCCACATCGACCCGGTGAGCGGGGCAACCGTCAACAACTTCCTGAACAAGTACACGCTCATCCAGATGGCCACGGACGCCAGCGCGTTCGCCATCATGGGCGTGGGTGCCACCATCGTCATCATCGCCGGCGCCATCGATCTCTCCGTCGGCGCCATCTATGCCCTCGCGGGCGTCACCATGTCCATGGTGCTCCGCGCGGCCGGCCCGATGGGCCCCACCGAGACGGTGCTCCTCGGGCTCACGACCTGCCTCGCCGTCGGCCTCCTCTGCGGGCTCGCGAACGGGTTCATGGTCATCGGGCTGGGCGTCCATTCCTTTATTATCACGCTCGGTACCATGTGGATGTTCCGTGGCCTCGCCTTCGTCACGAGCCACGCCGAAAGCATCCTCGTGCCGGAGTCGCTCACCGACGTCGCCAAAGCATCCCTTGGAATGGGCACCGCGCTGTATCCGGTGCCCCTTCTTGTAATGCTCGCCGTCACCGTGCTCGGCGCGCTCTACCTCGGCCGCACCGTGATGGGGCGGCACATCTTCGCCATCGGGGGTAATCCCGAGGCGAGCCGCTACTCGGGGCTCAACGTGTCCCGCATCTCGCTCGGGGTGTTCATCGTCTCCGGGCTCACCGCGGGGCTGGCCGCGTATCTGGGGGCGAGCTTCTACGGCTCGGCGTCCTCGTCCGATGGGACGGGGTACGAGCTCTACGTGATCGCGGCGGCGGTGGTGGGTGGGGCGAGCCTGCTCGGCGGAAAGGGGAGCGCCATCAACGCGACGCTGGGCGCCGTGTTGATCGTCCTCATCCGGCAGGCGATCCGCACGCTGCACCTCGATCAGAACTACGAATGGATCATCATCGGTGGCGCGATGATCCTCGCGGTCGTGCTCGACCAGAGCGGCACCAAGCTGCTCGCGCGGCGTCTGGCGCGCAGCGCCGGATCGGGCCCGCCCCGAGAGCCGATGTAACTCTTCACCACAGGAGCGGTGGATGCACGTAGCACGAGGATGGTTCCGAGGCGCCGCGGCAGCGGTGTGCGCGGCGGGGTTGGTCGCGTGCGGTGGCGGGGATCACGCGAAGGCGGGGAGCGCGCAGGGCGGCTCCGCCGGCGCGTCAGGCAAGGTGTTCACGATCGCGATGATCGCCAAGAGCTCCACGAACCCCGTCTTTCTCTCGGGGCGGCTTGGCGCGGAGAAGGCGGCCGATTCGCTGTCCAAGCAGCTCGGCATCACGATCCGCATCAACTGGCTCACACCGCCGTCCGAGGACGCGGAGCTGCAGGCGCAGCGCATCGCGCAGGCCGTGAACACCGGCGCGAACGCGCTTCTCGTGTCCGCGAGTGATGCGGGGAAGGTCACGGGCGCCATCAACGAAGCGGTGGAGCGCGGCGTGCCGGTGATGATGTTCGACAGCGACGCTCCACAGTCGAAGCGCTTCTCGTTCTACGGTGGCGACGACGAGGCGATGGGCCGGCAGGTGATGTCCGAGCTCGCCGCGCAGATGAACGGCAAGGGACGCGTGGCCGTCTTCTCGGGGAATCAGAACGCGCCCAACCTGCAGCGCCGCGTGCAGGGCGCGCTCGACGAGGCGAAGAAGTATCCGGGAATCACGATCGTCGGCACCTTCCACACGATCGAGACGCCGCAGGACGCGGCGGCCGAGGTGCTGCGCGTCCAGCGCGCGTACCCCAACATCCAGGGGTGGGCGATGGTCGGCGGCTGGGCGCTGTTCACGCGCGCGCTGCTCACCGATCTCGATGCCAACAAGGTGAAGATCGTGTCGATCGACGCGCTTCCGGTCGAGCTCGAGTACGTCGACAAGGGGCTCACGCCCGTGCTGCTCGCGCAGCCCACGTATCTGTGGGGCTACCAGTCGGTGATCACCATCGTGGACCACGTCTACCTGCACAAGCCGGTGCCGGAGCACGTCCAGATGAATCTCGTGAAGGTCACGAAGGACAACCTCGGCGACTGGGCGCGTCAGCTCCAGGCGTGGGGCTATCCGGACGTGGACGCGAAGTACCTTTCGCTCGGCAAATAGCGAGTAACGCCATGGCACAGCCGGCCATCACGTTCTCGGGTCTCACCAAGCGCTTTCCGGGTGTCGTCGCGCTGCGCGGCGTGAGCTTCGAGGTACAGGCCGGTTGCTGTCATGCGGTCTGTGGGGAGAACGGCGCGGGGAAGAGCACCCTCGGCAAGATTCTCGCGGGGATCTACGCGCCCGACGCCGGAACGATCGCGCTCGATGGGCGCGAGGTTCGCTTGACCAGCCCGCGCGATGCGCTCGCCGCCGGCGTCGCGATGGTGCACCAGGAGCTCGCCTTCTGCGAGAACCTCACGGTGGCCGACAATCTGTGTCTCGGGCATCTTCCGGCGCGCTGGACGTTCGTCTCGCGCGCCGCGTTGCATCAGCGCGCCGAGGAGATGCTGTCCACCATCGGCGCGACGATCGACCCCGGGCGGCGCATGTCGTCGTTGAGCGTCGCCGAGCAGCAGCTCGTGCAGATCGCGGCCGCGGTGGGGAGCGGCGCGCGCGTCATCATCTTCGATGAGCCGACGAGCAGTCTGAGCGAAGGCGAAGCCGCGCAGCTCTACACGCTCATCGGCCAGCTCAAGGCGCGCGGCGTCACGCTGATCTACGTGTCGCACCGCATGGCGGAGATCTTCCGCCTGTGCGACAGCGCGACCGTGCTCCGCGACGGCGAGCACGTGTGCACGCAGCCCATCGCGTCGCTCGACGAGAGCACGCTGGTGCAGCACATGATCGGGCGCCGCGTGGAGCAGTATTACCCGGCGCACGTGCAGACGACGCCCGGCGATGAGATGCTGCGCGTCGAGCACCTCACGCGGCCCGGGTGCTTTCAGGACATCTCGTTCTCGCTGCGCGCGGGGGAAGTGCTCGGGCTCGCGGGACTCGTGGGCGCGGGGCGCTCGGAGCTCGCGCAGACGCTGTTCGGGCTCGAGCCGGCGACCAGCGGCGAGATCTACGTGCGCGGGAAGCGCGTGCGCATCCGCTCGGCGCGCGATGCCATGGCGCTCGGGATGGGGTTCGTCCCCGAGGACCGCAAGCGACAGGGACTCGTGCTCCCCATGCGCGCGCGTGAGAACGCGACGCTTCCCACGCTGGGCTCGCTCGCCCGACTCGGTGGATGGGTGCAGCGCGGCACCGAGCGCGAGCTGGCGGAGACGTACCTGCAGCCGCTCCGCCTGCGCCAGTCGGCGCTCGAGGAGCCGACGGCGGGGCTCTCGGGCGGCAATCAACAGAAGCTCGTGCTCGCCAAGTGGCTCGCCGCGAACAGCGAGATCCTCTTCCTCGACGAGCCGACGCGCGGCGTGGACGTGGGCGCCAAGGCGGAGATGCACGCGTGGATCGACCAGCTCGCATCGAAGGGCGCCGCCGTGCTCCTCATCTCGAGCGAGCTGCCGGAGCTGCTCAACCTCTCGACACGCATCCTCGTGCTCCGCGCGGGACGCATCGTGGGTGAGGTCTCGCGCGAGGACGCGACGCAGGATGTGCTGCTGCGAATGATGACGGGGCTCGAGACCCCGGCCTGTACCGACAACGAGATCGTGACATGAGAGTCGACGCCGACCCGCGGTACCCTCGCCTGTGCGCAGCGCTGCTCGCGGGGCTCCTCATCGTGCCGCAGCATGCGCTCGTCGCGCAGACGCGGACGAAGGCGCACCCGCGGGCCGTGGCGCGTCCGACCGCGGCCCATTCGACCCCGGCCCACGCGCCGGCGCCGCCAGAGACCGCGGCGCGCGTGACGATCGACGCCGGCCCGGTCACGCCGTGGCCGCGCCCCGTGCCCATCCGGCTCCAGCCGCGCGGGCGCGACGACATCATGATCACCACGCTCGGCGACGTCTCCACCCCGCTCGCCGACGGCACCTTCGACCCGGTGGCCGATCGCGTCACGACCACCGATGGGCGCACGATCGACCACTACTACCGCGATTCGCTCGGCATCCGCTTCTACCAGCCGATCGACAAGTCGGTGTTCCCCGTGCCGCCCTCGGGGTGGTGCACGTGGTACTACTACTATCGGGTCATCGATCCCGCCGAAGTCATCGCCAACGCGCACTGGATCGCGAAGAACCTCGCGCCGTTCGGCGCGCGCTACGTGCAGCTCGATGACGGATGGGAGGGGATGGGCGAGCGCGGCCCCGGTGCGTATCGCGACTGGACCACGCTCGATCCGCGCTTCCAGGCGATCGGTTTGCGCGGCATCGCTGATTCGATTCGCGCGGCTGGGCTCGAGCCCGGAATCTGGATCGCGCCGCACGGGCAGAGCAACGGCGACGTCGCGCACCGCACGGGCGCGTTCCTGTTCACGCGCAACGACTCCACGGCATCGACCACGTGGGAAGGACGGTATCTCGTCGATCCTACCGCGCCCGCCACGCCCGGCTACTTCGAGAATCTGTTCACGCGCCTGCACGACATGGGGTTCACGTACTTCAAGATCGACGGCCAGACCATCGTCGTGCACGAGTACGGGACGAAGACGCAGTACATGGCCGGCAAGGTGCCCGACGGCACACCGGAGCAGATCGGCGCGCAGTTGTATCGCAACACGCTCGGGATGATCCGCAAGGCGATCGGGCCGAAGTCGTATCTGCTCGCGTCGTGGGGGACGCCGCTCGAGGGCGTGGGCCTCTACAACGGCTCGCGCACGGGCGGCGACATCGTGCAGGGGTGGGACGGCTTCCTCGGCGCCGCGTCCACGGTGCAGCAGTGGAACTTCCTGCACAACATCGCGTGGTACTCCGATCCCGACGTGCTCATCGTGCGCCCGCCGATGCGCGAGGGGACGGCGCGCGCGTGGGCCACGACCATCGCGCTCACCGGGCAGGCGCTCATGAGCAGCGACCGGTTGACCGATCTCCCGCAGTCGCGCGTCGAGCTGCTCAAGCGCGTGTACCCCGCGGTCGACATCCGCCCGCTCGATCTGTATCGGCCGGCCAACACGCGCAAGCCGATCATCGACCTCAAGGTGCACCACCTCGATCGCGACTACGACGTGGTGGGCGTCTTCAACTACAGCCCGGACAGCGCATCCACTCGACTGCTGTCGTGGAGCCAGCTGGGTCTCGACTCCACGGCCACGTATCACGTCTACGACTTCTGGAACGGCACGTACTACGGCGCGTGGGAGCACGGCGTCTTCATCGACGTGCCGCCCGCCGATGTCCGCGTCATCACGCTCGTGCGCGCCACCGATCGCCCCGTGCTCATCTCGACGAGCCGGCACATCACGCAGGGGTGGGTCGATCTGCGCGCGCTGCACAACGGCGGAACGACGACGCACCCCACGCTCTCCGGCGAGAGCCGAGTGATCGGCGGCGATCCGTACACGTTGACCGTCGGGCTCCCGCGCAGCGCGCCGACGTTTGCGCTCGTGACGGCGCGCGCGACGGGCTCCACGCGCGGAGTGCCGGTGCACGTGACGTGGGCGAGCCATCAAGGGTATGCGACGGCGACCATCACCACCGACTCGACGCAGACCGTATCGTGGGAGCTCGCGTTCGCGCCGTCGCAGCCGTACGTCTATCCGGTCACGTCGCCCAATCGCATCGAGGCGACGAGCACCGGGCTCGGCAGCACCGAGCTGCGCTGGCCGGTGGAGTACTACCCGCGCTCGGCGTACCAGGTGGCGGTGGATGGACATCCCATCGGCGAGTCGTTCTCGGCGCGCGCCAATCTGAGCGACCTCGTCCCCGGGCAGAGCTACAAGATCACGGTGCAGTCGATGTGGTCCGACGGCTCGCTCGCGAAGAATGCCGCGACGCTCGACTACACCCCCTCGGTGCCGGACAGCGTCGTCGTCTCCACGCTCGAGCCGCTCAGCGTGCGCCAGGATTGGGAGCAGCTCGGACGGAACCGCTCCGTCATGGGCGGCCCGCTCACCGTCGGCGATTCGGTCTTCACGACGGGGATCGGCACGCTGTCGTCGTCGGAGATTCACTATCAGCTCTTCGGCCGCTTCGCCCGCTTCACGGCGCGTGTCGGTCTGGACAACGGCCGGCGCCGCCGGGCGCAGTCGCCATCGCGCGCCGTGTTCGAGGTGCGCGGCGATGGGCGCGTGCTCTGGCGCAGCGACACGCTCGCGAGGGGGAGTGCCGCGGTGCCCGTGGACGTAGACGTGCGCGGCGTGCACGAGCTCACCCTCGAGGTGATCCCCGCCGTCCAACCGAACACCGACCGCGATGACGCCGTCCCCGCCGACTGGGTGGACGCGCGGCTCGCGGCGGATGGGAAGTGACTGTCATCCCGAGCAAAGCGAGGGATCTCGCCGGCGGTCCGAGATCCCTCGCTCACGCTCGGGATGACACTGGCGCTCGGAATGACAAGTAGTCGTCGGTTCTCCACTCCTCAATCCGGACTTCCATGAGCGACTTCATCTCCCGGAGAGACTGGCTCAAGTTCCTGGGGCTCGCGAGCGCGAGCACGCTGCTCACGCGCGATGCCGCGGCGAGCCCCATGCTCCCCGCACTGTCCAGCGCCGCGCCGGCACCGCGTCCGCTCAATCCGCTCGCGCCCGGCGAGATCGTCCCGCTCAGCTCGACGAGCGAGATCTTCATCCCGCCGCGCGGCAGGTCGTTCCAGAAGTTCAGCTTCGACTTCCCCGAGCCGTCGGTGGCGTTCGGCGACTACACGTTCGGCTTTCTCGTCTTCACCGACGAGAACACGTACGGGCTCGATCGCTCGAAGATGACGGTGGAGGGGACCGCCGATTCGCTGAAGCTCACCTGTGACGGCTTCGTGTGGGCGGGCGGTCAGATGACGGCGCCCGGGCGACTCACCGCGTCACTCCGGCGCATGGAGAGCACCATCGAGTGGGACGTGGTCGCGGAGATGCGCGACCATCCGATCAAGACGGTGACGTCGATCATCCGGCGCGTACCGCGCGGGCAGATCTCGTTCGGCGCGGGCGGCTTCCGCGATCCGCACGACAACGAAGAGCAGGCCGGCTACACGTTCGGCGCGGGCGACCTCAACGGTCCGGGTGGGAGCATGAACACGCCGCTCCTCATGATCCAGACGCCGAGCGATGTGTTCTACGTGACGACACTCGACACACGCGTGCGCCCCAAGCGGTACTACCTGGCGCCCGGCGAGACGAGCTACCGCGTGGAGGCCGTGTACGAGCACGACGCGTGGCGCGACGACACGCGCGTCGAGGTGCCGACGTGGCGGCTCGGGCGCGCGCCGACGAGCGACGCGGCCATCGCGCTCCACATGAAGCACATCGAGCAGGCGTTCGACCTGAAGCCCTGGGACGCGCGCACCGATGTGCCGGCGTGGATGCGGAACCTCGCGATGGTGACGACGCTCCACGGGATGCACTACACCGGGTACATGTTCAATGACTTCCCGAAGATGCTCGAGATCCTGCGGTGGATGCGCACGCAGATCCCGGGCGATCGGGTGCTCGTCTTCATCCCCGCGTGGGACGGGCGCTACTACTGGGACTATCCCACGTACACGGTGTCCGATCGGATGGGCGGCGACGCGGCGTTCCGCCGGCTCGTGGATGAAGCGCACAAGATGGGCTTCAAGATCATGCCGATGTACGGCACGAACGCCGCGAACACGAAGCTCCCCATCTGGCCGAAGATCGCCGATGGCGTGACGAAGAAGATCGACGGAGACGTGTACGAGCTGAACTGGGTGGACTGGAACAACGACCGCCACCAGGACGGCTGGCTCCGCTACATGAACCTCGGCGCCGACGTGTGGCGCGAGCATCTCGAGGGGCGCATCGCGGAGATGATCGACCGGTACGGGGTGGACGCGTACTTCCTCGACATCGTGGGCGGCCACGTGAACAGCACCACGGGCGACATGCACGAGGGAACCCGGCAGCTCGTGCTCAACCTGCGGAAGAAGTACCCGAACGTCACGTGCGTGGGCGAGATGCCGTACGACGCGCTGCACGGGTTCATCCCGATGTTCCAGGTGGGGCTCGGGCCCATCTGGTCGAAGTACAGCCACAACTATTCGCACCTGAGCAGCCCCGCACCGGGTCGCGGGAGCAGCGGCGTGCACGAGTCGGGGTTCGGGCGCTTCAACGAGAAGACGCTGGACCTCTACGAGGGTGCGATCCCGACACTGCAGGTGGTGGACGACACCTTCAGCGACCATCGGGACGTGATGGCGGCGGTCATCCAGAAGGCGAAGGAGCGGGCGGGGATCGTGTAATCCCCGCCCGCTGACCTCTTGCGCTTCTACAGGACTCGGCGTATTGTGACTCATGTAGAAGCGCAAGGGGACCGTGTGACCGATCCGCATCTCGACCTTCCGCAGGGCACGCTCGACCTCCTCATCCTGAAGGCGCTCTCGCTCGAGCCGATGCACGGCTGGGCGATCTCCGAGCGCATCCATCAGGTGTCGCGCGCCACGCTCAGCATCCCGCAGGGCTCGCTCTACCCCGCGCTGCACCGCCTGGAGCGGCGGGGGTGGATCAAGGCGGAGTGGGGCGTCTCGGACAACAATCGCAAGGCGAAGTACTACCAGCTCACGCGTGCCGGCCAGAAGCAGCTCGACACGGAGGCCGACGCCTGGGCGCGGCTGACGACGGCCGTCGGGCTCGTGCTGAAGCTGGGCTGAGCGGCGATCGCGCCCCTACGGCATCACACGGCGGAGAGCCTGGAGCGTGCAATGCTGACCGAGCTGTGGAGCGACATGCGATACCGGCTGCGCGCCCTCTTTCGACGCCGGGATGTGGAGCGCGAGTTGGACGACGAGCTCCGCTTCCACATCGAGCGCGAGGCGGAGAAGTACGTCGCGCAGGGAGTGTCGCGCGACGAGGCGATGCGCCGAGCCCGCCTCGCATTCGGGGGTGTGGAGCGCATCAAGGAAGCGAGTCGCGACAGTCGTGGCACGCGTCTGCTGGAGACGACGGCGCACGACCTTCGCCACGCCGTGCGCTCCCTGCGCAGGAGTCCGGGGTATACGCTCGCGGCCGCGCTCACTCTCGCGTTGGGCATCGGCGCGTGCACGACGATCTTCGGCGCGGTGGACGCCGTGCTGCTCCGCTCGCTCCCCTTCCACGATCTCGATCGCCTGATGGCGATCAGCGCCGTCTCGAAGCGCTGCCCGGACTGCAACAACGCCACTCCCGGTCACTACCTCGCGCTCCGCGACCGTGCGCACGCCTTCACGTCCCTCGCCGGCTACGGCTTCTGGAGCGGCGCGCTCCAGGGACGCGAGCAGGCCGAGCACGTGGACGGCTTCAACGTCACGCCAAGCTTCTTCTCCACGCTCGGAGTGAGCCCCGCAATCGGGCGCACGTTCGAGGTGGACAGCGCCTCGCCGGCGATCGCGCACGAGGTGGTACTCAGCGATGCGCTGTGGCGCACGCGTTTCGGCAGCGACCCGCACGTGGTGGGCTCGACGATCACGCTGAACGGGGAGCCGTACACGGTGGTCGGCGTCATGCCTGCGGACTTCGTCTTTCCGCGCGCCACCGATCTGTGGCTTCCGCTCATCTTCACGGCCGCCAACGCGAATGACCTGAGCACGCACTGGCTGCGTGTGTTCGGCCGGCTCGCGTCCGGCGTATCCGCAGCACAGGCCCAGCGCGAGATCGACGCCATCGCCACGGCGCTCGCGGCAACGCATGCGGATCAGGCCAAGGGGTGGCGGCTCGTCTCCCAGTCGCTCAGCGAGTACACGCTGCACGAGATGCGGGCGTTCTTCACGCCGCTCATGGCCGCCGCGCTGTTCGTGCTGCTCATCGCCTGCGCGAACGTGACGAACCTGCTGCTCGCGCGCACGAGCGGGCGGGAGCGCGAGATCGCGGTGCGCAGTGCGCTCGGCGCGGGGCGCTGGCGAATCGCGCGACAGCTCCTCACGGAGAGCATCGTCCTCGCCCTTCTGGGTGCCACGGCGGGATCGATGCTCGCCTGGTGGAGCGTCCCGCTGCTCAAGGGCGCGATCCCGGTGACCATGACCCGATTCGTTCCGGGGTGGAGCACCTTCGCCCTGAACGGGCGCGCCCTCGCGTTCGCCGTCGCGCTCTCGCTCGTGACGGCGCTGCTCGTCGGCGTGCTCCCGGCACTGCGTGCGTCGCGGCCGGATCTGACGGCATCGCTCAAGGAAGGTGGGCACGGTGCGACCGGCTCGCGGGGCGGACGCGTGCGGCGCGCGCTCGTCGTCGCCGAGTTCGCGCTCGCGCTCGTGCTGCTCGTGAGCGCCGGCCTCATGGTGCAGAGCGTTCGCCGCCTGGTCGCCACGAACACGGGGATGCGCGTCGAGCACGTGCTCACGATGTCGCTCGAGCTGCCCGAGGCGCGATACACGGGGGCGACGCGTGTGGCCGACGTGTACACGAAGCTGCAATCGGCGGTGGGTGCGCTTCCCGGTGTGCGCAACGTCTCCGCCATCACCACGCTTCCACTCAGCCACGATCGTGAGTTCACGTACTTCAATGTGAGCGGCGCGCCTCCCGTCCCCAGGGCGCAAGCGCCGACCGCGGTGAGTGAGCTCGTCACGCCGGGCTACTTCGCGACGCTCGGCATCCCGCTCCTCAGTGGACGCGACTTCACCGCGCACGACGACTCGGCCGGGGCGCGCGTGACGATCATCAGCGAGAAGATGGCGAAGCGCTACTGGCCGGGCGGGGATGCGATCGGGCAGGGGATCGACGTGTGGGGGACGCACTATCGCATCATCGGAATTGTCGGCGACGTGCGTGACCAGATGGAGTCGCCCCCGTCCGTCACGATCTATTCATCGGAGCTGCAGATCGGCGATCGACACCTCACGCTCCTCGTGCGTGGCGCGTGCCCGGTGGACGCCCGGACGTGCGACCCCGAATCGCTCGCGACTCCCATCCGGCGCGCCATCGCCTCGGTGGATCGGGACATCGCCGTCTCCAACGTGCGCACCATGCCGCGCGTCGTCGCGGAGTACGTCTCGCCGTGGCGGCTGCTCATGGGGCTCCTCAGCATCTTCGCGGCGCTCGCGCTCATCATCGCCGCCATCGGTATCTACGGCGTGATGATGTACGCCGTGCTCCAGCGCACGCACGAGATCGGCATCCGGATGGCACTCGGCGCCGATCGTCGCGCGGTGGTCGGGATGATCGTGCGGGACGCGTTCCGTCTCGTCGCCTGGGGGGCGGCGTTCGGCGTGCTCGGCGCGCTGGGAGTCACGCGCGTCCTGTCCTTGCTGTTATACCACGTGAGCGCGGCCGATCCAACGGTCATCGGGAGCATCGCCGCGCTGCTCGCGATCGTCGCGCTCCTGGCGAGCTGGCTCCCCGCGCGCCGAGCGACCGCCGTCGATCCGATGCTCGCACTGCGGAGCGAGTGACGGCATCGGATCGCATCCGCTGAGCGGAGGGACATATGCTGGATGAGCTCTGGAGCGACCTGAGGTATCGGCTGCGTGCCTTCCTGCGACGCCGCGCCGTCGAGCGCGAGCTGGACGACGAGCTTCGCTTTCACCTCGGGCGCGAAGCGGAGAAGTACATCGCGCGCGGCGTGCCGAGCGACGAAGCGCTCCGCCGTGCGCGCCTCGCCTTCGGCGGTCTCGATCGCTTCAAGGAAGAGAGCCGCGATGCGCGCGGTACGCGGCTGCTCGAGGACGTGATGTCGGACGTCTCCTTCACCGTGCGCACGCTCGTCAAGCGCCCAGGCTTCACGCTCGTCGCCGTGCTCACGCTCATGCTCGGCATCGGCGCCAACACGGCAATCTTCAGCGTGGTGAGCGCCGTGCTCCTCCGTCCGCTGCCGTATCCGGCGGCCGACCGGCTCGCGGTATTGTGGGGCACGCGCGGCACGGAGAAGCGGCTGCTCGCCGCGGTGCCCGACGTCGGCGAATGGCGCGCACGGAATCACACGTTCGAGGACATCGGGATCGTGCGCACGCAGAGCGTGAACCTCACGGGCGTCGAGCACCCCGATCGTCTCATCGGGAACTTCGTGACGGCGAGCACGCTGCGCATCCTCGGCGCGCGCACGGTGTTCGGGCGGACCTTCGTGCCGAGCGAGACAGCCGAGGGGACGGGGCGGGAGGTGGCCGTCCTGTCGAACGCCGCGTGGCGCACGCGCTTCGGGAGCGATCCGCACATTCTCGGGCGCACGCTCGTGCTCAACGGCCGCCCGCACGTGGTGATCGGCGTGATGGCGCCCGAGTTCCACGATCCCTTCGGCCCGAACGATGTGTGGCTCCCCGTCACGTCGGCGCCGGACACGTCGCTGCTCACGCGGACCAACCCGTGGGTGTGGGCCATCGGCCGACTGAAGCCCGGCGTCTCGTTCGCCGACGCCCAGCGCGATCTCTCGTCTGTCGCCGCGCAGCTCGCCGCCGAGTACCCGACGACGAACGCCGGAGCGGGCGCCGAGGTCCTATCGCTGCGCGATTCGCTCACCGGAAGCGTGCGCCCGATTCTGCTCCTGGTGCTCGCGTTCGTCGGCGTCGTGCTGCTCATCGCGTGCGTGAACGTGGCGAACCTGCAGCTCGCGCGCGCCGCATCGCGCACGCGTGAGCTGTCGCTGCGCGCCGCACTCGGCGCCGGGCGGTCGCGACTCGTGTGGCAGCTGCTCACCGAGAGCATTGTGCTGTCGATCCTCGGCGGCGTGGCCGGCGTCGTCTCCGCGTACTGGGTGATCCAGCTGCTCGCGACTGCGCTGTCGAACAGATTGCCCGTAGACCTGACATTGTTCGGCACGATCGGACTCGAGCCGCGCGTGCTCATCTTCACCGCGACGATCACCGTCGCGGCCGGACTGCTGTTCGGCGCGATCCCCGCGTTCCGCGTGGCGCACGCCGATCCGAACGACGCGCTCAAGGAGCGACCGGGCGAGTCGGGGCGCGGCCGTCTGCTCGGCGCGCAGCACGCGTTCGTGGTCGCGGAGCTCGCGCTCTCGATCGTGCTGCTCGCCGGCGCGGGGCTCCTCGTGCGGAGCATGCTCGCGCTGCAGCAGGTAGACCCCGGTTTCGATGCGCGGCACGTGCTGACGGCCGAGTTCCGTCTCCCCTCGGTGAAGTACGGCACGCCGGAGCAGGTCACCCAGTTCATGGATCGCGCGCTCGCCGAGGTTCGCGCCGTCCCCGGCGTGCGCTCGGCGGCGCTGGTGCAGGCCGTCCCGCTGAGCGGCAACTGGGCGCAGCAGTCGTACGCACCCGACGATCATCCAGAGCTGCGCTCGGCCACCGCACCCGTGACGCAGCTCAACGTGGTGAGCGATGGATTCTTTCGCACGATGAAGATCCCGCTGCTCCGCGGCCGCGACTTCGGTGCACGTGATCGCGCGGATGCGCAACGCGTCGCCATCGTGAACGAAGAGCTGGCGCGCCGCACGTGGCCGGGCGAGTCACCGTTGGGGAAGCGGCTCAAGCTCATCGGCCCGCCCGACGTGTGGGTGACCGTCGTCGGCGTCGCTGGCGACGTGAAGCAATTCACGCTCGGCGAGCCTACTGCACCGCAACTGTACGAGCCGATCGCGCAGATGCCGGGGATCTTCTCGAGCGTCGTGGCGCGCACGCAGGACGATCCCATGACGATGGCCAACGCGGTGCGGAACGCGATCTGGTCGGTGGACGCGGATCAGCCGGTGTGGAAGCTCCGGTCGCTCGAGTCGCTCATCACGCGCGATGTCGCGGGGCCGAGGTTCACGACACTGCTCGTGGCGGCGTTCGCGCTGCTCGCGCTCGTGCTGGCGACGGTGGGCGTGTACGGCGCGATGTCGTTCGCGGTCGCGCAGCGGACGCGCGAGGTCGGCATCCGGATGGCGCTCGGAGCGCGGCACGCGGAGGTCATGCGGATGATGCTCGGGCGTGGGATGCGCGTGGTGGGGATCGCGTTGCTTGTCGGGATACCGGCGTCGCTCGGAGTGGCGTACCTGCTACGGAGTCGGCTGTTCGGGGTGACGGCGGCTGATCCGGTGACGTTCGTCGTGGTGCCGGTGGTGTTGGCGGCGGTGGCGATGGTGGCGTGTTGGGTGCCGGCGCGGCGGGCGGCGCGGGTGGATCCGATGGTGGCGTTGCGGGGGGAGTGAGCCGAGCCTCAGCGATCGGTCGGTGGGCGAAGATCCGTCGGCTCGGTGGCGCCGTGCTGGATCTTTGGGATCGGGTGTTCGAAGATCGTCGATCAGCGGTCCGTGCCGACGTCTCTGCTTTCGCCAATCATCAGCCCCACCTGGGTTAGGCGGCGTTGTACGCGGCCTAATTCTGTAAGCACCTCTGACGACTGATGGGAGACTGGCACCACTGAGGCTTACCGCATCTCACTGTTCCCCCGCTGCAATCCGCCAGGTTATGCGACGCGAGGACGCCGCAGAATGCGGCGCTTGCAGGTTGCGGGTGGTTATGGTAGAACAGCAGGATCCCCGTTAGCGCGGCAACAGGGCTCGCTGTTCTTGCCGCGTCAGTTCGCGCCAATAGCGCCGTCGGTTGCCGCACATCCAGCACGAACAGGGCGTGCGCGTGTGCGCGAGCCAGCCGAGGCGGCGCGGATCGTCCCGGTGCACACTGCCGTAGTACTCGCGCACCCGCCGCTTCACACGCGCCAGCTGATGCCGTCGGTAGGCACGTGTGCGCACGGCGCGTTACCGGCGGGCCGGGGTCCCTCGCAGCATGCCGTCCACGCTGATGTCCTCGTCGACGTCCGGCCAATGCACGCCGGTGCCGTCGCCGATGATCTCATAGTGCGCGCGCTGGGTAGGCGTCGCCTGCGCGAGGCGCCACGACCAGGCGAGGGGCACGCTGATCGTGCGGCCATCCGCCAAGTGCGCGGTGATGAGATCTTCCGTGATCTCGACGGCCCGCACGCGCGGGTCGCTAGTCAGGGGTGCCGCAGTGCTCACGCCAGGCCTCCAAGATGCGGGTCCGATGTTCCAAGATAATGCGGCGCACGGCCGTGAGGTCCCGCGGGGTGAGGCCGTGATTGGCGGCCAGCACGACGGGATCGAGCCAGAACTTGCACGTGGCCCGCTCGCGCTGCGCGTGGACGTGGACGGGCTCGTTACAGTCGAAACTGTAGAAGAACAGGCGATACGGCCCGGGGATGCCCTGGATCGTTGGCATGGCTCTGCCGAGTGTAGCACGAGGGCTGATTGCGCGGTAGTATCACGGGCTCCGGTACGCCTGCCCGCTAACGAAGCGTTGCACCGGACGAGCGCGGACGGGCTGCCATATGGGAGCCTGGCGAGATCCAGCACAATCGAGCATCATCGCGCCTGGCGAGTGAGCGCTCGCCGGTGAACTCAGCGTTAGGGAGCCACAGTCCTCTTTTTCATCCATGGCTCCAGAAATCACGCCCGCCGTTACCCTGACGGCCTTCGGGCTGGGTATGACCTCCTACCAAGTGCTCCTCCTCCTCCGGGCGCTCGCCTCCCGCCGGTG
Organism: Gemmatimonadaceae bacterium; assembly: GCA_036381735.1. GTDB lineage: Bacteria > Gemmatimonadota > Gemmatimonadetes > Gemmatimonadales > Gemmatimonadaceae > DASSNR01. The sequence continues at coordinate 2,143 of DASVCF010000035.1, read as the reverse complement.
GCCGCGCACCACGGGACGGATCCAATCCTCGTATTTCGTGCCCGGCACGCCAAAAAGCGGAGACTTCCCCTCTGCGGTCGTGCAGTACAAGTACAAGGTGGCCGGCGGGCGTCGGCACGGGAACCTGGTCGGCTGGAATGGAGGGTTCACGAGGCGGAGTGCGCGCCGCACGAGTGACCGCTATAACCCGGGGCAAGTCGTCACCGTTTGGTACGATCTCCGGCATCCCGAGCGGGCCGTGCTCGAACCTGGGGCCACGCTGGCCAGCTGGATGCGTGTCGTGTTCGCACTGGCCTTTCTCCTTGTCGGCCTCGTGTGGGCCGTCAGCATCGTGCGGGCCACCTGACGGAGCGTTGCACCTGACAGGCGGGTTAGTGAACGCGGCGGCTGCGCCGCCGCGGATAGCGTTGCGTTCAGGGCACGGAGCGCCTACTCCCCTCGTATCGTCACCATCGGATCCACCCGCGCCGCCCGCCTCGCCGGCAGCCAGCTCGCCACCAGCGCGACGACGATCAGCACCCCAGTCGCCCCGATGAACGTCACCATGTCCAGCGCCCCGACCCCGAACAGCAGCGACCGCATGACCCGCGTGAGCATCGCCGCCCCCACGAGCCCAACCGCCGCGCCCACCGCCGCCGTCCACACCCCTTCGCGTAGCACGAGTCGCACGATACCGGCCGACGTCGCACCGATCGCCATCCGCACGCCGATCTCTCGCTGGCGCTGCGTCACCGAATACGCGACGAGCCCGTAGATCCCCGCCGCGGCGAGCACGAGCGCGAGCGCGGCGAACGACGCGAGCAGTAGCATGTCGAAGCGACGGCTCGCCATCGACTGTGCGATCAACGTCTCCGCCGTCGCCAGGTGCGTCACCGGGAGCGCGGGGTCCATCGTGCGCACCACGCGCCGAACGGCGCCCGCCACGGCGAGCGGATCGCCCGAGGTGCGCACCACGTAGCGCATGCTGCGCGTGGCGATGTTCGCGAGCGTCGAGTCGTTGGCGAACTGCAGCACGGGAAAGTACGTCTCCGGCGTGCTCGGCTCGTCCATCGACAGCGCCTTCACCGGCCGCACGACGCCGATGATCGTCATCCACGGATCGGTGGATCCGGCGGAGCCCCACTTGATGCGGCGGCCGATCGCGTTCTCGCCGGGGTAGTAGCGCTTGGCGAACTCCTCGTCCACGATCGCGACGTGCGGAGCACCGACGGCATCGTGCGCGTCGAACGTCCGGCCCGACACGAGGTGGATCCCCATCGTCTCGAAGTAGCCGGGCATCACGAGATCGTTGACGACGAGCGGTGTCTTGAGGAGCGGCACGCCTTCCGGAGTGATGGCGGTGTGCCACTGCCCCGCCATCGGGAGCGTGTACCCCGCGGTGGCGCGCGTCACGCCGGGGATCGCGGCCAGCTGCTCGACGAGCTGCTGCTCGGCGCGCGCGACCTGCGGCGCGGTGGGATAGCCGTGCGCGGGGAGCGTCACCTGGAACGTCAACAGATGCGCGGGGGCGAAGCCGGGGTCCTCGTCCATCGCCTTCGCGAAGCTGCGCAGCAACAGCCCCGCGCCCGCGGCGAGCACCAGCGCGAGCGCGATCTCGCTCACCACCAGCACGCGCCGGCCGCGTTGTCGCGCGCGTCCAGTGCTCGTGCCGCGTCCTTCCTCGCGGAGCTGCGCGGGGAGCGCACTCTCGCGCCGCTGCATTACGGGGGCGAGCGAGAAGGCGATCGTCGCCAGCAGCGCGACGGCGAGCGTCACCGCGAGCACGCGCGCGTCGATCCCGATGGGATAGCCGGCGAGCAGCCCCTCGGGCGCGAGCGCGGCGAGCGCGTGCGCGCCCCAGTGCGCCACGAGCAATCCGCCCGCGGCGCCGAGTGTCACCATCACGGCGCTCTCGGCGAGGAACTGCTGCACGAGGCGAGTGCGCGAGGCGCCGAGTGCCGTGCGCACCGCGATCTCCCGACCACGTGCCGCGGCGCGCGCGAGCAGCAGCCCGGACACGTTGATGCACGCGATGAGCAGCACGAACCCGACGGCGCCGAGCAGGATGAGGAGCGAGCGGCGCACGTTCGACACGAGTCGCTCGTGGAGCGGCACCGCGTCCGCCACCACGCGGAAGTCGCTGGGGTAGACATCGGGGTGCAGC